>NZ_JBVIGA010000014.1:0-226358 GCF_055571035.1 Streptomyces malachitofuscus | reverse complement strand
AGTTCTCAAGGAACGGACGCTTCCTTCGTACTCACCCTCTCGGGCTTTCCTCCGGGCGCTTCCCTTCGGTGTTTCCGACTCTATCAGATCCTTTTCTCGACCTGACCCCCAGTCAGCGGGGTTTGCCTTCCCGGCCGTTGGGCCGTTCCGACGTCTCAAACCTTAGCGGCTCTCTCCGTGTTTCCCAAATCGGGGCTGTGAAATCGAATTCGGGCATGCCGAAATCGTTCCCACTGGGAGGTCGTGCTGGGGTTTTGAGTGCCGCATTCGCGGCGGGAGGTGCTGCCGCAGAACCGTTACGGCCCCGTGGCAACCCGAAGAACTCTACGGATCGGCAAGACGACTGTCAACCGCCCCCGGCGAAGTTCTTCAAGATCTTTCAGTCCAGGTCAGTGAGGCGTCCACCGGCGTCCGGCTGGGCGTCCTCCACCCGGCGCAGCAGCCGGGTGAGGATCTCGCCGAGGGTCGCCCTCTCGTCCGGGTCGAGATCTTGAAGGAGGTCCCCCTCGAAGACGGTGGCCAGGCGCATGGCCTCCTGCCACTTCTCCCGGCCGGCCGGGGTGAGCTCAACGATCACGCGGACCCGGTTGGTCTCGTCCCTTTCTCTGGTGACCAGCCCCTCGGCGACCATGCGGTCGATCCGGTGGGTCATGGCGGCCGGAGTGAGGCCCAGCCGCTTGGCGAGGTCACTGGGACCCATGCGATACGGGGCGCCGGAGAGGACGAGGGCCTTGAGAACCTCCCAGTCGGCGTTGCTGATGCCGAGCTCGGCGGTCTGACGGCCGTAGGCGACGTTCATCCGGCGGTTCAGCCGTGACAGCGCGTTGACGATCTTCTCGACCTGGGGGTCGAGGTCCTGGAACTCGCGCTGGTACGCGGCGATCTGCTCTTCGAGTGTCGGCTCGCCGAGGCCGGAGGTGTCGCCCATGCCCGCAGTATGGCATGACTCTTCTTTGCCTTGAAGTCCTTCTCTGTGTACTCTTTAGCCTCGAACTTTAGCTTCTAAGTCTTCACGTCTAACTAGTGAGAGAGGTGAACGTGACCAGGGCGAGGGGCGCAGCGATGCGCCGGATCCACGTGGGTAACGCACTCAGCGCTTTCGGGCTGGGCTTCACGGTTCCGTATCTGTACGTCTATGTGGCGCAGGTGCGAGGGCTGGGGGCCATGACGGCGGGTCTCGTGCTCGCCGTCTTCGCCGTGGCCGCGCTGATCGTGCTTCCCTTCGCCGGGCGGGCGATCGTCCGGCGGGGTCCGCTGCCGGTGCTGCTCGCCGCCCTCGTCACGGCCGCGGTCGGCGCGCTGAGCCTGGGGCTGTCGAACGGTGCGACGGCGGTGCTGCTGTCGGCGTCGGCGCTCGGTGCCGGGCAGGCCGTGATGCAGCCGGCGCTCGCGACGATGATCGTGGACTGTTCCACCACGGAGACCCGGTCCCGGGCGTTCGCCATGCAGTTCTTCCTGCAGAACCTCGGGCTCGGCGTCGGCGGACTCATCGGCGGTCATCTCGTGGACCCGACGAAAGCCGGCTCCTTCACTCTCCTGTTCTCCCTCGAGGCGGCGATCTTCCTGCTGCTGGTCGTGGTGATGGCGACCGTGCGGATGCCGCACTCGCCGCGCATCACGGACGCACCGCAGCAGTCGGCCAAGGCGGGCTGGAAGCAGCTGCTGGGCAACCGGGCCATGGTGCAGCTCTGTGTGCTGGGCTTCGTGCTGTTCTTCGCCTGCTACGGACAGTTCGAGTCCGGGCTGGCCGCGTACGGCGTCGAGGCCGCCGGCATCTCGACCTCCGCGCTGGGGACGGCGCTCGCCGCGAACACGCTGGTGATCGTGGTGGCGCAGTTCGCGGTGCTGCGGTTCGTGGAGCGGCGCAAGCGGTCGCGCGTGATCGCGTCCGTGGGTCTGATCTGGGCCGTGGCGTGGGCCGTGGCCGGATACGCGGGGCTGGGGAACGGGAGCCAGACGATGGCGACCGCCGCGTTCGTCTCGACGTACGCGTTGTTCGGGCTCGGGGAGGCGATGCTGTCGCCGACGCTCGCGCCCCTGGTGGCCGATCTCTCGCCGACCGGAATGGCCGGACAGTACAACTCCGCCTTCGCTCTGGTGAAGCAGCTCGCGCTGGCCGTGGGGCCGGCGGTGGGCGGTCCGCTGGGTGCCTCGCTGCACGCGCCGTACATCGTGGTCTTCCTGCTGTTCTCGCTCGGCATCACCGTGCTGGCCGTGCGGCTGGGCAGGCAGCTCACGGACGTGCAGAACCACCCCTCGGCGGCACGCAGCCGCGTGGTGGCACAGGGCGGCGCCGCGGCGGGGCAGGCTCCGGCCCACGCCTGAGTCCGCGCGCCACAGTGACGTCCTACGAGCCGGAGCCGAGCGCCCTCTGCGCCTTCGACGGCTTCGGCAGCAGGAACTCGCACCAGACGGCCTTGCCGCCGCCCGGGGTGCGTCTGCTGCCCCAGCCGGAGGCGATCGTGGCGACGATCGCGATGCCCCGGCCGGACTCGTCCCCGGGTTCCGCGCGGCGGCGCCTCGGCAGGTGGTCGTCGCCGTCGGTGACCTCGATGATCAGCCGGCGGTCGGTGCGGCGCAGCCGCAGGCGCATGGGAGGCGTGCCGTGCTGCAGGGAGTTGGCGACGAGTTCGCTGGTCGCCAGCACTCCCAGGTCGTGCAGTTCGGCGGGGAAGCGCCAGCTGGTCAGCACGCCCGAGGCGAAGGCACGCGCGCGTGGCGCCGCTTCGACTCCGCCGAGCAGTTCCAGCGCGGCGTTGCGGAAGAGCTCGCCCTCGGCTCCGCCCCGGGCGGGATGCTGGAGGACCAGGACGGCGACGTCGTCGTCGTGATCCGGCGTCACACCGGCCGAGCGGACCAGCCGGTCGCAGACGACCTGGGGGCTGCCGGTGGCTCCGGCCAGGGCACGCTCCAGGGCGGCGATGCCCTCGTCCAGGTCCTCGTTCCGCCGTTCGACCAGGCCGTCCGTGTAGAGGACGGCGGTGGAGCCGGGGCCGAGGGGGACCGAGCCGGACGCGTGCATCCAGCCGCCGGTGCCGAGCGGAGGGCCGGTCGGTTCGTCGGCGCGCCGGACGGTGCCGTTCTCGTCGCGGACCAGGATGGGCAGGTGGCCGGCGGAGGCGTACACCAGGCGGCCCTCGTTGGGATCGTGGATGGCGTAGGTGCAGGTGGCGATCTGGTTGGCGTCGATCTCCATGGCGAGGCCGTCGAGCAGTTGGAGGACTTCGTGCGGCGGGAGGTCGAGCCGCGCGTAGGCCCGTACGGCCGTACGGAGCTGTCCCATGACCGCCGCCGCCCGCACCCCTCGGCCCATGACGTCGCCGATGACCAGGGCGGTGCGGCCGCCGCCCAGGGTGATCACGTCGTACCAGTCGCCGCCGACGGCGGCCTCGGTGCCGCCGGGGTGGTAGGTGGCGGCGATGCGCAGGTCGTCGGGCTCCTCGAGCTCCTGCGGCAGGAGGGAGCGCTGGAGGGTGACGGCGGTCTCGCGCTGCCGGCGCTCGCTGGCGCGCAGGCGTTCGGCGGCCTCGGCGTGGTCGGTGACGTCGGTGGCGAAGATGAGCACCCCCCTGCCGTCGCCCTCGGCGACCGGGGTGCAGGTGAAGGTGTAGGAGCGGCCGTCGGGGGCCTTGCGGGACTTCACCGTGCGGGGCTTGCCACTGCGCAGGACCTGGTCGAGCAGGGGCAGCAGGCCGAGTTCGTCGAGTTCGGGGAGTGCTCCGCGCGCGGGGGCGCCGAGCGGACGGATGCCGAAGGCCGCCGTGTAGGCGTCGTTGACGTAGGCGATGCGGTGGTCGGGGCCGTGGACCAGGGCGACGAGGGAGGGGACGCGGTCCAGGACCTCGCGCACTCCGAGCTCGTCGACGGCGGGCACGGTCCGGGCGTCATCGGTGAGTTGTTCGGCGCGGGCCGCGGGCACGGAGCCCTCTCCCCGCCGGTCCGGGGAGACCGTCTGCTCGGTCCGCGCTGCGGCGCGGCGCTGCGTTCCGGGGAGCCGGGCGCTCCAGCGCGTGAAGTTCACGAATCCTTGCCTCGTGTAGTTGTCGGCGGCCGGAAACCGGGACCGGCCGGGGCCCCGGGGGCCGCACCGGGGTGAGCGGTGGCCCGCCCACGGTGGTGGACCAGTCTGGCAGGGTGCCGACCGGGCCGACATCCGTCAGACGCCGGGCCTGCCGCTGGAGTTCCTGCGTCCGGTCAGGACGACCCCTTCGAGTTGCGCGGGGGGTCTTGAGAAGGCTTTCCACCGGCCGCCAGTTCGAACTCCGCCCGGGGGTGTTCGAGTGATCCCAGGGAGACGATCTCCCGTTTGAAGAGCCCAGCGAGGGTCCACTCGGCAGCCACCCGTGCCTTCCGGTTGAAGGTCGGGACCCGGCTGAGGTGGTAGGTCCGGTGCATGAGCCAGGCGGGGTAGCCCTTGAGCTTGCGCCCGTACACCTGGGCGACGCCCTTGTGCAGTCCCAGGGAGGCGACGGAACCGGCGTACTTGTGGGCGTACGTCTCCAGGGGTTCGCCCCGCAGGGAGTGGACGACGTTGTCCCCGAGGACCCGCGCCTGGCGGAGCGCGTGCTGCGCGTTGGGAGCGCACTCCCGCCCCGCCTCCCGCGCGGTGACGTCGGGAACGGCGGCGGCGTCCCCGGCGGCCCACGCGTGCGCGGCCCCGTCCACGGCCAGCTCGGCGGTGCACTTCAGCCGCCCTCGCCCGTTCAGTGGCAGATCGGTGGCGGCGAGGACGGGATGCGGCTTGACGCCGGCGGTCCACACGACCGTGCGCGTGGGAAAGCGTGACCCGTCGCTGAGGACGGCGACGCGGTCGGCACAGGACTCCAGTCGCGTCTCGAGGCGGACGTCGATGTTGCGCCGGCGCAGTTCGGTGACGGTGTACCGCCCCATCTCCTCCCCGACCTCGGGCAGGATCCGCCCGGACGCCTCGACGAGGATCCACTTCATGTCCTCGGGCCGGATGTTGTGGTAGTACCGCGCGGCGTAGCGGGCCATGTCCTCCAGCTCACCGAGCGCCTCGACCCCCGCGTAACCGCCGCCCACGAAGACGAACGTCAGGGCGGCGTCCCGAAGGCCGGGGTCACGCGTGGAGGAGGCGATGTCCATCTGCTCCAGCACGTGGTTGCGCAGGCCGATGGCCTCTTCGACGGTCTTGAAGCCGACGGCGTGTTCCGCGAGCCCCGGAACGGGCAGCGTGCGCGCCACGGAACCGGGGGCGAGCACCAGCTCGTCGTAGACGAGCTGCCGCCCTCCCGTCCCCTCCTCCTCGGTGGCGAGGGTGCTGATGGTGGCGGTGCGCTTCGCGTGGTCGATTCCGGTGGCCTCGCCGATGATGATGCGGCACCGGTCGAGAACACGACGCAGCGGTACGACGACATGGCGAGGAGAAATCGCACCGGCGGCCGCTTCGGGCAGAAAGGGCTGGTACGTCATGTACGGGTCCGGGGTGACGACCGTGATCTCGGCCTCGCCCCGCCCGAGTTCCCGTTTCAGCTTCCGCTGGAGACGCAGGGCCGTGTACATCCCGACGTAGCCGCCGCCGACAACGAGAATGCGCGCACGTTCCTTCACCATCCCATGACGCACCCGCCGCTTGCGTTTGTCCACAGCCTCGACGAATTGTGTGACCGGACGTCCCCGTCCCCGGGGTTGGCCGATTCTCCGACATCACCCACATACGCGCAGGTCAACCGGCATGGAACCGCATTCACCCCGGGGTACATTCAGGACGTATACGACTCGTGCTCCGATCGAGGGGCGCTCCGTGCGGAACCTGCCCCTTCTGAATTGACCCCCTCTCAACTATGTTCGTGTGTCGACGGGGTGCAGGAGACGAGCTCACCGGATCCGTGACGGGCGGAACCGACCACCAGAGCCGGTTCCACACCCCGGGCATCAATGGCGGGGAGAAGTCTCCGGGGGGAGACGTCATTACCGGGGGAATACATATGCATGTTCAGGACTCTCATTGGTCTTCCACTGTCGCGGCCGGCGGCACGCTGAGCGCACCCGCGGGCAGCACGCGCGCGGACGGCGCGCGCACGACGCCGCTGCGCGTGGACGCCCAGCGCAATCTGGAGCACGTGCTGCGCGCGGCGCGTGAGGTGTTCGGCGAGCTGGGCTACGGAGCGCCGATGGAGGACGTGGCACGCCGGGCACGGGTCGGTGTGGGCACGGTGTACCGGCGCTTCCCGAGCAAGGACGTCCTGGTCCGGCGGATCGCCGAGGAGGAGACCTCCCGGCTGACCGAGCAGGCACGCGCGGCGCTGGGCCAGGAGGACGAGCCGTGGTCGGCGCTGTCCCGCTTCCTGCGCACCTCGGTCGCCTCCGGAGCGGGCCGGCTGCTGCCGCCGCAGGTGCTGCGGGTGGGTGTCGCCGAGGAGCGCGGTCTGCCGGAGCACGCGCGGCTTCCGCAGCAGCGGACGCAGACGACGGGTGAGCTGCGGCTGGTGCCGGAGCAGCCGGTGAGCGCGGCGGCGGAGGACGACGCGGGGGCCGCGCAGCTGCTGGATGTCGTGGGGCAGCTGGTGGAGCGGGCCCGTGCGGCGGGGGAGCTGCGGCCGGACGTGTCCGTGTCGGACGTGCTGCTGGTGATAGCCACGGCGGCACCGTCCTTGCCGGATGCGGCGCAGCAGGCGGCGGCGTCGGCGCGGTTGCTGGACATCCTGCTGGAGGGTCTGCGCTCACGCCCGGCGTGAACGTCGGTTCGGCAACCCGGGATGCCGGCCGGGGGTGAGTTGCGCAGCCGCGTCCTCGCAGGAGCGCTGCGCTGGCGTGGGCCGGGGCCTCTGGACGAACCCGGCGCCTGAGAACTGCCCGCGTGGGTGTGGGCCGGGGGTGTCTGCGCAGCCCGGCGCCGACGGGGTGCCTCCCAGGCCCTTAAGGCACTGGGGGAGGCACGACTGCCCGCGGATCGCGGCGGTGGCCGCGGAACGGCGGCAGGCCGCAGCCGCGTACGACGCGCAGCGCGGACCATGGTGGGCGCAGGTATGCCGCCGACGGCGAGGAGGGGACGGGACGGGGGTGTCCGCCCGCAGTGGCTGGCGCGTCAGCACCCCGCACCCCCACCAGAAAACCCCATCGCGCCAGTCCGAGGACGGACACCCCCGGCCCGGCCCCGCACCACCCACCCACCGTGGGCGCTACGCGCACCCCCACCGGAGGTGTCAGCGCGTGCCCGCCGCCCCCGCGCCCAACGCGCCCCGCTGAGGGGCGATACCCCCCGGCACCGCCCGCTGCCGCGCAGGCGTGCCCGTCCAGCAGGTCCCCCGGCGAGCCAGCAACCGCCGCAGCCACACCTCCAGGGCGACCAGATCCGCAAGCCCGTCCAACGGCAGCGGCTCACCCTCCGCAGCCCCCCGCAGCGCCTTCCGCACCACCCGCGCCTCGACCAGCCCCGCCTCCGCCAGCAACGGCGTGTCGAACAGCGACATCAGCGAACCCGCCGCCACCCGCAACCCCGTCCGCGCCGCGGCCGCCGAGGTCGCCGCGCCCGGCGCCCCCCACCCCGCCGGCAGCTCCCGCACCCCCGCCCCCTCCAGCACCGACCGCAGGATCGACGCCCGCGCCCCCGGCTGCACCCGCAGCGCCTCCGGCAGCGCCCGGCACGCCCGCACCACCTGGTTGTCGAGGAACGGCGCATGCAACCGCTGGGAGCGGATCTCCGCCGCCTGCTCCAGCACCCGCAGATCCGCCGCGTGCCGAGCCAGCGCCGCCCGCGCCCGGAAGTCCCCCGGCCGTTGCCCCGGCCCCACGTCCGACCGCCGCGTCGACGCCTGGAGGCGAACCGATACTTCAGCCAGCGCCTCACCGGTCAGCCACCGCGCCGCCGGCCCGGGTCTCCCCCAGGTCAGCGCGGCCAGCGAGGCATCCGCCGCGCCCGGCCCGTCGTCGTCCAGCCGCCGGTGCAGCAGCCGCTCCGCGAGGCTCTCGAGACCCGCCCGGTACGGCGTGCGCGCGAGCCGCCGCGCCGCCGCATACACCCGCGCCGGCACCATCACGGACCCGTCGGCCTTCGCCAGCGCGGCGACCGGCCGCACGAGGTGTCGCCGTTTGCGGTCCATCAGCAGATCGGCGAGCCGCGCAGGGTGCGCGTCCAGCACCTGCTTCGCCCCGTACCCCGTGAAGTGGTCCGCGCTCCCCGCCGCCAGCCGCGCCCGGTGCCGCGCCGCGGTCACCAGGGAGGGCCCGGGCTCGTCCGTCAGCGGCCCGTCGAGCTCGACGTACGGAAGCGTCGACTCCTCACCGGCCACGACCACATGGTGCAGCCGCGGATTGGCGGCCAGCGCCCCCGCCCGCTCCAACTCGCCCTCGTCGCGCCCCCCTGCGGCCCCGCCCACCGCGAGATCGTTGAAGGTGACGGCGAGCAGCCGCTCCCCGGCCCCCGTGCCGTGCCCCAGCACGGTCCCCGGCATCCCCGGCAGCCCCGCCGCCAGCAGCGCCAGCGCCCCGGACGCCGGCCCGCCGGACAGATCCGCCCCGATCCCCGGCACCGGAGTCCCCCGGGCCGCGCGCCGCTCGGCGGGCCCCATCCCCGGCACGGGCCCGGGATCGATGTCGGCGCCCGGAACGTGCCGAGGAGCGGCGAGCCGGGTCCGTACGGCCTCGACCAGTGCGTCGCGCACGGCGTCCACGGCCCGGTCGGGATCGGCGGTCGGCGCGGCGACGGCGAGCGAGGCGACGGGTTCGTACCCGGCGATCTCGCGCGCCCCCGCGCGGAGGATCAGCGCATGCCCCGGCGGGATGCGCTTCACGCCGTCGTACGGCGTGGAGTCGTGCAGTGCGGCGGGTACGTCGGGCGCGGCGAGCAGCGCCGCGAGGTGCCCGAAGTCGAGGTTGGCCTCGATGAGGTCGGCGAGCGGCAGCGCGGCGGTGGCGTAGGCCGTCCCGCCCGCCCAGGGGGTGTGGAAGACCGGCCGGGCTCCGGCGAGATCGCCGCAGACGGTGACCCGGCGCCCCACCTGGACCACGGCCGTGTAGCTCCCCGCCCAGGCGGTCAGGTGCCGCAGCGCCCCGCCCCGCGCGGCGAACAGCGCGACGCGCAGCTGCTCGTCGGAGGCCCCGCAGGTGCCGAGGACGGCGATTCGGGTCTGATCGTCGGCCTTGACCACCCGGACCTCGTCGGGGCGCCAGTCGCCGACCGCCCACAGCGGGTCGGGGTCGCCCCACAGCAGCTGGGATCCCACCGGGTGGACGGTCTCCCCGTCGGTTCCGGTGGCGCCGGCGGAGCCGGTGGGGCCGAACCCCATGGCTCCCGCGGCGGTGCTGCTCCATCCCACCAACCACCGCATCGCCGCCTCCACAGGCTGTGGACAACCAGTGCACCGTACGAACCGGTTCCCCATGCTGCCACGAAGGAGGCGCTCAGGAAGGGTGCCGGAGCCGTATGTGCTCCGTCGAATGCGCCCCGGCGGATACACCCACCCTCGCGCGCCGCCGCACCCCGACCCGAACAGCTGCCCGACGCAAGGAGAGTGCGGCGCCGTCACCACGCAACGCGCCACACCGCTGCGACGCGAATGCGCCCCCGGAGCGCGCCCCCAAAACTCCCAACGCGCCGTCAACTAGCAGGGTAGAAGCGCTGATACACCCAAAGGAGTGGGATCGTTTTTCGGCCAAATCGGAGCGGTGAGGCCAGACTCGAACACGCTCCGTGCATGCTCTGCGCACCGCTGGGCGGTCGCGCAGTCCGGGAGACGGAGCACGCCTCCCGGACCGTTCCGCCGCCCGCGGGGATGAAGGCGGCGGTGTCCCCCAGCCCACTGGATCCAGTACAGCGGGCCGACCCACGCAGGAACCATGGAACCGCTCCCGAGATGGCCGGAGAAGAGCGCACGCACGGGCGCACGGCCACACAACGGGAGCACGCCGCAACTGCGCGTATCGGACCCGTACTTCAGTACGGACCACAATCCCGCCATCCGGAAGAATGCCCCTTAACGCTTGGGATGCGGCGAACTACGCTGGGTTTACGAATGCCGCGTGGTTATGCCAGCGCGGCAGCCGTCTGTGTCGAGGGGTGGCGCATGTCCAGGGAGCAACGCGGGCCGAACGAAAAGCTCGGCGCCGTTCTCGCCCTCGCGGGAATCTCCAACGCAGGCCTCGCGCGGCGCGTCAACGACCTTGGCGCACAGCGAGGACTGACACTTCGCTACGACAAGACGTCGGTGGCGCGCTGGGTGTCGAAGGGCATGGTGCCGCAGGGTGCGGCTCCGCACCTGATCGCCGCCGCCATCGGCCAGAAGCTGGGCCGTCCGGTGCCGCTCCACGAGATCGGCCTGGCGGACGCGGATCCCGCACCCGAGGTGGGCCTCGCCTTCCCCCGTGACGTGGGACAGGCGGTGCGCTCCGCGACGGAGCTGTACCGGCTGGACCTCGCGGGCCGCAGAGCCGGCTCCGGCGGCATCTGGCAGTCTCTCGCCGGTTCGTTCGCAGTGAGCGCATACGCAACGCCCGCCTCGCGTTGGCTGATAACCCCGGCCGACAGCTCGGTCGCGCGGGAGGTGAGCCCCGCCGACGGCTCCGGCGCACCGCTCAAAGTCGGCCACAGCGATGTGCAGAAGCTGCGGGAGGCCGCCGAGGACGCCCGGCGCTGGGACTCCAAGTACGGCGGCGGCGACTGGCGTTCGTCGATGGTCCCCGAATGTCTCAGGGTCGAGGCGGCTCCGCTGCTGCTCGGCTCCTACTCCGACGACGTCGGCCGCTCGCTCTTCGGCGCCGCGGCCGAACTGACCCGTCTGGCCGGCTGGATGGCCTTCGACACCGGCCAGCAGGAGGCGGCCCAGCGGTACTACATCCAGGCGCTGCGCCTGGCCCGCGCGGCGGCCGACGTCCCCCTGGGCGGCTACGTACTCGCATCGATGTCCCTCCAGGCGACCTACCGTGGCTTCGGCGACGAGGGCGTGGACCTCGCCCAGGCCGCGCTGGAGCGCAACCGGGGACTGGCCACCGCCCGCACCCTGAGCTTCTTCCGGCTCGTCGAGGCGCGCGCACACGCGCGCGCGGGGGACGCGCAGGCCGCCGGGGCGGCCCTGAAGTCGGCGGAGAGCTGGCTGGAGCGCTCCCGCCCCGGCGACAGCGACCCGACCTGGCTCGGCTTCTACTCCTACGACCGCTTCGCCGCCGACGCGGCGGAGTGCTACCGCGATCTGAAGGCACCCCGCCAGGTCCGCCGCTTCACCGAGCAGGCGCTGTCCAGGCCGACGGAGGAGTTCGTGCGCTCGCACGGACTGCGTCTCGTCGTCTCGGCGGTCGCCGAACTGGAGTCGGGCAACCTGGACGCGGCCTGTGAGCAGGGCGTCCGCGCGGTGGAGGTGGCAGGCCGGATCTCGTCCGCCCGCACCACCGAGTACGTCAAGGACCTGCTGCACCGTCTCGAGCCGTACGGCGACGAACCCCGCGTGGTGGAACTGCGCGAACGCGCCCGCCCGCTGCTGATGACGACGGCCTGACCCCACCGGAGGTGCGGCCGTTGTCAGGCGCAGGCAGTGCGCTGTTGTCAGTGGCGCAGTGCACTATCGGATGCGGGAGGTGGTGCAGGTGACGCAGGTGGTGGCGCGCTCGTACGACTGTGACGTGCTGGTGGTCGGCGGCGGGATCGTCGGCCTGTCGACGGCGTACGCGATCGGCCGCGCGGCCCCGGGCACGCGGGTGACGGTGCTGGAGAAGGAGCCGGGCCCGGCCCGGCACCAGACGGGCCGCAACAGCGGCGTCATCCACAGCGGCATCTACTACCGCCCCGGCTCGCTGAAGGCGCGCTACGCGGTGCAGGGCGCCGCGGAGATGGTCAAGTTCTGCGCCGAGTACGACATCCCGCACGCCGTGACGGGCAAGCTGATCGTCGCCACGGCCCGCGAAGAGCTCCCCCGCCTGCACGCCCTGGCCCAGCGCGGCAGGGAGAACGGCATCGCGGTGCGCGAACTGTGCGGCGCGCAGATCGCGGAGTACGAGCCGGAGGCCGACGGCCTGGCCGCCCTCCACGTCGGCACCACCGGCATCTGCGACTTCGCCGCGGTCGCCCGCCGGCTCGCGGAGACGTCCGGCGCGGAGATCCGCTACGGGGCACGGGTCGTCCGCGTCGACCGCCGTCCCGGCCGGGGAGTCGCCGTCCTGACAGCCGGCGGCGACATCGTCCGCGGCCGGGTGCTGGTGAACTGCGCTGGTCTGCACTGCGACGAGATCGCACGGCGCACCGGTGACGAGCCCGGTGCCCGGATCGTGCCGTTCCGCGGCGAGTACTACGAGCTGGCCAGACCGGAGCTGGTGCGCGGCCTGGTCTACCCGGTCCCCGACCCGGCGTTCCCCTTTCTCGGTGTCCACCTCACCCGGGGCGTCGACGGCGGTGTCCACGTCGGCCCCAACGCGGTACCGGCGCTCGCCCGCGAGGGATACGACTGGCGCACGGTGCGCCCGCGCGAGCTGGGGGCGACCCTCTCCTGGCCGGGCTCCTGGCAGCTGGCCCGCCGCCACTGGCGGTACGGCACCGGGGAACTGCACCGGTCGCTGTCCAAAGCGGCCTTCGCCCGGGCGGTGCGCCGGCTGCTGCCCGCCGTGCGGGAGGACGACCTCGTGCCGACGGCGGCCGGGGTGAGAGCGCAGGCGGTCCTGCGGGACGGCACCCTCGCCGACGACTTCCTCATCCAGGAGGCCCCCCACGCGGTGCACGTGCTGAACGCGCCCTCTCCCGCGGCGACGGCGTCCCTGCCGATCGGACGGGAGATCGCGCGGCGGGCGATGGCGCAGCTCACGCCGGACGGGCGGTGAGAGCACGACGTCCGCCCGCCGCGCCCCCGTAAAATCGAAGCACTGTGTCTGACTCCGTGAGCACCCCCGAAGCACCGCACTCCGCACCCACGCCCGGTGTGTCGATCCGCCGTACCCGGGCCAAGGGCGAGCCGCGGTTCCCGGACGGGCCGAAGGCCGACCCGGCCGGGTCGCATTTCGAGCGGCGGATCCGCAGTTTCCAGCCGCGCCGCAGCCGTGTCACCGCCGGACAGGCGGACGCCCTGCAGCGGCTGTGGCCCCGGTGGGGTTTCGACATCGACGGCAGCGGCCCGCTGGACCTCGCCGCGTTCTTCGGCAACGGCAATCCGGTCGTCCTGGAGATCGGCTTCGGCATGGGCGAGGCCACCGCGGCGATGGCCGCCGCCGATCCGGCCACCAACATCCTCGCCGTGGACGTCCACACCCCCGGCCAGGGCAATCTCCTGAACCTCGCCGACCAGCAGGGGCTGACCAACGTCCGGGTCGGCAACGGCGACGCGATCATCCTGCTGCGCGAGATGCTGGCCCCGGACTCCCTGGACGGGCTGCGCGTCTACTTCCCCGACCCGTGGCCCAAGAAGCGGCACCACAAGCGCCGGCTGATCCAGCCGGAGTTCCTCACCCTCGCCGCGACCCGGCTGCAGCCGGGGGCGGTCGTGCACTGCGCCACCGACTGGGAGCCCTACGCGGAGCAGATGCTCGAGGTGCTCACCGCGCACCCCGCCTTCGAGAACACGCAGGCGGACGGCGGTTTCGCGTCACGTCCCGAGTTCCGTCCGCGCACCCGTTTCGAGGGCCAGGGACTGGACAAGGGTCATGTCGTGAACGACTTGCTCTTCCGCCGCGTACCGCACGAGGAGCGGACCGGGCACCAGGCTCAGGAGTAGTCCCGAGGCCGGACCCGAGCCCGCACGCAGTCCTGCCCCTCCCTCGTTAGGGTCGATCCCGTGGCCACCAGCCCTCCGTACCCGACGCACCCCGGCGAAGCCTCCGGCGGAACGCTGGGGCCCGCACACTGGTGGCAGCGGCCCTGGGTGCGGTACGGCGCACTGACCACCCTGCTCACACTGTCCGGTCTGGTGATCCTCGCCCTGGTCCGCGAGCAGACGGGAACCCAGGGATTCCTGGTCGGACTGGGTCTCGCCGTCCTCCCCGTGCCGCTGCTCATGGCCGCCTTCCGCTGGCTGGACCGGGTGGAGCCGGGCCCCTGGCGGAACCTGCTGTTCTCCTTCGCCTGGGGTGCGTGTGCGGCGGCACTGATAGCGATCGTGGCGAACAGTTTCGCCACGCAGTGGATAGCGACGGCGACCGCCGACCCGACCGGCGCCGACACGCTGGGGGCGACCGTCATAGCCCCGGTCGTGGAGGAGTCCGCGAAGGCCGCGGCCGTCCTCCTGGTCTTCCTGTTCCGCAGACGCGACTTCACCGGGATTCTCGACGGCGTGGTGATAGCCGGGGTCACCGCCACCGGCTTCGCCTTCACCGAGAACATCCTCTATCTCGGCACCGCCTTCGGCACCGACCAGCTCACCGGCGACAGCGGCATGGCCTCGGTCACCGCGGCGACCTTCTTCGTGCGGATCGTCATGTCACCGTTCGCGCACCCCCTGTTCACCGTGCTCACCGGGATCGGCTTCGGCATCGCCGCGCTGTCCACGGACCGGCAGCGGGTCCGGCGCGCGCTGCTCCCGTGGTGCGGTCTGCTCCTCGCGATGGGCATGCACGCCCTGTGGAACGGCTCGACCACCCTGGGCCAGTACGGTTTCATCGCGGTGTATGCGGCGTTCATGGTGCCGGCGTTCGGGCTGCTGACCTGGCTGGTGGTGTGGACGCGGCAGCGTGAGCTGCGGACCGTCCGGACGGAGCTGCCCGCGTACGCGGTGGCCGGCTGGCTCACCCCGGCGGAGCCGTTCGCCCTGGGCTCGATGCGGGCGCGGCGCCTCGCCCGGCAGTACGCGCGCCGGTACGGCGGGAAGCCGGCGGCGCGGGCGGTCGCGCAGTACGAGGCGTACGCCACCTCGCTGGCGTTCCTGCGGCACCGCGGCCGGCTGGGGCGGGCCGGGGCGGACTTCGTCACCCGGGAACGGGAGCTGCTGCTGGAGCTGTGGCACCGGCGGGGTGCGGCGCGTCCGGCCCTGGACCACGCGGCCCGTCTCACCGCACCGCCGGTTCCGGTCGCTCCCGCTCCGTGGCCGGTGCACGGGGCGTACGGGCATCCGCCGTACGGGCATCCCGCGCACGGAAGCCCGCCCTACGGGCATCCCTATCCCGCCTACGGCTCCGACGCCCACCGCTTCTGACGGATCCGAACGAAGGGCGAAGGGCCCCGGAAACACCTGACCGGCAGCCCTGACGTCGGGGGGTCGTCGTCGGGACTGCCGGGGTTCAGGAGCGGCAGGGTTCAGGGGGTGGCGGAGATCAGGGGGTGAGGCCCTTGCTCTGCAGCCACGCCATCGGGTCGATGCCGGAGGAGGAGCCGCCGGCGTGGACCTCGAGGTGGAGGTGGGCACCGGTGGAGTTGCCGGTGGAGCCGACGCGGCCGATCACATCGCCGGTGTTGACCTTCTGGCCGACGCTGACGCTGATGGAGGACTGGTGGGCGTACCAGATCTCGGTGCCGTCCTCGAGGGTCAGCACGGTCTTGTAGCCGTAGGAGCCGTCCCAGCCGGCGGAGGTGATCGTGCCGGTGTGGACCGCCTTGATCAGCGTGCCCGTGGGGGCGGCGAAGTCGAGGCCGGTGTGCTGGCCGGAGGACCAGTAGGCGCCGGCCTGGCCGAACGTGGAGGAGATGGTGTACGACGAGGTCGGCAGCGTGTACTGCTTGGCCAGCTGGGCGAGACGCTCGGCCTCGGCCTTCTTCGCGGCCTCCTCCTCCGCCTTCTTCTTGGCGGCCTCGGCCTTGGCCTTGGCCTCCTTCTCCGCCTTGGCGGCGGCCTCGGCGGCCTGCTTCTCGGCGGCGGCGACGGCCTCGGCGGCGGCCTTGGTCTCGGCCTGGCTCTGCTGCTGCTCGACCTGGGCCATGATCCGGGTGCGCAGCGCCTCGCCGGCGCCCTCGGTGCCCTGCTCGGCTTCGGCGGTGGTCATGCCGAGGCTGCTGAGGGGGGTGGCCGAACCCTCGGGCGTTTCCTCGTCGGAGATGAGGGAACCCACATTGGGGAGGTCGGGCATGGAGATGGAGACCGGCGGCTTGCCGGTCTGGGCGCTGGCCATACCGCCGGCGCCGACCGCCGCTATGACGCCGACGCCGAGAACGGTGGAGCTGCGGGCGAGCCCTCCCCCGCGCTGCTTGGAGACGCGGTGCCGGCCACGTACCGGGCGAATGGACTCCGCGGTGGGGTTCCACTCCTCGAAGGGGCCCTCGTCGGTGCGGACACCGCCGTAGACGAAGGTGTCGCTCGGCTTGAACGGGGCCTCGGGGGCAGGCGGGTTGGACGCCACGTGGGCGCGCTCCTTTCCTTCCTTCTCGCCTACCGGGTTAGCTGACGGGTTCGGAGCAGGAAGGTCTCCTACGCGCGTATACGAGCCGTGTTGCCACGGCTGCATCCACACGATTCACCCCATGGTGGTGGTTCCCCGGTTCCCTTGCGGGATTCGGCGCGTGCGCACGGAGCCGACTTCTGTGACGGCTGGGACGACCGCGCTGCGTTATCGAACGTTAATAGACGCGAGGGCCGGATTCCAAGCCGTTCCTCTTGATCGTTAACGAATTTCGCGTGGACTTACCTGCCACGAGCGGGCAAAAACGGGCGAGTTGACCTCAACTCAGCCGCGGGACGGCTACTGACGGTGTGTCAGTTGTTATGCGCTGCGGGACGGTTCGCTCACCTTGAGTGATGGAGAGGGAGACGACGGGAAACACCGAGGGCCGGAACCCTTGTCGGATTCCGGCCCTCGGCCTTCAGTAGCGGGGACAGGATTTGAACCTGCGACCTCTGGGTTATGAGCCCAGCGAGCTACCGAGCTGCTCCACCCCGCGTCGTTGAGACCAGTGTACGCCATCCGCGGGACATGCCGCACACCCATTACCCGCGGCCCCGTCTCAGCGGCCGGTCAAGTGGCCGTTCGGCGCCTTCGCACGGTCCTCGAACTCCGGCAGGACGACCACGGTGGCGCCCCCGTCCGCCAGTACCGCGCTGCCGTCGGCACCGGCCACGAACGTGTCCGGCTCCCGCCAGGCCGTGACCACCCGCCGTACCCCCGCGTCCAGGATCAGCCCCGCGCAGGGCGCCGGCCGCGACGCGCGCCGGGCGCACGGCTCCAGGCTCGAGTACACGGTGGCACCGGCGAGCCGGGGGTCCGTGGGATCGGTCTTGGCGAGCGCGGCCTCCTCCGCGTGCACCACCGGGTCACCGCCCTCCCGGGAGTGGCCCCGCGCCAGCTCCGTGCCGTCCGCGGCCACCACCACCGCGCCCACACTGAACGCCGTCTCCGAGGGCGGACACTGCGCGGCCAGCTCGCAGGCGAGGGCCAGCCAGTGGTGGTCGGCGGCGACGGGCAGCGCGCCGGTGCCGGGCGCCGTGGGCTCGTAGCGCATCAGGACCACATCGCCTATCGGGCGGGTCTCCACCAGCCGCAGCCGGCCGCCCTGGTAGGAGCCGGGCCCGAACAGACGGGGGGCGTCCGCGTCACCGACGAACAGCGGGGCGAGGACCAGCTGGAGCTCGTCGGCGAGGCCCTCGGTGAGCAGCTGGGTGTGGACACGGCCGCCGCCCTCCACCATCAGCCGCCGCACCCCGCGCACGGCGCCCAGATGCTCCAGCAGGCGTCGCCAGTCGAGCTCCGGGCCGAGCGGGACCACATCGGCGGCGAGGCCGAGGGCGCGGGCGCGCTCGGCGCCCTTGTCGGTGGTGTAGAGGACCTTCTCGCCACCGGTGTGCCAGAACTGCGCCGCCGGGTCCAGCTCCCCGGACCCGCTCACGGTCACCTTGAGCGGATACTCGGGCCTGCCCTCGGCGAGACGGGCGGCGCGGCGCTCGGGCGAGTTGACCAGCAGCCGGGGGTTGTCGGCGCGGATCGTGCCGGCGCCGACCAGGATGGCGTCCACGGATGCCCGCACCTCGTCGACCCGGTCGAAGTCGGCCGGGCCGGACAGCAGCAGCCGCTCGGGACCGGTGTCGTCCAGGTAGCCGTCGAGGGAGACGGCGGCGGACAGCAGGACGTACGGACGGGGCATCGGCGCACTCCGGGAGGGATCGGCGGCTGGCGGGACCGCTGCGCGGCCCGGGTCAAGTCTGACAACCCGCCCGGCGGTGCGCCGCCCGCGCCCCCGGCCGGCCCGGACGACGGTTCAGGGTTCGATCAGGCCGACGCGGATGGCGTACCGGGTGAGCTCCAGGCGGTCCTTCAGACCGAGCTTGGCCAGCAGGTTGGCGCGGTGTCGCTCCACCGTCTTAGGGCTGATCACCAGAAGACTGGCGATCTGCTGCGAGGTGTGCCCCTCGGCGACGAGCTTGAGGATCTGCTCCTCGCGGTCGGTGATGGCCTTGGCCGGCAGGGTCCGGCCCTCCCGCGCGAGATCCAGGTAGTTGTGGATGAGGGCGTTGACGGCTCCCGGGTAGAGGAACGGCTCGCCGCGCATGGTGGCGTGGCAGGCCTCGACGAGGTCCTGGTCGGCGACGGACTTCAGGACGTAGCCCGAGGCACCGGCGGCGAGCGCCTCGAAGAAGAACTGCTCGTTGTCGTACATGGTCAGGATGAGGATCCGTGTCTCCGGCGAGGTGCGGGAGAGCTCACGGGCCGCCTGGAGACCGGTCAGACGGGGCATGCCGATGTCGAGGATGGCCAGGTCGGGGCGGTGCTCACGGGCCTGTTCGAGGGCTTCGACGCCGTCGGCGGCCTCGGCCACGACGGTCAGATCCGGTTCGCCGTTCAGGATGAGGCGAACCCCCCGGCGGACCAGTACATGGTCGTCGGCGAGAAGAATGCGGGTGGGGGCCTGCTCGGTCATGTTCAGCGTTTCCGGTCGGGTGCGTCGGTCACGGAGGCGGAGGAGCGTGCGCGGGCATCGACGGCCCTCCGACGGGGATGAGGGCGTGCGCGGGGAAGCGGGCGGGGACGGGCACGGCCAGACGCACCTCGGTGCCACCGCCGGGTCCGGGCTCCACGGCCAGGCCGGCGCCGACGAGCAGGGCGCGTTCCCGCATGCCGCGGATTCCGGCGCCCTCCGCCGCGCCGACGATGCCCCGGCCGTCGTCACGGACGCGCAGCAGGACACCGTCGGGCGTACGGGACAGGGCGAGCTCCGCCCGGCGTGCTCGGGAGTGGCGGACGATGTTGGTGAGGCCTTCCTGGGCGACCCGGTAGATGACCAGCTCGGTCTCCCGGTCCAGCGCGGGCAGGTCCCCTGCGAGGCTGTGCTGGACGCTCAGACCGGAGCCGCCGAACTCGGTGGCGAGGGCCTTGAGGGCGCTGGCCAGGCCCAGCTCGTCCAGTACGCCGGGGCGCAGTCGGCGGGCGATCCGCCGGATCTCCTCCAGACTCGCGCGGGTGGTCTCCTGGACCTGGCGCAGTTCGTCGCCCAGCTCCGGCGGGGCGTGGTCGGCGGCCCGCTTGAGCTGGAGCAGTACGGCGGTCAGGGACTGGCCGACCTCGTCGTGCAGCTCCTGGGCGATACGGCGGCGCTCCCCCTCCTGCGCCGACAGGGCGCGGGCGCTGCTCGTGGCGCGCTCGTCCTCGAGCCGGTCGAGCATGGTGTTGAACGTGGTGATCAGCTCGGCGATCTCACCGCGCCCGCCGACCTCGGGACGGTGCCCCGGGCGGAGCAGGTCGGCGGTGGTCATGGCACGGGTCAGGCGCTGCAGCGGCGCCAGCCCGAAGCGGAGCAGCAGCGCGTTGGCGACCAGCATGGCGGCCAGGCCCACGGTGAGCACCGCGGCCTCGGTGAGCAGCACAGGGGTGGAGACGGTGACGGGTCCCAGCAGAAGGGCCGTGGCGACGACGAGCACGACGGCGTTCAGCATGAAGATCCGCCAGAACAGAGGCACCCCGTACCGCCTCCTCGCCATGACCGCTCCGACGGGGGAGGCTCCCGGTGCGGCGGGAGCCAGGACGGGCTCGCGGACCGGGGGCGCGGCGCGGGCCGTCACCATCCAGCCTGTGCCCTGAGCAGGCTGCGCGCCATCGGTGACAACCCCCATTTTCGCGCAGGCACCCCCGTGCGGCGGCGGCCCGTATGGGCACCGTCGCCCGTGAGGATGGGGAGTGCGACCGATGGCCCCGGCCGGCGCCGACGGGAGACCCTGGAGTCTCCGTACCGGACGGGTGACCATGTCGGCGCACGGGCAAGCTCCCTTGTACCGGCCCGAGTTCGCGACAGGCCGACGGATCCCCTTCACACGTCCGGTGTTCCGGAACGCGGCCGTCGGCATGGCGCCGTGCGGCCATCCCTCGGAAGGAGGAGCCGTGCCCCCGTCCAGCGACGACCGCCTCGTCGGCCTCGCGGCCCGACTCGAGCACGAGGATCCCCGTTTCGTCCGTTCGCTGTCCGCCGGACAGCCGACCCGCCCGCGCGAGTACCGGCGCACGGGCGCCTGGTGGGCGCTGGTCATCGGGGTGGCGATGCTGATCGCGGGGGTGATCGTCCCCGACGGACTGCTCATCGCGGCGGGGCTGGTCCTCTCCGGGATCGCCGTGCAGCTCCTCGACCCGGAGCGCCGCTCGCGGCCCCGCCGCCCCCGGCGCTGCTGACACGGCGCGGCCGGGCGGGCTCAGTGCTCCCCGGCCGCCGGGCCGTCGTCGGTCCGCGGGGCCCCCAGCGCCTCGTCGGCCGCGACGACCTCCTTGAACCACTGGCGGTGCACCTTGTACGTACGGTCGAGTTCGAACTTGTGGTAGATCCCGGACGGCTTGCCGAACCGGACCTCGCGCGGGAGGCGCTGCGCCCCGTCCCGGCCCACGACGAGGATCGCGCGGTCGGTGACCACGATCGTCTCCGCCGGCGCGGTGATGATCCCCGAACCGGTCACCGTCATGAACCCCGTCTGGATCTGCTCCCCGGGCTCCAGATACGGCGCCACCCGGCCGGCGATCATCTCGACCCGTCGCTCCCTGTACCCCATGGCTTGCCCTCCTCCTGGGACCGACCCACGTCCGGGCGGCGTCGCCGGCCCGTCCGATCCAAAGGCAGAACCTACGGGACGGGTCCCGCCGGAAGAGCTCACTCACGAAACGAAGCAGCGCCCGACCCGGCCGAAGCCGCATCAGGCGCTGCACAGCGGGTCAGAGGGTGTCCCTCTCCCCCGCCACCGGTAGGCCCTGTGGGACTCGAACCCACAACCAATGGATTAAAAGTCCACTGCTCTGCCAATTGAGCTAAGGGCCCCTGGCGATGTTGCCTCCCCGAGCATAGCCGGACGTGGCCGAGTCTCCGATCGGGTATCGGGGAGGCGGGTCGGGCCGTGTCCCGAGGGGCACGCGGAAGGGCCCGCGCGACGGGTGTCGTGCGGGCCCTTCCGGTCAGCTCGGTGAGACAGCGTCAGCCGTTGCGCTTCCAGCGCGGCTTGTCCTCGCGGCGGCCGAAGGAGCCCCCGCCGCGGTGGTCGTCACGACGGCCGTACGGGCGGTCGTGGCCGCCGGAGCGGAAGCCCGGGCGGTCGCCCTGGCGGTCGCGGTTGAACGGCCGGTCGCTGCCGCGGTGGCCGCTCCGGTCGTCACGGCGGAAGCCGCCGCGGTCACGGTCACGATCGCGGTTGAAGCCGCCCCGGTCGTCACGACGCTCGAACGAACGACCGCCACGCTCACCCCGGTCGTCGCGACGGAAACCGCCACGGTCGCCCCGGTCGCCCCGGTCGTCACGGCGGAAGCCACCGCGGTCGTCACGGTCGTCGCGACGGAAGCCGCCGCGGTCACGGTCACGATCGCGGTTGAAACCACCGCGGTCGTCACGACGCTCGAACGAACGACCACCACGCTCACCCCGGTCGTCACGGCGGAAGCCACCGCGGTCACGGTCACGATCGCGGTTGAAACCACCGCGGTCGTCACGACGCTCGAACGAACGACCGCCACGCTCACCCCGGTCGTCGCGACGGAAACCGCCACGGTCGCCCCGGTCGTCACGGCGCTCGCGCCGCTCGTACGGCGCCGGAGCCTCCGTGCGCTCGACGCGCTCGGTCCGCTCGACGTCCCGGGCGGTCGGCTGCTCCGGCAGAGACGCCTCGGCCTCGACCGACGCCACGGCGGCCGCCTCGGCCACCGCCGCCGCGGGGTCCTCGCCGCGCTCCCGCGCGACCCGGGCCACCAGCCGGTCGGCCTCGTCGCGCAGCTCCGACGCGCGGCGCTGCGCCCGCTCCAGCTCCTTGGTGAGCTGGGCGACCTCACGCTCGGCCTGCTGCGCCGCGTTACCCGCCGACTCGGCCTGCACCTCGGTCATCGACCGGGCACCGGTGATCTCGGCGACCTCCGGGTCGAAGGCCGCGCCGCCCTGGATGATGTGGCGCGTGGCGTCGACGCCCGCGTCCTCCATCAGCCGGAAGATCTGGCGCCGCTGGTGCGGCAGGGACAGGGAGACGACGGTGCCGGTGCGGCCGGCACGCGCCGTGCGGCCCGCGCGGTGCAGGTAGTCCTTGTGATCGCCTGCCGGGTCCACGTTCAGGACCAGGTCGATGCCGTCGACGTGGATACCGCGCGCGGCGACGTCGGTGGCGACCAGGACGTTGACGTAACCGTCCTTGAAGTCCGCCAGCGTCCGCGTGCGGGCGCCCTGCGTCATGCCGCCGTGCAGCGCGTCGGCCTTCACCCCGGCGTCCCGCAGCTGCTCGGCGACGCGGTCGGCGCCCAGCTGGGTGCGGACGAAGATGATGGTGCGGCCCTTGCGGGAGGCGATGGCCGCGGTGACCGGCGCCTTGTCCTTGGGCTTCACGACGAGGATGTGGTGCGACATGGTCGTCACCGCGCCCTGCGCCGCGTCCACCTCGTGGGTCGCCGGGGAGTTCAGGTAGCGGTCGACGAGGGTCTTGATCTCGTTCTCCATGGTCGCGGAGAACAGCATCCGCTGGCCGCCCGCCGGGACCTGGTCGAGGAGCTCGGTGACCTCGGGCAGGAAGCCCAGGTCGGACATCTGGTCGGCCTCGTCGAGAACGGTGATCTGCACGTTCTCCAGGGAGCAGGCGCCGCGGTTGATGATGTCGCGGAGGCGGCCGGGGGTGGCGACGAGGATGTCGACGCCGCGCTCGAGGGCGTAGATCTGGTTGCCCATCGAGGTGCCGCCGCAGACGACCTTCATCTTCAGGCCCATGACGTCCCCGTACGGCTGGAGCGCGTCGGCGACCTGCATGGCCAGTTCACGCGTCGGCGTCAGGATGACGGCGCGCGGCTTGTGCTTCTCGGTGCGGCCGCCGGCCAGCGTGGCCAGGGTCGGCAGTCCGAAGGAGAGGGTCTTGCCGGAGCCGGTGCGGCCCCGGCCGAGGATGTCCTTGCCGGCCAGGGCGTCCGGGATGGTCGCGGCCTGGATCGGGAAGGGGGTGGTCACGCCGTTCTGCGCGAGCTTGCGCACGACACCCTCGGGGAGACCGAGGTCGGCGAAGGTGATCTCGGGCGCCGCCACTTCGGTGGTGACGTCGATGTCGGTGTCCTGGGTGTTCTCGGGCACGACGACGTGATCAGTACTGGCGATGGGCATACGAATGCGAAACCTTCCGGAGTCTCTTCGGCACGCGCCCGTCAACTCCGTGATTCGCGATTCGCAATAACGACCGCCTCGATGCGGTCCACCACGGTAAGGGAGAGTACGCGCCACACGGCGCGCTCTGCAGTGGCGCCGGGCAAATAGGATCAAACGATCTGCCACCATACGCACCCCGGCACCCCGAAAGCAAATCTGCAGGTGAAACGGGGTCCGTCGGGCACGGATGTGCTCGACAGGGTTGTTCTAGACCGGCGCCCCCGCTTCCGGCGCCGGCTCCCGCTGTGCCAGTTGGGTGCCCGGCGGCGGCTGCGCCGACGAGGACGGCTCCGCCTGCGTCGGCTCCGGCTCGGCCGACGGCTCGGGCGGCGTCGGCGTGGGCTCCGGGTCCGGCGTCCGGGAGGGCTCCGGCGGAACCGGCCCGTCGTCCGGGGCCGGTCCGGGAGGCCCGCCGGGGCCGCCGCCGGCCGGCGCCGACCCGCTCGCCCCCGCGGACGGCGAGGCCTCGCCCGGCGCAGGCTTCCCCGCCCCGCGCTTCTTCCCCTTGCCCTTGCGTTCCTTGCCCTCGCCGCCGTAGCCGCGCTCACCGTCGGCCGCCGCCGCGCCGTACCCGGCGCCGCCGCCCGGCCCCGCCGCTCCTCCGTCCGGCGCCTCACCGCCCGACCGCCCCGCGGAGTGCGACGGTCCGGCACCCCGGCCGGCACCGTCGTCACCCACGCTCACACAACCGGCGGCAGCGGCGACGGCCACGACGGTGGCGGCCAGGCGGACGGGTACGTACAAGCGGCGCACGGGGCCACCTCCGGTCGGAGTACAGGGTCAACAACCCCAACTCCCGCCACCCGCAAGAAGACACGCGAACGGCTCACCCGTAGCCGAGCGCGTGCAGCCGGGCGTCGTCGATGCCGAAGTGGTGCGCGATCTCGTGCACCACCGTGATCTCGGTCTCGGCGACCACGTCCTCCCGGGACTCGCACATCCGCAGGGTCGGCCCCCGGTAGATGGTGATCCGGTCGGGCAGCACCCCGGCGTACCACTCGCCCCGCTCCGTCAGCGGTGTCCCCTCGTACAACCCCAGCAGCTCCGGATCGTCCGCCGGCGGCTCGTCCTCGACGAACACCGCGACGTTGTCCATCAGCCGCATCAGCTCCGGCGGAATCCGGTCCAGCGCCTCGGAGACCAGCTCCTCGAACGTCTCGCGCGTCATCTCCAGCACAGAGCCATTGTCGGGCACGAGCCGTCCGTACGAGATGCGCGGGAGACCCGCATATCCGGACCGTGGCTTGGGCATACGGGACCAATGGCCCGCGTCCCCTCCGCCGTCATGAACGCCGTCCACCGCATCCAACGGGTCCCGCGGGCCCTCACCCGCCGCAACCGCTCCCGCCGGCCCGCACCCACGACGACCGCCCTCGCCCCGCAGCCGCGCCCCTGGGTACGCGCCCTCGGGCTGGTCGCGGTGGTCGTCCTCGGCGCCTGGCTGGGCCTGCTCGTGGTCGGCAACGTCCGTGTCCCCGTGGGTCCCATGGACACCACGATGACCCTGCGCCCCTCCTTCACCGGCGGCACCAAGATCAATGTCTCGCCCCTGGGCGCCCTGCAACTCGACAGCCACACCGCGCCCGTGCGTCTCGACGTCAACGTCGACCAGCTCGACCCCGAACGTTCCCAGGCCCTCGTCGACCGCCCCGAGCGCCTCTCCGGCCTTCAGGAGGAGGTCGCCCGGGACATCACCCACGGCACCGTCGACCTCGCCGTGCGCTCCTGCGTCGCCGTCGTCACCGGTGCCACGGCGCTCGGCCTGGTCATCTACCGCCGGCCCCGCCGCGCCCTCGCCGCCGGCGGACTCGCCCTCACCCTGCTGGCCGCCTCCGGCGGCACCGCGTTCGCCACCTGGAACCCCGACTCCGTCCTGGAGCCGAAGTTCTCCGGCCTGCTCTCCTCCGCGCCCTCCCTCGTCGGCGACGCGCGCAGCATCGTCACCGAGTTCGACGTCTACCAGAAGGAGTTGGCCCGCCTGGTCACCAACGTGACCAAGCTCTACGACGCCACGTCCACGCTCCCCACCTACCAGCCCGACCCCACCACCATCCGGGTCCTGCACGTCTCCGACATCCACCTCAACCCCGCGAGCTGGAAGATCATCGCCTCGCTGGTGGAGCAGTACCGGGTGGACGTGATCGTCGACTCCGGCGACACGATGGACCACGGCACCGCCGCCGAGAACGGGTTCCTGGACCCCATCGAGGACCTCGGCGCGCCCTACGTCTGGGTCCGCGGCAACCACGACTCACAGGTCACCCAGCGCTACCTCGAAGGCCTGAAGAACGTTCACGTGCTCGACGACGGCAGGGCGAGGACCATCGCCGGGCTGCGCTTCGCCGGGATCGGCGACCCGCAGTTCACCCCCGACCGCTCGAAGAAGAACGGGGCCGAGCAGTCCCAGGAACTGGCGGGGGCCCGTCTCGCCTCCGCGCTGCGCGACCAGCGCGCCGCCGGCACCCCGGTGGACGTCGCGGTCGCCCACGAGCCCTCCGCGGCCCGTGAGGTCGACGGCACCGTCCCCCTGGTCCTCGCCGGGCACCTCCACCGCGAGGACAGCGAGGTCATGCAGTACGGCACCCGGCTCAGGATCGAGGGCTCCACCGGCGGCAGCGGCCTGCGCGCCATCGAGGGCGAGTATCCCGACCCCATCGAGACGTCGATCCTCTACTTCGACCGTGACTCCCGCCGCCTCCAGGCCTGGGACTCGATCGAACTGGGCGGTCTCGGCCTGACGACGGCGGAGGTCAGCCGGCACCTCCCCGAGGAGAACCAGCCGGGCGCGAGCACCCCGCCGTCCCCCTCCGGCACCCCCTCGGTCACCTCGTCGTCCCCCGCCGCCAGGACCCCCTCGACGACCGCGCCGTAAACCGTTTTGGCGAACCCTCCCGCCATCCCATATGCTTCTCACGTCCCCGACGCGCTGAGAAGCGCCCAGGCGGGCCGATAGCCCTCATCGTCTAGCGGCCTAGGACGCCGCCCTTTCAAGGCGGTAGCACGGGTTCGAATCCCGTTGGGGGCACGCACCACCCTGTGCGACACTGTCGTACGACACGCTTGGTCCTGTGGAGCAGTTTGGAGTGCTCGCCACCCTGTCAAGGTGGAGGCCGCGGGTTCAAATCCCGTCAGGACCGCTGGTGTTTCACGTGAAACACCGCGGCTGGGTAGCTCAGTTGGTACGAGCGTCCGCCTGAAAAGCGGAAGGTCGCCGGTTCGACCCCGGCCCCAGCCACAGCGAAGGCCCCGATCCTCGATCGGGGCCTTGTTGTGTGCCCCGGCAAAATCGTTGGCCGCGAATTTCCGCGGGATGAGATCCTGGAGTCCGTATGTCTACGCACTCTGCCCCCGCCTTCGGCTCCCTTGCCTCCCGTCTCACCGAGCTGTCGCTGCGCGATGCGCACCGGCTCGGGCGGCGGCTCGAGGGCGCACGCAGGATCCGTAAGCCGGAGGCCCGCGCCGCCGTGCTCGCCGAGATCGAGACGGAGGTCGCCGGGGCCGAGGAGCGGATGACCGCGCGCCGTGCCCGGGTGCCGGACGTGCGGTACCCCGAGCAGCTGCCGGTCAGCCAGAAGAGGGACGACATCGCCGAGGCGATCCGTGATCACCAGGTCGTGATCGTCGCCGGTGAGACCGGTTCCGGCAAGACCACGCAGATCCCGAAGATCTGCATGGAGCTGGGCCGGGGCGTGCGCGGCATGATCGGTCACACCCAGCCCCGGCGGATCGCCGCCCGCACGGTGGCCGAGCGCGTCGCCGAGGAGCTCGAGACCCCGCTCGGCGAGGCCGTGGGCTGGAAGGTCCGCTTCACCGACCAGGTGAATCCCGACGCCACGTTCATCAAGCTGATGACCGACGGCATCCTGCTCGCGGAGATCCAGACCGACCGTGAGCTGCGCGCCTACGACACGATCATCATCGACGAGGCGCACGAGCGCTCGCTCAACATCGACTTCCTGCTCGGCTATCTCGCCCAGCTGCTGCCGAAGCGTCCGGACCTCAAGGTCGTCATCACGTCGGCGACCATCGACCCGGAGCGCTTCTCCCGGCACTTCGGCGACGCGCCGATCATCGAGGTCAGCGGGCGTACCTATCCGGTGGAGGTGCGGTACCGGCCGCTACTGGAGGAGGACTCCGACGACGCCGACCGGGACCAGATCACGGCGATCACCGATGCCGTCGAGGAGCTGATGGCGGAGGGGCCGGGCGACATCCTGGTGTTCCTCTCCGGTGAGCGGGAGATCCGGGACACGGCGGACGCGCTCACCAAGAAGCGGTACCGGTCGACCGAGGTGCTGCCGTTGTACGCCCGGCTCTCGCACGCCGAGCAGCACCGGGTGTTCCAGCAGCACACCGGCCGCAGGATCGTTCTGGCGACCAACGTGGCCGAGACGTCCCTCACCGTGCCGGGCATCAAGTACGTCATCGACCCCGGGTTCGCGCGCATCTCGCGCTACAGCCATCGCACCAAGGTGCAGCGGCTGCCGATCGAGCCCATCTCGCAGGCCAGCGCCAACCAGCGCAAGGGCCGCTGCGGCCGTACGTCGGACGGCATCTGCATCCGGCTGTACAGCGAGGACGACTTCCTGGTCCGCCCGGAGTTCACGGACGCGGAGATCCTGCGCACGAACCTGGCCTCGGTCATCCTGCAGATGACGGCGGCCGGCCTGGGGGAGATCGAGAAGTTCCCCTTCATCGACCCGCCGGACCACCGCAACATCCGCGACGGTGTCCAGCTGCTCCAGGAGCTGGGCGCGCTCGATCCGGCCCAGAAGGATCCCCGCAAGCGGCTCACGCAGACCGGGCGGAAGCTGGCACAGCTGCCGGTGGACCCCCGGCTGGCGCGCATGGTGCTGGAGGCGGACCGGAACGGCTGCGCCCGCGAGGTCATGGTCATCGCGGCGGCCCTGTCGATCCAGGACCCGCGGGAACGGCCGGCGGACAAGCAGACCCAGGCCGATCAGCAGCACGCCCGGTTCCGGGACGAGTCCAGTGACTTCCTGGCCTTCCTCAACCTCTGGCGGTACATCCGCGAGCAGCAGAAGGAGCGCGGTTCGTCGTCGTTCCGGCAGATGTGCAAGCAGGAGTTCCTGAACTTCCTGCGAATCCGCGAGTGGCAGGACATCTACACGCAGCTGCGGACGGTCGCCAAGCAGATGGGCATCCGTCTGAACGAGGAGGACGCCCCGGCGGACCACATCCATGTGTCGCTGCTGTCCGGTCTGCTCTCGCACATCGGCATGAAGGACGTGAAGGAGTCCAAGGACTCCGGTCCGGGCGGCGGCCGCAAGGAGGGCGGGCGCAACGAGTACCTCGGCGCCCGCAACGCCAAGTTCGCGATCTTCCCGGGTTCGGCGCTGTTCAAGAAGCCGCCGCGGTTCGTGATGTCGGCCGAGCTGGTGGAGACGTCCCGGCTGTGGGCGCGGGTCAACGCGAAGATCGAGCCGGAGTGGGTGGAGCCGCTCGCCGAGCACCTGCTCAAGCGCACGTACAGCGAGCCGCACTGGGAGAAGGACCAGGCGGCCGTGATGGCGTACGAGAAGGTGACGCTGTACGGCGTACCGATCGTGGCCCAGCGCAAGGTGAACTACGGGCGGATCGATCCGGAGGTCTCCCGGGAGCTGTTCATCCGCAACGCCCTGGTGGAGGGCGACTGGCGGACGCACCACAAGTTCTACGCGGACAACCGGCGGCTGCTGACCGAGGTCGAGGAGCTGGAGCACCGGGCGCGCCGCCGGGACATTCTCGTCGACGACGAGACCCTGTTCGACTTCTACGAGCAGCGGATCCCCGAGCATGTGGTGTCGGGCGCGCACTTCGACTCGTGGTGGAAGCGCAAGCGGCACGAGCAGCCGGACTTCCTCGACTTCGAGCGGGAGATGCTGATCCGCGAGTCGGCGGAGGCGGTCACCAAGGCCGACTATCCCGACTCCTGGCGGCAGGGCCCGCTCAAGTTCCGGGTGACGTACCAGTTCGAGCCGGGTGCGGATGCCGACGGTGTGACGGTCCACATCCCGCTGCAGGTGCTGAACCAGGTGACCGACGAGGGCTTCGACTGGCAGATCCCGGGTCTGCGGGAGGACGTCGTCACGGAGCTGATCCGTTCGCTCCCCAAGCCGATCCGGCGGAACTACGTGCCGGCGCCGAACTACGCCAAGGCGTTCCTGGAGCGTGCGGTGCCCCTGCAGGAGCCGTTGACGGTGACCATGGCCCGTGAGCTCAAGCGGATGGTCGGGGTGCCCTTCGAGGCGGAGGACTTCGACTGGTCCCGGGTTCCCGACCACTTGAAGGTGACGTTCCGGATTGTCGACGAGCGGCGCCGCAAACTCGCCGAGGACAAGGACCTTCAGGCCCTGAAGCTCCGGCTGCGGCCGAAGGCCCGCAAGGCGCTGTCCCAGGCGGCCGCCGCGACGGCGCAGCGCCAGGGCGGCGAGTCGCTGGAGCGCAAGGGGCTGACGGACTGGACGATCGGTTCGCTCACCCAGGTGTTCGAGACGCGTCGGGCCGGTCAGCCGGTGAAGGCGTTCCCGGCCCTGGTGGACGACGGCGACTCGGTCTCGGTCCGGCTGTTCGACTCGGAGGCCGAGCAGGCGGAGGCGATGTGGAAGGGCACCCGGCGGCTGATCCTGCTCGGTATCCCGGTGAACCCCGCGAAGTTCGCATCCGAGAAGCTGACGAACGCCCAGAAGCTGGCGCTGTCCGCGAATCCGCACGGTTCCGTGCAGGCCCTGTTCGAGGACTGCGCGACGGCCGCGGCGGACAAGCTCATCGCGGACTTCGGCGGTCCGGTGTGGGACGAGGAGTCGTTCCGGAAGCTGTACGACAAGGTCCGCGCGGACATCGTCGACACGACGGTCCGCGCGGTGGACCGGGTGCAGCAGGTGCTGGCCGCGTGGCAGGCCTGTGAGCGCCGCCTGAAGGGTGTGCGGAGCCCTGCGCTCCTCCAGAACCTCCAGGACGTGCGCAAGCAGCTGGACGGCCTCGTACGGCCGGGCTTCGTCACGGAGGCGGGGCTGCGGCGGCTGCCGGACCTGATGCGGTATCTGGTGGCCGCGGACCGCCGGCTGCAGCAGATGGCGGCGAACGTGCAACGGGACTCGACGCGGATGGCCAAGGTCCACGAGATGCAGGACGAGTACGCCTGGCTGCTGGAGCAGATGCCGCAGGGGCGGCCCGTTCCGCGGCAGGTGCTGGACATCCGCTGGATGATCGAGGAGCTGCGGGTCAGCTACTTCGCCCACGCGCTCGGCACGGCGTACCCGGTGTCGGACAAGCGGATCGTGAAGGCGATCGACGCGGCGGTGCCGTAACGGGGTCGGCACGCAGGGTGAGTTCGACCAGTGGGCTCACCCTCCTGTACAGTCCTTCTCGCAGCGCAACGCAGGAATGGCGCTGCGAAACCTGGTCCTGTGGAGCAGTTTGGAGTGCTCGCCACCCTGTCAAGGTGGAGGCCGCGGGTTCAAATCCCGTCAGGACCGCATCATCTCGAAGGCCCGCGCCCGCAAAGGGACCGCGGGCCTTCGTCGTACCCGGACCCCGAAGCATTCCGTGGGCCGCCCGGGAGGGAACCCAGGCTTCCAGCCCGGTCTCCGTGCCACCGTGGCGCTGTGCGCCTCTCAGTGCCCCTCGTGCCGTCTTGACGGGTTCGCCGTCCCTCGGTACCTCAGGAAGCAGGGCACGACTCCGTGGGGCCTCCTGGAGGTGGCGTATGGCGGCATCGGCTAGGCACGAGACGCGGGCCCTGCTCCGTGCGCACCTGTCGGCCGCGTCGTCCTACCGGCATCTGACACGTCACTGCCCGATCTGCCACCGCCTGTTGCGGCTGGCGCTGGACTCTCCCTCCGGCTCGCCCGAACCCGGCCGGGAACAACCGGCGCCCAACGCCCGTTCCCTCTAGCGCATATGCCACAGGCTCAACAAGCCGACTGGTATGTGACGGGTGTCACCGCATCAGTTTTGAGAGGTGCGGCACTTACACCCCTCCTACAACAGGTCAATTTAATATGTGCAATTGCACCACTCGGAGGGGTCGGCACGACCGGCGGGCGGGACGATCCCACCAGCCGCCCCCAGAGTCCGACAAGCCCGCGCACAGACCGTCTCCCGGGTCCGCCGACGGGCACCGCCGGCCCCTCACCAGCGCACAAAAAAGATCGCGCTGGACCCGGCGGAGTCCAGCGCGATCGACGACGCACCCTTGTTCAGTTGCCTGGAAAGCTCTGATCGGCTTGGGCGAGGGGCCTGTTGGGGCAGTCCCCGCGTCGCTTGGAGCCAGTGCTCCCGGGCGTCCCGACCAGTGGGGGACCAGTCGGTTCTGCCCGGTTCATGCGGATGTTCAGGCCTCGCTGCGCTGCTGCGGAATGCCCGCGAGCAGTGCGCGGACCTCGGCTTCGCGGTAGCGGCGATGCCCGCCGAGCGTGCGGATCGACGTGAGCTTGCCTGCCTTCGCCCAGCGCGTGACCGTCTTGGGGTCGACGCGGAACATGGTGGCGACCTCAGCCGGGGTCAGCAGCGGCTCGGCATCAGGGGTGCGAGCGGTCATGAGCGGCCTCCTCGGGAGAACCGAACCTTCTCGGTTCTTTCCTCTAAATTCTGCACCTTGACCCGCGTTGCCCGAAATGGCGGACGCGAGTCGAGTCGGTTATAGGACGAACGGCTTGTCCTCGGCACTACAACTACACCATCTGTCCAGCCACGTCGGCCAAACCGATGGAATTGCCCTCCCAGGTGTTCATCAGCCGCGGAAGCCGATGGACCGTGCCATAGCGGACAGTCACGTCGCTGTGACGATCAGTCACAGCAGCGATCAGGAGTCACCAGACCCCCCAAAGCGGGCAATGCTGAGATTCCGCCCATAGTCGAGCACAGCAGGACGGAGGAGCCCTCCCCGGACTCCTTGTCCTATTTTGGCATGAGGGTGGGCAAGGGGCGCAAGGGCCGCGTAAGTGCGGTCCGTCACGCTTGACGCGCTTGGGACATACGCCCGGATCGGCATCTACGTCCGTTCTCGGGCCCGCACTGACAGAACCTCAGGCACCTCAAGGCGAAGACAAAACCCCAAGAAGGGCGTTTGGTCAAACGTCAGTTCGCCGAGCGCAGGTCGCGCACCGCCCGCCAGCGCTCCACGAGACGCCCGTAAGCCTCCCCCGCACCCTCCCCGTCACCGCGCCGCAGCGCCGCGATCCCTTCGGCCACGTCCGCCGCCGAATGGTCGCCCTCGAGCGCGCCGGCCGGCAGGGCGTGCACCAGTCCGCCGTAGTCCAGCTCGACCAGCGAGCGCGGATGGAACTCCTCCAGCCAGCGCCCGACATCCACGAGACCGTCGATCAGCAGGCTCTCCTCCATGGCGTCGCGCAGCGCGCGCAGCCCGCGCGCCACCCGTCGGCGGGCCTGGACCATGGGGGTCCGGTAGCGCAGCACGGGCGCCTCGTCCGCCGAGCCCTTGTCGTACTCCCGCTCGTCGTCCGCGAACAGCACGAACCAGTTGATCGGCACCTGCCAGGTCGCGGTGCGGATCCACGGCCGGGCGTCGGGGTGGTCGGCGAGCCAGCGTTCGTAGTCCTGGGTGGCCTGGTGCCGTACGACCGGAGGCAGGAGGGCGTCCAGGACCGGCAGCGGAAAGTCCTCGGCGAGCTCGCCCAGGGCCTGCCAGCCGCGCAGCCGGGTGCGCCACGGGCACACGCAGACGACGCCGTCGGCCTCCAGGACGAACGCGTCGTCGCTCTCGTGGACCGGCACCGGCACCGGCGGGGTGGGCGCCAGGTCCATCAGCGAACGGCGGAGTTCATCCTGGTAGGAGGGGCGGTCGGGACGGCGCGCGTAACGGGCCCAGTGGCCGCGTTCCGGTTCCGGGAAGGCGGCCAGCGGTTCGTACACGCGCAGGTACGCCGCGTAGGGGACGATCACCGAGGACACCTTGGGCACGCCTGCTCCCTCCCCCGCGGGCCGCCGCGAAAACCTGCCGGACCCCCGCTCGGACGGGTGGGAAATCCAGGCAAATCGCCGCACGGCGGTACTCCGGACGGAGGTGATCTCGGACACGGTGCCGCCGTCGGACGCGGAAGGATCTACTCTCATGCCACAGCCCCCGCCGCCTCCCCCTTGCCACAAGCGTGGGGGGACCACCGGGAGCCGACCCCACCCGCCGCAACTACTCAGGAGTCACCACAGTGACCGACGTATCTGACGGCGTCCTGCACACCCTGTTCCGCTCGGACCAGGGGGGACACGAGCAAGTCGTGCTCTGTCAGGACCGTGCCAGCGGCCTCAAGGCCGTGATCGCCATCCACTCCACCGCCCTCGGCCCCGCCCTCGGCGGTACGCGCTTCTACCCGTACGCCTCCGAGGAGGAGGCCGTCGCCGACGCGCTGAACCTCGCGCGCGGGATGTCGTACAAGAACGCCATGGCCGGTCTCGACCACGGCGGCGGCAAGGCCGTGATCATCGGTGACCCGGAGCGGATCAAGTCCGAGGAGCTGCTGCTGGCCTACGGCCGGTTCGTCGCCTCGCTCGGCGGCCGGTACGTCACCGCCTGCGACGTCGGCACCTACGTGGCCGACATGGACGTGGTGGCCCGCGAGTGCCGTTGGACCACCGGCCGCTCCCCCGAGAACGGCGGCGCGGGCGACTCCTCGGTGCTCACCTCCTTCGGCGTCTACCAGGGCATGCGGGCCGCAGCCCAGCACCTGTGGGGCGACCCCTCGCTGCGGGACCGCAAGGTCGGCGTCGCGGGCGTCGGCAAGGTCGGCCACCACCTGGTGGAGCACCTGCGGGCGGAGGGCGCCGAGGTCGTGATCACCGATGTGCGCGAGGACGCCGTGCGGCGGATCCTCGACCGGCACCCGGAGGGCGTGTCGGCCGTCGCCGACACCGAGGCGCTCATCCGCACCGAGGGCCTGGACATCTACGCCCCGTGCGCGCTGGGCGGGGCGCTGAACGACGACACCGTGCCGGTGCTGACCGCCAAGGTGGTCTGCGGCGCGGCCAACAACCAGCTCGCCCACCCGGGTGTCGAGAAGGACCTCGCCGACCGCGGGATCCTCTACGCGCCGGACTACGTGGTCAACGCCGGCGGTGTCATCCAGGTCGCCGACGAGCTGCACGGCTTCGACTTCGACCGGTGCAAGGCGAAGGCGTCGAAGATCTTCGACACCACGCTCGCCATATTCGCACGTGCGAAGGAGGACGGAATTCCGCCGGCCGCCGCGGCCGACCGGATCGCCGAGCAGCGGATGGCGGAGGCGCGCCCGGTGCGCTGACGTGTGCGAGGGCGGCCGGCTCGGGCCACCCTCGCACGTTTGAGCGGTACCCGTCGGCGGGCACTTGGAGAGAACTCTCACTTCCCTCGGCGGGTCGACCGGCGATAAGTGGCTAAAATCGCGATTGACCAGCGAGGACAGGGCACCTCGACGGTCCCGGGCACAGGCACGTCATGCGGGCGACGTACCGTATGGGCGCGGGCTCAGGTACCGTGGGAGCCCTACGGACCGGTCTCTCCGCGGAGAGTCCGTTCTGGACCATGAACGCGTGTCAAGACTCTGGGGCCGTCGAGCCCCGTCGTTGAGGGGGTCGAGCCATGGGGCGCGGCCGGGCCAAGGCCAAGCAGACGAAGGTCGCCCGCCAGCTGAAGTACAACAGCGGTGGGACTGACCTCTCACGCCTGGCCGAGGAGCTGGGTGCATCGCCTACGAATCCGCCACCGAACGGTGAGCATTTCGAGGACGATGAGCAAGACGACGACCTGTACGCACGGTACGCCGACCTCTATGAGGACGACGACGAGGACGAGGACGGCCCGTCCTCGCAACAGCGTCGCGGCGCTTGACCTTGCGCTGAGCATGAACCCGGTGGGTGACCTCGGTCACCGGCCGGGTTCAGTGCTGCCCGGGACCGCGGAACGGCTCTCACCACCCGGTGTGCTGCCCGCCCGTGCATCGCGCGGGCAGCGTCCCGGCGCTCAGTTCGCGTAGTCACCGACGAGGGCCGCGCCCGTGGTGTGCTCGCCGCGGTCGGTGATCTCACCGGTCACCCAGGCGTCCACTCCGCGGTCGGCGAGCGTGGCCAGGGCCACCTCGACGGACTCCTGCGGCACGATCGCGATCATGCCGACGCCCATGTTCAGGGTCTTCTCCAGCTCCAGCCGCTCGACCGAACCGGTCCGGCCGACCAGGTCGAACACCGGTGCGGGGGTCCAGGTGGAGCGGTCCACGACCGCGTGCAGGCCGTCGGGGATGACACGCGCCAGGTTGGCCGCGAGCCCGCCGCCGGTGACGTGGCTGAACGCGTGCACCTCGGTGGTGCGGATCAGCGCCAGGCAGTCCAGCGAGTAGATCTTGGTGGGCTCCAGCAGCTCCTCGCCGAGGGTCCGGCCGAGCTCGTCGATCCGGGCGTCCAGCGCGAGCCCCGCCCGGTCCAGCAGGACGTGCCGGACGAGGGAGTAGCCGTTGGAGTGAAGTCCGGAGGACGCCATGGCGATCACCGCGTCACCCGTACGGATGCGGTCCGGGCCGAGCAGCCGGTCGGCCTCCACGACGCCCGTACCGGCGCCGGCGACGTCGAAGTCGTCCGGACCCAGCAGCCCCGGGTGCTCGGCCGTCTCACCGCCGACCAGAGCGCATCCGGCCAGCACACAGCCCTCCGCGATGCCCTTGACGATGGCGGCGACGCGCTCGGGGTGGACCTTGCCGACGCAGATGTAGTCGGTCATGAACAGCGGCTCGGCGCCGCACACCACGATGTCGTCCATGACCATGGCGACCAGGTCGTGGCCGATGGAGTCGTAGACGCCCATCTGCCGCGCGATGTCGACCTTGGTGCCGACACCGTCCGTGGCGGAGGCGAGCAGGGGGCGCTCGTAGTTCTTGAGGGCGGAGGCGTCGAAGAGGCCGGCGAATCCGCCGAGGCCGCCGAGGACCTCGGGGCGCCGCGTCTTCTTCACCCACTCCTTCATCAGCTCGACCGCGCGGTCGCCCGCCTCGATGTCGACGCCCGCCGCTGCGTAGCTGGCACCAGTGTTCTGGGACATGACTGTGAGAGCTTTCGTGTCGTCCGTCAGGGCTTACGGGCGGCGGATCGCGTCGACCGCGGCCGGGGCGGCGGTGCCGGCGGCCAGTTCGGTCTCCAGGAGCTGCTTGCCGAGGAGCTCGGGGTCGGGCAGCTCCATCGGGTACTCGCCGTCGAAGCAGGCGCGGCACAGGTTCGGCTTGGCGATGGTGGTCGCCTCGATCATGCCGTCGATGGAGATGTACGCCAGCGAGTCGGCGCCCAGCGAGGTGCCGATCTCGTCGATGGTCATGCCGTTGGCGATGAGCTCGGCGCGGGTGGCGAAGTCGATGCCGAAGAAACAGGGCCACTTCACGGGCGGCGAGGAGATCCGGATGTGGACCTCGGCGGCGCCCGCCTCGCGGAGCATGCGGACCAGGGCGCGCTGGGTGTTGCCGCGGACGATCGAGTCGTCGACCACGACCAGGCGCTTGCCCTTGATGACTTCCTTGAGCGGGTTCAGCTTCAGGCGGATGCCGAGCTGCCGGATGGTCTGCGAGGGCTGGATGAACGTACGGCCGACGTACGCGTTCTTGACCAGGCCGGCGCCGAAGGGGATGCCGGACGCCTCCGCGTAACCGATGGCGGCCGGGGTGCCCGACTCCGGGGTCGGTATGACCAGGTCGGCCTCGACCGGGGCCTCCTTGGCGAGCCGGCGGCCCATCTCGACGCGCGAGAGGTACACGTTCCGGCCGGCGATGTCGGTGTCCGGGCGGGCCAGGTACACGTACTCGAAGACACAGCCCTTGGGCTTTGCTTCCGCGAATCGCGACGTGCGCAGACCGTTCTCGTCGACGGCGACGAACTCGCCCGGCTCGATCTCGCGCACGAAGCTCGCGCCGCAGATGTCGAGGGCGGCGGACTCGGAGGCGACGACCCAGCCGCGCTCCAGGCGGCCGAGGACCAGCGGACGGATGCCCTGCGGGTCGCGGGCCGCGTACAGGGTGTTCTCGTCCATGAAGACGAGGCTGAAGGCGCCCCTGACCTTGGGCAGGACCACGTGCGCGGCCTGCTCCACGGTCACCGGTTCGCCGTCGGCGGCGCGCTGGCCGGCCAGCAGGGCGGTGATCAGGTCGGTGTCGTTGGTGGCCGCCACCTTGGGCGCACGGCCGTTCTCCTTGGGGAGCTCGGCGACCATCTCGGCGAGCTGCGCCGTGTTGACCAGGTTGCCGTTGTGACCGAGCGCGATGGATCCGTGCGCGGTGGCGCGGAACGTCGGCTGGGCGTTCTCCCACACGGACGCACCCGTGGTCGAGTAGCGGGCGTGTCCGACCGCGATATGACCCTGGAGCGAACCGAGAGAGGTCTCGTCGAAGACCTGGGACACGAGGCCCATGTCCTTGAAGACGAGGATCTGGGAGCCGTTGCTGACCGCGATTCCCGCGGATTCCTGGCCCCGATGCTGGAGGGCGTAGAGCCCGAAGTACGTGAGCTTGGCGACCTCTTCGCCCGGAGCCCAGACACCGAAGACGCCACAAGCGTCCTGGGGGCCTTTCTCACCGGGGAGCAGGTCGTGGTTGAGTCGTCCGTCACCACGTGGCACGTCTCCGAGTGTAGGCGAGACCGACCACTGGTCCGAATGCGGGATACGGCCCCCGAGGTGGATCAGCGCTGGGCGACGGCCCGCACACTGGTGCCGTTCTCGCTGGTCAGCGTGAGGGTCTGGCCTTCGATTCGGTAGCTCACGGTGCCGTTGAACAGCTTGGTCAGGGCTCGCTCGCTGTCCATGAGTGAGTCTTCGCACATCATTCGGGTCAGTCCGGGCACGCCGAGCGTGATACGGCCGTCGCGCACGGTGGCCTCGGCGTTCACGTGGTTGCAGCCGAGGCTGCCGGCGACGGTGCCCTCCTCCTTGTCGAAGGTGAGGTGGGCGCGCCGGTCTGCGGCGGGGGTGGTGACGGTCCACTCGGTGCCGTACAGCGGACTGTCCTCGGCCCTGCTGAGGCGCACGGTGTCGCCGCTCCCGGTGGTGAGGGTGAGACGGCCGCCGGCCACCTCGGTCCTCAGGGCGCCGTCGCCGAGGATGCGGGCGAGGGTGTCCTCCAGGTCCATGACCTGCTTCTCGCAGGCCCGCAGGGTGGTGTCCCGGTCGCCGAGCCGGATCCGGTCGCCCTCGAAGGTGGCCCGGCCCTTGAACAGGTTGCATCCGTAGGTGCCCTCGACGCCGCCGTCGTCGTCGACGGTGAGGTGCGCGCCGTCGGGGGCGCTCCGGGTGCTGCCGTCGACGGTGACGCTGTCGATGCTCCAGCGGATGCCGGTGACCGGTGCCGCCGGCTCGGCGGCACCGCTGCCCGCGCCCGCCTTCTCGCTGCCACAGGCCGCCGCGAGCGGGACGGCGAGCACCGCGACGGCCGTCAGGGTCATGCGCTGCTTGTGCTTCTGCCTGTACATGCCGATTCGACGGGACCCGGGAGCGGACGGTTCCCCTCCGCCCGGGCTCAGCCCAGCAGCGGCAGATACGGTCCGAGGTCCGCCCGCTCCCCGCCGGCGCTGACCCGGGCGTCGGCCACGGCGTCCCGCCAGGCCGTCCGTCCCCCGGCCAGCCGGATCCAGGTGAGCGGGTCGGTCTCGACGACGTTCGGCGGGGTGCCCCGGGTGTGCCGCGGTCCCTCCACGCACTGCACGACCGCGTACGGCGGCACGCGCACCTCCGTGGAACCCCCGGGCGCCTTCTCGGCGAGCGCGTCGGCCAGCAGTCGCGTGCAGGCGGCCAGGGCCTGACGGTCGAACGGGATGTCCAGGCCGGGGACGGCGGCGTTCAGGTCATCGGTGTGCACGACGAGTTCGACGGTGCGGGTGACGACGTAGTCGGCCAGCGTCAGGGCGCCCGCGCTGGTGGGGAGCAGCCTGCCACCCGGGTGGGCGTCGAGCCGGGCGGTGAAGCGCTGCTCGACGTCGGCGAGGTGGGCGTCGAGGTCGGGGTGGTCCGCCGCGAGCCGGCGCGCGGTGCCGGCGATGGCGTCCGCGTCGGCGGCTATGGCGGACGGCCAGTCGGACGGCCGCGCGTCCTGTCGCGCGGGCTCGGGCTCGTCGAGCAGCCGGTCCACGGCCGTCAGCGCCATCCCGATGTGCGCGACCAGCTCCCGTACGGTCCAGTCGCCGAGCCGCGTCGGCAGGGCGAGCTGCTCCGGGGTGAGGGTGCGGACCGCCGCCCGCACGTTCCCGAACTGGGCCAGGACGGCGTTGCGGGTCCTGGCGGGGTCGTAGGAGCGGGTGCGCTTCTTGGCCGGTGGCATGGCGGCAGCCTAGGCGGTCGGTCGGTCGGGCGTGGCCGGAGCCGGACCGGGGCGTCGGACTCCTCGCCGCGAGGGGGGCCGCGCATGCCGCGGTGCCGATGGGCCGACGCGGCCGTTGAGGGGTCCGACCCGCTGGTGCAGACCCCCTCCGGTCCCCCCGGCCTGCTGCTGTCCTGCACAGCGGGCGGGTCCGTACCGGGTGGCCGAGTACGGCGAGCGCTTCGGCGGCGTCCGGCCGCTTCCGCGCCGAAGCCCCCGCACGGCGAACCGTGCGGGGGCTTCGGCGCGAGGGCGGGACGATCAGGCCAGCAGTGCCGGGATCGTCGCCTCGTGGGCCTCGCGCAGTTCGGTGAGGGTGAGGGCGAACTCGCCCTGCACCTCGACCGTGTCGCCGTCGACGACGCCGACGCGGGTGACCGGGAGGCCCCGGGCGCCGCACATGTCGTTGAAGCGGACCTCCTCCGAGCGCGGCACGGCGACGATCGCGCGGCCGGCCGACTCGGAGAACAGGAAGGTGAACGCGTCCAGCCCGTCGGGCACCACCAGACGCGCGCCCTTGCCGCCCAGCAGGGCCGACTCGACGACCGCCTGGATCAGACCGCCGTCCGACAGGTCGTGCGCGGAGTCGATCATGCCGTCGCGGGAGGCGGAGATCAGGATCTCGCCGAGCAGCCGCTCGCGCTCCAGGTCGACCTTCGGGGGCAGGCCGCCGAGGTGGTCGTGGACCACCTGCGACCAGGCCGAGCCGCCGAACTCCTCGCGGGTGTCGCCGAGGAGGTAGAGCAGCTGGCCCTCCTCCTGGAAGGCGACCGGGGTGCGGCGAGCCACGTCGTCGATGACGCCGAGGACCGCGACCACCGGCGTCGGGTGGATGGCGGCCTCGCCCGTCTGGTTGTAGAGCGAGACGTTGCCGCCGGTCACCGGGGTGCCGAGCTGCCGGCAGCCGTCCGCGAGACCGCGCACGGCCTCCGCGAACTGCCACATGACCGCCGGGTCCTCCGGCGAGCCGAAGTTCAGGCAGTCGGAGACGGCCAGCGGCTTGGCACCGGTCGTCGCCACGTTGCGGTACGCCTCCGCGAGGGCCAGCTGCGCGCCCGTGTACGGGTCCAGCTTGGCGTAGCGGCCGTTGCCGTCGGTGGCGATCGCGACGCCGAGGCCGGAAGCCTCGTCGATGCGGATCATGCCGGAGTCCTCGGGCTGGGCCAGGACGGTGTTGCCCTGCACGAAGTGGTCGTACTGCTGGGTGATCCACTGCTTGGAGGCCTGGTTGGGCGAGCCGACCAGCTTCAGGACCTGGTCCTTCAGCTCCTCGCCCGTCCCCGGACGCGGCAGCTTGCCTGCGTCGTCGGCCTGGAGCTCGTCCTGCCAGGAGGGGCGGGCGTAGGGGCGCTCGTAGACCGGGCCGTCGTGGGCGACGGTGCGCGGGTCGACGTCGACGATCTTGCCGCCGTGCCAGAAGATCTCCAGACGGTCGCCGTCGGTCACCTCACCGATGACGGTGGCGATGACGTCCCACTTGTCGCAGATCTCGAGGAAGCGGTCGACCTTCTCCGGCTCCACGACGGCGCACATGCGCTCCTGCGACTCGCTCATGAGGATCTCCTCGGGCGAGAGCGTGGAGTCGCGCAGCGGGACGTCGTCGAGGGTGACGCGCATGCCGCCGGAGCCGTTCGACGCCAGCTCCGACGTGGCGCAGGACAGGCCTGCCGCGCCGAGGTCCTGGATGCCGACGACCAGCTTCTCCCGGAACGCCTCCAGGGTGCACTCGATGAGGAGCTTCTCCTGGAAGGGGTCGCCGACCTGGACGGCGGGGCGCTTCGACGGCTTGGCGTCGTCGAAGGTCTCGGAGGCCAGGATCGACGCGCCGCCGATGCCGTCGCCGCCGGTGCGGGCGCCGTACAGGATGACCTTGTTGCCGGCCCCGGAGGCCTTGGCCAGGTGGATGTCCTCGTGCCGCATGACGCCGATGGCTCCGGCGTTGACCAGCGGGTTGCCCTGGTAGCAGGCGTCGAAGACGACCTCGCCGCCGATGTTGGGCAGGCCCAGGCAGTTGCCGTAGCCGCCGATGCCGGCGACGACGCCCGGGAGGACGCGCTTGGTGTCGGGGTGGTCGGCGGCGCCGAAACGCAGGGGGTCCACGACCGCGACCGGGCGGGCGCCCATGGCGATGATGTCGCGGACGATGCCGCCGACACCCGTGGCCGCGCCCTGGTAGGGCTCGACGTACGACGGGTGGTTGTGCGACTCGACCTTGAAGGTGACCGCGTAGCCCTGGCCGACGTCGACGACACCGGCGTTCTCGCCGATGCCGACGAGGAGGGCGTCGGACTCGGGGGCCTTCTCGCCGAACTGGCGCAGGTGGACCTTGCTGCTCTTGTACGAGCAGTGCTCGGACCACATCACGGAGTACATGGCGAGCTCGGCACCGGTCGGGCGGCGGCCGAGGATCTCCACCACCCGCTCGTACTCGTCCTTCTTCAGGCCCAGCTCGGCCCAGGGCAGCTCGACGTCGGGGGTCGCGGCCGCGTGCTCGACCGTGTCCAGGGGCGTCCTGCTCATGCGTTGACCAGCTTCTTGAGGATCGACGTGAAGAACGGCAGGCCATCGGTACGGCCCGTACCGATCAGCGACTCGACGGCGTGCTCGGGGTGCGGCATCAGGCCGACGACGTTGCCCGCGGCGTTGGTGATGCCGGCGATGTCGTTGAGCGAGCCGTTCGGGTTGAAGTCCAGGTAGCGGAAGGCGACGCGGCCCTCGGCCTCCAGCTCGTCCAGCGTCCGCCGATCGGCGACGTAGCGGCCGTCCATGTTCTTCAGCGGGATGTGGATCTCCTGGCCGGCCGTGTAGTCGGTGGTCCAGGCGGTGTCCGCGTTCTCCACCCGCAGCTTCTGGTCGCGGCAGATGAAGTGCAGGTGGTCGTTGCCCAGCATCCCGCCGGGGAGCAGGTGCGCCTCGGTGAGGATCTGGAAGCCGTTGCAGATGCCGAGCACCGGCAGACCGGCCTTGGCCTGGTCGATGACGGTGTCCATGACCGGCGAGAAGCGCGCGATGGCGCCGGCACGCAGATAGTCGCCGTAACTGAAACCACCGCAGAGCACCACGGCGTCGACCTGCTTGAGGTCCTTGTCCTTGTGCCAGAGGGCGACGGGTTCGGCGCCGGCGACGCGGATCGCGCGCTGGGTGTCCCGGTCGTCGAGGCTGCCCGGGAAAGTGACGACGCCAATACGAGCGGTCACTTCGCGGCCTCCGCGACTTCCTCGACCCGTACGGTGAAGTCCTCGATCACGGTGTTGGCGAGGAAGGATTCCGCAAGATCGTGGATACGGGCGAGCGCGGCCTCGTCGACCGGCCCGTCAACTTCCAGTTCGAATCGCTTTCCCTGGCGGACGTCCGAGATCCCTTCGAAACCCAGTCGCGGCAGTGCGCGCTGCACCGCCTGGCCCTGGGGGTCGAGGATCTCCGGCTTGAGCATGACGTCGACTACGACGCGTGCCACTGGCACTCCCGGTGTGTGGTGCTGAGCAGGTTCCTTCAGACTACCCGCACAAAATTTCTACGCGGGTAGAGTTGTAGGAATCTACGTGAGCACCATCACGATTCGGCATCGCGGGCAGGCGCCGGAGGAAAAGATCCGGGAAAGATCCGTGTTCGCTCGTACATCTCTATTGCGTACCGGACACGCGGACAGATTTAGTCGGGCTTCACATTGCAATGCCGGGCACTGTACAAATGAATTGTCATTAGCAGATACTTTGCCCGATTACAGGCGGACAGCCGACATCTCGGCGACGTACCGGCACGTCATCAAGGACGTCCGGACGAGAGGTGTCGCACGAAGGGACCGATATTCGTGGCGCAGAAGGTCGTGGTCACTCTCTTTGACGACATCGACGGCTCGGAAGCGGCGGAAACGATCGCCTTCGGCCTGGACGGCAAGTCGTACGAGATCGACCTCAATGAAACCAATGCCAGGAAACTGCGGAAGGCTCTCGAGCCCTACGTGGACGCCGGCCGCAAGCGGTCACGCTCCGGCAAGGCCTACCGGCAGACGGAGGTCGCCCCCGACCCGTCCGCCGTGCGCGCCTGGGCGCAGGCGAACCGGATGGACGTGCCCGCGCGGGGCCGGATCCCCAAGAAGGTGTACGAGGCGTTCGCCGCGGCGCAGTGACCCGGCCGGGTGACCGTCGCCGGCCCGGTGCCGGGCGATCCCCCCGACGGCCGGTCACCCGCCCCCCGCGTCAACCGACTTGCGCAGCACCCCCGCTGATCAGCTAGAGTCTGGAGCACGCCGAGGGGCAAGGCCGAAAGGCCCGGCCCGCGGAGTACATGCGGGTGTAGTTCAGTAGTAGAACATCCCCCTTCCAGGGGGAAGGCGCAGTGTGCAATTCCTGTCACCCGCTCCGCACCGCCGTACCGAGGACCCCGGTCCATCGGGTAGGCTGGTGCCCGCGCCGATCGGTGAGAGCCGGTCGGAGGCAATGCGGACGTAGCTCAGTTGGTAGAGCGCAACCTTGCCAAGGTTGAGGTCGCGAGTTCGAGCCTCGTCGTCCGCTCAGTGGTGAGACCCCGGTCCCTCGGACCGGGGTCTTTCGCATGCCCTGACCGCCCGTCTGACATTTGTCATGTCCGGTGGTGACAGGGCGCACTGCCCCCGCGCCCCGCCGAACGGGATGCTCGAGGCATGGAAGCGAACGAGCACGAACACGTGATTGAGGTCACCGACCTGCGACGTGTCTACGGGGGCGGCTTCGAAGCGGTGTGCGGCATCGACTTCTCCGTGCGGCGCGGGGAGGTCTTCGCCCTGCTGGGGACCAACGGCGCGGGCAAGACCTCCACCGTCGAACTGCTGGAGGGACTCGCCGCCCCGGCCGGCGGGCGGGTCCGGGTCCTCGGCCACGACCCGTACACCGAGCGTGCCGCCGTACGGCCCCGCACCGGCGTGATGCTCCAGGAAGGGGGCTTCCCCTCCGAGCTGACCGTCGCCGAGACCGCCCGTATGTGGGCGGGCTGTGTGAGCGGGGCCCGGCCCGAGCGGGAAGTGCTGGCGCTGGTCGGCCTGGAATCGAAGTCCGGTGTGCGGGTGAAGCAGCTGTCCGGGGGCCAGCGGCGCCGTCTGGACCTCGCGCTCGCGCTGCTCGGCGACCCCGAGGTGCTCTTCCTCGACGAACCCACCACCGGGCTCGACCCCGAAGGCCGCCGGGAGGCCTGGGACTTGGTCGCCTCCCTGCGCGACGCCGGTACGACCGTGCTGCTCACCACGCACTACCTGGAGGAGGCCGAGCAGCTCGCCGACCGGCTCGCGATCATGCACGAGGGCCGCATCGCCGTGACCGGCACACCGGCCGAGGTGACCGCCACCGAGCCGTCCCGGATCTCCTTCGAACTGCCCGGCGGCTATCACCTGGGCGATCTGCCGCCGCTCGCCGAACTCGGTGTGAGCGACCACACCACCGACGGCCGGACCGTCCGGCTGCGCACCCACGAACTGCAGCGGGCCGCCACCGGACTGCTGGTGTGGGCGCAGCACGCCGGAGTGGAGCTGCACCGGCTGGACGTGCGGTCCGCTTCCCTGGAGGAGGCGTTCCTCTCCATCGCCAAGGAGGCCTCCGCGGACGCGGCGGCCACGAAGGAGTACGCGGCATGAGCACGACCGTGACCACCCCGATGAGCCGGATGGCCGCGCTCGCCCGCGCGGAACTCACCCTGCTGGGACGGAGCAAGGGCACCCTCGTCACCGCTCTGTTCGTGCCGCTGGTGCTGCCGGTCAGCGCCCACGAGGCGGCCAAGGAGATGGACCTCGCCGAGGCCGGGCTCACCATCGGCGAGATGGTGCTGCCGGCCGCCATCGGCTTCTCGCTCCTGTTCGCCGTCTACGCGGCGCTCGTCGGATCCTTCGTCGCCCGCCGCGAGGAACTCGTCCTCAAGCGGCTGCGCACCGGGGAGCTGCGGGACACCGAGATCCTGACCGGGGCCGCGCTGCCCGCCGCCGCGACCGGCCTGGCGCAGTCCCTGGTGCTGGCCGCCGGCTGTGCGGTCCTGCTGGACATGGAGGCCCCGCCGGCCGTGTACCTCTCGGTGCTGGGGCTGCTCCTGGGACTGGTGATGTGCGCGGGACTCGCGGCCGTCACCGCCGCCTTCACCCGGACCAGCGAGAGCGCGCAGGTCACCACGCTGCCGCTGCTGTTCCTCTCGATGCTGGCCTCCGGGATGATGGTCCCCCTCGAGATCCTGCCCGACCGGATCGCCTCCTTCTGCGAGCTGCTGCCCCTGACCCCCGTCATGACCCTGGTGCGCGGCGGCTTCACCGGCGACCTGTCGGCGTCCGAGACACTGGGTGCCGTGGCGACGGCGGTGGCCTGGGTCCTGCTGTCGGTGTTTGCTGTACGGCGCTGGTTCCGCTGGGAGCCGAGGCGCTGACGCGGTCGAGAGCAGGGGACGCGAGGACATGAGCAGGCCGGGCGGCTGGTGGGAGCGCAAGAGCACACCGGCGAAGTTCGAGACGTACACGCGGTGGTCGTTCCACCTGCTCGCGCTGACCGAGCTCTCGGTGGCCGGCGGGATGCTGATCGGTCAGGTCGGCCCGCGGCTGGCCGTTCCGCTGGTGTCCATGGCGGCCCTGCACAGTGTGGTGTGCGGTGTCACCGCCTCGCGTGCCCTGGACTGGCAGCGCGGGCAGCGGGACCGTCCGATCCGGACCCTGTGGGTGTTCGGTGTGACGACGGCGGTGATGGCCGTGGCCGCGCTCGTCGTCGCCCGGCACGGCCCGGGCGGTGACGACGTCGCGGGCGCCGCCGGCGGGGTCTACGCGATCGTGATGATCTTCGGTGCCGGTGCGGCCGGCGTCTGCGTGCGCGGGCGGCGGCGGGTGTCCGCCGTGACGCTGGGCTTCGCGGTGGCGGCCGGAGCCACCTCCGGCGCCATCGGACTGCCGTGGCTCGTCGCGCTGGTCACGAGCCTGCTCGTGCTGGCCGGCGGCGGCTTCTTCGCCTTCACCTACGCCTTCTCCGCCTGGCTGCTCAACGCCGTCTACGAACTCGACGAGGCCCGTGAGACCCGCGCCCGGCTCGCCGTCGCCGAGGAGCGGCTCAGGTTCGGACGCGACCTGCACGACGTGATGGGGCGCAACCTCGCGGTGATCGCGCTGAAGAGCGAGCTGGCCGTCCAGCTGGCCCAGCGGGAGCGCCCGGAGGCCGTGACCCAGATGGTCGAGGTGCAGCGCCTCGCCCACGAGGCGCAGCGGGAGGTGCGCGAGGTGGTGCGCGGCTACCGCGAGGCGGATCTCGCCGGCGAACTGGCGGGCGCGCAGGGCGTGCTGTCCGCCGCCGGTATCGACTGCACGGTCACCGGCCCGACGACCGGATTCCCCGCACCGGTGCAGTCCGCGCTCGCGTGGGTGGTGCGGGAGGCGGCCACGAACGTGCTGCGGCACGGCGACCCACGGCGGTGCGCGATGGAACTGCGGGTACGGGAGGGGCATGTGGTGCTGACAGTGGAGAACGACGGGGCACCGGCGCCCGGCGGCTCGGGCGCCCGGGGATCCGGGCTGATCGGGCTGCGCGAGCGGCTGGCGGAGATCGGGGGGACGCTGCGGGCCGGGCCGGCCGGGGACGGGCTGTTCCTGCTGACCGTCGAGGTCCCGCTGCCCACGCATTCCGGCGAGGCCCCTCCCGCCGCCGTACCGGCCCCCGGTCCCGCGCGTGAGGCGGCGTCCGTTCCTGTGAGCGAGGCGACATCGTGACCGGACCCCGGAACGTGCGGCTGCTGCTGGCCGACGACGAACACCTGATACGGGGCGCGCTGGCCGCGCTGCTGTCGCTCGAGGACGATCTGACGGTCGTCGCCGAGGCGGCGTCCGGGCCGGAGGCGCTGGCGATGGCGCGGGCGCACGCCCCCGATGTCGCCGTACTGGACCTGCAGATGCCCGGCGCCGACGGTGTGAAGGTCGCCACATCCCTGCGGGCGGAGCTGCCCGGCTGCCGGGTGCTGATCGTGACCAGTCACGGGCGGCCCGGACATCTGAAGCGGGCGCTCGCGGCAGGAGTGCGCGGGTTCGTCCCCAAGACCGTCAGCGCCCAGCGCCTCGCGGAGATCATCCGCACGGTGCACGAGGGAAACCGTTACGTCGACCCCGAGTTGGCCGCCGACGCGATCGCCTCCGGTGACTCCCCGCTGACCGCGCGCGAGGCCGAGGTGCTGGAGCTCGCGGCGGACGGGGCACCCGTGGCGGAGATCGCGGAGCGGGCCGCGCTGTCCCAGGGGACCGTGCGCAACTATCTCTCCTCCGCCGTCTCGAAGCTCGGGGCGGAGAACCGCCATGCGGCGGTGCGCCTCGCGCGGGAGCGAGGTTGGGTATAGTGGGTCTCGCGCCACGGCGCATGCGAACGTAGCTCAGTTGGTAGAGCGCAACCTTGCCAAGGTTGAGGTCGCGAGTTCGAACCTCGTCGTTCGCTCAGGAACAAGGCCCCGGTCATCGACCGGGGCCTTCGTCGTGCGCCCGGCCCACGGGGGAGGCGGGCCGGGCCCCTGCGGGCCCGGCCGGCTGTCGGGTGCTCAGCTCCAGGTCGTGCCGGTCAGCCGCTCGTAGGCCTCCACGTACTTGGCGCGGGTGGCGTCCACGACATGCTGCGGCAGCGGCGGCGGGGGCTGCTCGCTCCTGCGGTCCCAGCCCGACTCGGCCGAGGTGAGCCAGTCCCGTACGAACTGCTTGTCGTACGAGGGCTGCGGGCGGCCCGGCTGCCACTGGTCGGCCGGCCAGAAGCGGGAGGAGTCCGGGGTGAGCACCTCGTCCGCGATGACCAGGGTGTCGCCGTCGAAGCCGAACTCGAACTTGGTGTCCGCCAGGATGATGCCGCGGTCACGGGCGATGGTCCGGGCCCGGGAGTAGGCGGCGAGGGTCGCCTGGCGCAGCCGGGCCGCGGTGTCCGCGCCGACCTGGCGGGCGACCTCCTCGTAGGAGACGTTCTCGTCGTGCTCGCCGACGGCGGCCTTGGTGGCCGGGGTGAAGATCGGGGCGGGCAGCTCCGAGCCGTCCACCAGGCCCTCAGGAAGGGCGAGACCGCAGACCGTGCGGGACTCGTCGTACTCGGCCAGGCCCGAACCGGTGAGATAGCCGCGGGCCACGCACTCCACGGGGACCATGTTCAGCGACTTGCAGATGAGCGTGCGGCCCGCCCAGTCGTCGGGGGCGCCGGGCGGCAGCTCGGTGCTCAGCACATGGTTGGGGAGCAGGTCGGCGAGCTGCTCGAACCACCACAGGGAGAGCTGGGTGAGCACCCGGCCCTTGTCGGGGATCTCGGTCGGCAGCACCCAGTCGTACGCGGAGATGCGGTCGCTGGCGATCATCACGAGGTCGCCCGCCTCGTTCCGGTACAGCTCGCGCACCTTTCCGGTGTGCAGATGCACCAAACCCGGAACCTGGATCGGCTCGGGCTTTTCGACGAATCCGGACACGGTTCCTCCCCGTGGTTCTGTCTGAATGACTCGATTCTCCCGTACGGAGTGAACGGTCGCGGCCGGGGGTCAGTCGCGTTTGCAGATGCGGTCCAGGAGGTTGGCGGTGGCGCGCTGGACGCGGGGGTCGACATGGCCCGGCCGGTCCAGGGCCGGGGACCAGGCAAAGGTCCCGGAGGCGAACACCCAGGCGCCGGAGGGGGCGCGGTAGAGGGAGGTCTCCTGGTGCCGCCGGGCGCCCGCCCGGTCGGTGTACGGAGAGTGGGCGAGCAGGACGCGCTCCTCGTACGCCGGCAGCGGGGTGCGCGGGTAGTAACGGTCCGCCTCGCCCGCGACCATGCCCTCGATCCGGTCGCCCTCGCGGGCGCCGGTCGCCTCCCACATCCAGTGGTCCGCGTTGCGGATGATCAGCGGGTGCGGTTCCGGGACGTGCCCGGCGTACTGGATGCCGAGCAACTGCTGCTCCGCGCGGTCGATCTCCCGCCACAGCGCCGGTTTGCCCGGGCCCTGGCGTTTGCGGCAGGTCAGCAGGCGGTCGGGGCCGGACGGGGAGGGGGCGAGCTCCACCTGCCAGTACAGCGTGTTGGCGGAGAGGAAGACCAGGGACGTGCCGTGCTCGCGGGCGCGTTCCACGGCGGTGCGCATGGGCACCGACCAGTACTCGTCGTGGCCGGGGAAGATCAGGCCCCGGTGGCGGGTGGGGTCGACCCGGCCGGCATGCAGATCGCGGGCGTCGGCGTAGGCGAGGTCGTAGCCGTAGCGCTCGGCCCAGCGGATGACGTCGTAGGCGTGCCCGACGTGCAGCGGGAGGCCCGCGCCTGCGTAGGGGCGGTCGAAGGAGACGGTGGTGGCGGCGTCGGACTCGCCGAGCAGCCGGCCGTCGTCGTCCCAGGCGTGGTAGAGGCTCGCGCCGGTGCGGCCGTCCTCCGGGTAAAGGTTGTAGGCCTGCCAGGTGATGTCGGGCAGGACGAGGAGGAGGTCCGCGGGGCGGTCGTCGCGGACGGTGAACGGGACGTGCGAGCGGTAGCCGTCGGCCGTGGTCAGCACGGCGACATACGCGCCGACGCTCCAGTACGACGGAATCGGTAACCGCCAGGACAGCCACCAGTGGTGGCAGGAGACGGTGCGGTCGGCGGTGAGCGGCGGCGGCTGCACGATGCCGGAGAGCCGGGGGCTCGAGGTGATCTTGGTGGCGCCGTCGCCGGAGTAGTGGCCGATGCGGTAGACGTCGACGCCGAACTCCTGGGGCGGGTCGACGGTGATGTGGAAGTCGATGGCCTCGCCGGGGGCGACGGCGCCGGTGGAGGTGAAGCCCTTGATCTGGCGGTGCACGTCGTCGGCCGCGCGGGGGCCTCCGGAGGACCGGGGGGCGGGCACGCCGGGGCCACCCTGCCTGGGGAGGCGGGGGGCGGCCGCCCGGCCCGGGACCGTGCCCGGTCCGGTGTCCGGGTGCGCCGGGTCCACGTACCAGGGGACGACCTGGCCGGTGTCGCCGAAGTAGGTCTCACTGCCGCGCAGCCACGGGAGGGGGCCCAGCCCGAAGGGATCGTTCACGGCGTGCGCCAGCGCTCCCGACTCCCAGCGGCGGATCTGCTCCGAGCCCATGATCGCTCCCCTCCCTCGTGCCCCCGTTGCGATGCGGTGCGTGGTGCGGTCCGGCAGGCGCCTGACGGGTGAGGCCCGGCGACGTTTATGTGCTTGTCGTATGTCCCGAGCCCTTGCCCACGGGTCCGAACGGTCCAAGCACATCACATAACGCACGCACTCCGTCACCGTTCGTTTTGAATTGACCGAAAGCGGAAGGGTCTGCTCCGGGCGGGGCGGCGGGGCCGGTGGCTCAGACGAGCCGTACCGGCTTCTCGGCCCGTATGCCGTGCTCGGCCAGCCATCCGCGGAGGGCCGAGGGATCGCCCTCCTCGATCAGGGCCAGGACCTGGGGTGACAGGTCCGCCGCCCGTACGGCACCCAGGAGGAGCGCCGGGCCGTCGAGCCAGTCGAGGCCCGGGGTGGCGCCCGCGGTGTCCATCGCCGCACAGCACACCATCGCCGTGATGTGGTCGGCGAGCAGCTCGCGGCCGGTGCGCGGGGGCTGGAGGGGGAAGAGCGGGAGCGCGGCGCGGTCGTCGCGGAGGGGGGCCGGACCGGTGGTACCGGGGGCGGCGGTCGCCCGCGCCTCCTCGCGCGCCAGCTCGGCGGTCAGCCGGGCGGCCAGGGCGGCACTGCGCGCGGTGGTTCCGGACAGGTCCTCGTCGTCGTCCGGGAGGGGGCCGGGGGGTGCGGTGGGGGCCGCGGGCGGTTCCCCCGGGCCGGGGCGTTCGCCGGGACCGGGGCGTTCGCCGGGGCCGAGGTGCTCCCCGGAGCCGGGGCGTTCGCCGGAGCCGGGGCGTTCGCCGGAGCCGGAGCGTTCGCCGGAGCCGAGCCGCTCCCCGGAGCCGGAGCGTTCGCCGGGACCGGAGCGTTCGCCGGGACCGGAGCGTTCGCCGGAGCCGGGGCGCTCCCCGGAGCCGGAGCGTTCGCCGGGACCGGAGCGTTCGCCGGAGCCGGGGCGGGTCGTCAGGTGGGTGAGGACGCGGGTGAGGGTCGGACCGTCCGGGGCCGGGGGGTCTCCCGGGGCCGGGGGCGCGTGGAGGGCGTCCAGGACCCGGTGGAGGCGGGCGGCGTCGGTGCGCCACTTGCGGTCGACGACCTCCTCCGGGTAGTCGCCCCAGTGGACCGGAGCCCAGTCCGGGCCCGTCTCCGCCGGCCCGCCGTGGAACAGACGGGCGGCGAGCAATGAGGCGGCCTCGTCCACCGCGCCCGGCTCCTCGAGCAGGTCACAGGCGGGACGCTCGCCGAGACGGGAGGCGAAGCCCTCCGCCAGCCGGTCCCTGCGGGACAGCTCGGTGAGCGCCGCCACCACTCCCGCGTTGAGCCGGGAGGGCCAGCGGCCCATCCGCCAGGCGGGCAGCGCGACCCGGGTGAGCAGCCGGTCCCAGCCCGCGTACGCCAGGCCCACCTGCTCCTGGGCGACGATCCGCAGTCCGTAGTCCACAGCCTGTGCGCGCTCGGCGGCCGCGGCGGCGACCCCGCGCTCCATCTCCGCCGCATGGACCCGGCATCCGCGCAGCAGCAGCCGGGCCACCCAGCCGAGGACCGCGAACCCCGCGCGGGACACCGGTCCGCGGTGCGGTGCCGAGGTCACGGCCACCGCGGCGTCCAGCCCCTGCACGAAGCGCCGCGCGGCGGCTATGTCCGGGTGCGCCGACGGTCCCGTACCGGCGACGACCGGGGCGAGGACCGCGCGCAGCTCCCCCACCCGCATCCACCACAGGAACGGGGAGCCGATCACCAGCACGGGCGGAACGGGCGTCCGGCGCGGGGGCCGCCCCGCCCCCGCTATGTCGTCGTACTTCTCCGCCGGCGGGGGGCCGTGGGCCGGATGGGTGCGGTCCTCCAGCCAGCTGTCGCAGTCCGGGGTGAGTGCTATCGCGGAGGGCGCGGGAACGCCGAGACGGTCGGCGAGGTCGCGCACCATCCGGTACAGGTCCGGGGCCGCCTCCTCGGCGACCGGCACGGTGGGGCTCATGGCGGGCCGGGAGCGGGCGACGACCAGGGCGACCCCGGCGGCGAGGAGCAGGACGAGCACCGCGGCCGGGGTCACGAGCCTGCGGGCCAGGTCCCAGCCGGTGCCCGGGAGATGCCCGGTGGAGCCGCCGACGAGCAGGATCACGGCGACGGCCGCCGGCAGCAGCGCGACGGCCAGGGCCCGGCTGCGGACCCGCAGCACGGCCAGCGCACGGGACCGCGCGCTCTGTCCGCCCGCGTGAGCTCCCATCCCGCTTCCGCTCATGGCCCGACCTCACCCCCTCCCGGCTCCGGACGCTGTCCTGGCATTGCCCATGCCCCCCACTGTGACACCGGCCACTGACATCGCAATGCCGATGGGCCAAGTGCCGGAATGCCTGCGCGGCACCCTAGTTGGGGCCCCGGTTGACGTCAGCCGGATGGCCCATCGCTCACTCGATGGAATGGCTTTGGGGAAAGGTGGATGACGGACGGCAAAGGTCAGGCCCCGAATCCTGAGACGGATCCGGGGCCTGCGGGGTTCATCGGCGCCGGGGAACGGACCGGCGGACGGGCTAGGCGTCCTGCGCCGCCTTGGCAGCGATGTCCGTGCGGTGCTGGGAGCCGTCGAGGCCGATGCGGGAGACCGCGCGGTAGGCCCGGTCGCGGGCCTCGGTGAGATCCTTGCCGGTCGCCGTGACGGACAGCACCCGCCCGCCCGCGCTCACGATCGTGTCGCCGTCGCGCTTCGTACCCGCGTGCAGTACGTACGCGTGCGGCGCGTCCTGGGCGGCGACCTCGTCCAGGCCGGTGATCGGGTCGCCGGTGCGCGGGGTGCCGGGGTAGTTGTGCGAGGCGACGACCACGGTGACGGCGGCCTCGTCGCTCCAGCGGGTCGGCTCCAGATGGGCGAGGTTGCCGGTGGCGGCGGCCATCAGCAGGCCGCCCAGCGGGGTCTGCAGCCGGGCCAGGACCACCTGGGTCTCGGGGTCGCCGAAGCGGGCGTTGAACTCGATCACGCGGACCCCGCGCGAGGTGATCGCCAGACCGGCGTAGAGCAGACCGGAGAACGGGGTGCCCCGGCGCCGCATCTCGTCGACGGTCGGCTGGAGCACCGTCTCCATGACCTCGTCGACCAGCTTCGGGTCGGCCCACGGCAGCGGGGAGTACGCGCCCATGCCGCCGGTGTTCGGGCCCGCGTCGCCGTCCAGCGCGCGCTTGAAGTCCTGGGCCGGCTGGAGGGGTACGACCGTCTCGCCGTCGGTGATCGCGAACAGGGAGACCTCGGGGCCGTCGAGGAACTCCTCGACGACCACGCGCTCACAGCCGCCGGCGTGCGCGCGGGCCGCCTCGATGTCGTCCGTGACGACGACGCCCTTGCCGGCCGCGAGTCCGTCGTCCTTGACGACGTAGGGGGCGCCGAACGTTTTGAGGGCCGCGTCGACCTCCTCGGACGTCGTACAGACGTAGCTGCGGGCGGTGGGCACGCCGGCTCCCGCCATGACGTCCTTCGCGAAGGCCTTGGAGCCCTCGAGCTGCGCGGCCTCCTTCGAGGGGCCGAAGACGGGGATGCCCGCGTCGCGCACGGCGTCGGCGACACCGGCGACCAGGGGCGCCTCCGGGCCGACCACCACGAGGTCCGCACCGAGCCGGACGGCCAGCGCGGACACGGCCGCGCCGTCGAGGGCGTCGACCGGGTGCAGCTCGGCGACGTCGGCGATGCCGGCGTTGCCGGGGGCGCAGTGCAGCGCGGTGACGTCGGGGTCGAGGGACAGGGAGTGGCACAGGGCGTGTTCGCGGGCGCCGCTGCCGATGACGAGGACCTTCACGGGGGTCAGCCTAACGGGAGACGGCCGGTTTCCTTTGTGCGGGCTTCCGAAGGCGCGGGGCGAGGCGCTTTGTGGGTTCCTCCAGACGCCCTACTCGTTGGCGATCTCTTCGACGACCGTCGCCCCCAGCTCCCGTACGAGCAGCTCCTTCCCGGAGAGGGCGGATTCGTCCAGGTCGGGGTCGTCGTCCTCGGGGATGTCGTCCTCGGGCGAGACGGGCGCCGGCGGTTCCGGGACGGAGGGGCGGGGGGCCGCCGGAGCGGGGCCGGGCGCGGGTGCGGACGGCGCACCGGGCGCGCTCACCGGCTGCGCGGGGTCGGCCGGCGCGGCCGTCCGGGGTGCGGAGGGACGCCCGCCTGCGCCGGGGCCGCCGTACCCGCCGCCACCGCCGTATCCGCCGCCGCTGCCACCTGCGGGCGGTCCGGGCGGCGCGGGAGCCGCCGTACCGCCGCCGGACGGGTCGACGACCGCCTCGATCTTCCACTGCACGTTGAACTGCTCGGCCAGCGACTGGCGCAGGACGTCCTCGCTGCCGCTGCTGAGGAAGTTGTCCCGGGCGCCCGCGTTCACGAAGCCGAGCTGGAGGGTCGAGCCGTCGAAGCCGGTCACCTGGGCGTTCTGGCTGAGCAGGATCCAGGTGAAGCGACGACGGTTCTTGACCGTTTCCAGGATGTTCGGCCAGAGCATGCGGGGGTCGAGGCCACCACCGCCGCCCGAGGGCGCGGGAGCAGAGGGCGCCGCCTGGGACGCGGGGGCGGGCGGAGGCGCGGGCGCGGGGGCACCCGACGGTGCCGCGGCGGCGGGCCGGCCGCCGCCGACCGGGGTCGCCGTGGGCCAGCCGCCGGGGCGTCGGCCGCCGCTTCCCCCGGCGGAGGCGGCGGTGGGCCAGGCACCAGGGGCTCCCGCCGCCGGAGCGGCCGGGCTCTCGGCGGCCGGAGTCGGAGCCTGAGCCGGGGCGGCCGCCGGTGGCGGTGCCTGTGCGGGAGCAGGCGCGGGGGCGGGGGCGGGCGCCGGGGTGGGCGCGGGTGGCCCGTGGGTGGGCACGGGGCCCGGCGCGCGCACCGCGGCCCGGGCGGCGGCGGCACCGCCGCCGGGCTCGATGTCGCCCTGCCCCTGCGCTCCTGAGTGGGTTTCCGGTCCGGGGACGTACCCCATGGCGGGCGCACCGGCGCCGGCCCCGGCGGAGAAGTTCACACCGCGCTCGATCCGGTCCAGCCGGGCCATGACCGAGCGCTCGTCGCCGTACGCGGCGGGAAGCAGCACGCGCGCGCAGATCAGCTCGAGCTGGAGACGGGGCGAGGTGGCGCCGCGCATCTCGGTCAGCCCCTCGTTGACGATGTCGGCGGCGCGGCCGAGCTCGGCGGGGCCGAAGGTGCCGGCCTGGGCCTGCATCCGCTCGATGACGTCGGCGGGGGCGTCGATGAGCCCCTTCTCGGCGGCATCGGGGACGGCGGCGAGGATGACGAGGTCCCGCAGCCGCTCCAGCAGGTCGGCGACGAACCTGCGCGGGTCGTTGCCCCCCTCGATCACCCGGTCGACGACCTCGAAGGCGGCGGCGCCGTCGCCGGTCGCGAAGGCCTCGACCACGGAGTCGAGCAGCGAGCCGTCCGTGTACCCGAGCAGGGAGGTGGCCATGGCATACGTCACACCCTCCGCCCCGGCACCGGCGAGCAGCTGGTCCATGACGGACATCGAGTCACGCACGGACCCGGCACCGGCCCGTACGACGAGCGGCAGCACACCCTCCTCGACGGGGATGTCCTCCTTCCCGCACACCTCGCCGAGGTACTCCCGCAGGGTGCCGGGCGGCACCAGCCGGAACGGGTAGTGGTGCGTACGCGACCGGATCGTCCCGATGACCTTCTCGGGCTCGGTGGTCGCGAAGATGAACTTCAGATGCTCCGGGGGTTCCTCGACAACCTTGAGCAGCGCGTTGAATCCGGCCGACGTGACCATGTGGGCCTCGTCGATGATGTAGATCTTGTACCGGCTGGCGGCAGGCCCGAAGAACGCCTTCTCCCGCAGGTCACGGGCGTCGTCCACACCACCGTGGGACGCGGCGTCGATCTCGATGACGTCGATGGAACCGGGTCCGTTGCGCGCGAGGTCGCGGCACGACTGGCACTCCCCGCACGGGGTCGGCGTGGGCCCCTTCTCGCAGTTCAGGCACCGCGCGAGGATGCGGGCACTCGTCGTCTTGCCGCAGCCGCGCGGACCGCTGAACAGGTACGCGTGATTGACCCGGTTGTTCCGCAGCGCCTGCTGCAACGGGCCGGTGACATGCTCCTGCCCGATGACCTCGGCGAACGACTCCGGGCGATAGCGGCGGTACAGCGCGAGAGACGACACGCCTACGAGGTTATAGGCGCCCACCGACAACCGGACCGGCCGCCGCACACGCAAGCGCCCCCCACGCACCCGCCAGAGCCGACCTACCCTTGCTGCCTTCCGGCCCTGGGGGAGTTCAGTCAGATAGCGCCGCGTGAGGGGCTACGCAGAGGCTACCCCATGTCGCGGGCGGGGAACGAGTTCGCGAGCACTCCTCTCGGTCATGTAATGTTTCCGGCGGAGGATTCGCCTAGAGGCCTAGGGCGCACGCTTGGAAAGCGTGTTGGGGGCAACCCCTCACGAGTTCGAATCTCGTATCCTCCGCCAGTGCCTCACCGGGCACGATGTCGAAGGGCCCCACCGCTTGCGGTGGGGCCCTTCGACGTTGTCCGTCACCGATGAGCCGAACCGAGGTCCGGGTGCGGGTTCCCTCGGTGGGGGGCGGGGTGCAAGCTGGAAGGGAGGCCGCCTCGTCGTTCGGGCGCGGGCTCGTGGGCGCGCGGTCTCGCCACTCCGAGTGAGCCTTCCGGCTCGGCAGGAGGGAAGCGAGATGACCGATCAAGTCACCACCGACATCCGCTGGCACCTGACCGGCGACTGGTTCGACGTGTGCAAGTGCGCCATACCGTGCCCCTGCACGTTCGCCCAGCCCCCGACCTACGGCGACTGCGAGGGCGTGCTGGTCTGGCACATCCGGGAAGGCAGCTTCGGCGACGTGCGGCTCGACGGTCTGAACGTCCTGATGATCGGCTCCTTCACCGGCAACCCCTGGGCCGGCACCCACACCGATCCGTACGCCGCGATGTTCCTCGACGAACGGGCCGACGAGCGGCAGCGCGCCGCGCTCGGCACCATTTTCGGCGGCGAGGCGGGCGGATGGCCGGCGGAGTTCGGGGAGATGTTCCACCCGGAGATGCGCGGGATGGACTTCGCCCCCGTCCACGTCGAGATCGACAAGGACCTCGCCACCTGGCGGGCCGAGGTTCCCGGCCGGGTCACGGCCACCGCCGAGGCGCTCACCGGTCCGACGACGCCACAGGGCGCCCGCGTCCAGGTGCACAACGCCCCGGGTGCCGAGGTCGGTCCGGGCCAGGTCGCCACCTGGGGACGGGCCACCACCGACCGTGCCGACGCGTTCGGCTTCTCCTGGGAACGCTCGGGGAAATCGAGCAAGCACTTCCCGTTCGAGTGGAGCGGCCCCGACCGGTGAGGACGCGCCCGCGTCACATGTCGCCCATCGGCATGGTCCCCTGCAGCCCCGGCAGCAGCCAGTCCTGGAACGGCGCGAGCACGGCCAGGACGAGGAACGCGATGCCCACGGCCCGGGCGAGCAGCGGGCCTCGGGACCACAGTTTCTCGACGAAGATCACCACGGCCAGCCCGGCCATGGCCGCCACGTTCATCACGCCGAGCGGCACCAGGACCACCATCAGCCCCGCGCAGCAGCCGACGCAGTAGGCGCCGTGGTGCAGGCCCACCCGGAGGTCGCGGGCCGGCCGGCGGAACCCGGAGTAGCGCACCAGGTGGCCCATGGGGTCGCGGCAGTGCCGCAGGCAGACGTTCTTGAGGGGGCCGAGCTGGTACAGGCCCGCGAGCAGGAAGGCCACCGCGCCGATCCAGCGCCCGGCGGTCGGACCGTCCTCCACCAGGTCGCCGGTGACGGCCAGGGCCGCATAGGCGAGCAGGCCGAAGGCGGTCCACACCAGCAGATAGCCGCCCACGAACTCGACGGTGCGCGCGGTCCGCGTCCAGCCGGAGGACCGGCGGCCGATCCCACGGACCCAGGTGACCGCCACCGGCGCCATGGACGGCAGCATCATGGCCGCCATCATCGTCACCCACAGCAGCAGGAACAGCGGCAGGGCCGTGCCCATCGTGCCGGGCCCGACCCCCATGTCCCGGGCCTGCCCGATCGTCAGCACCCACGCGGGCACCGCGATCAGCACGATCAGCAGCCAGGCGGCGGCGAGTTCCCGGGTCGGCAGCAGGCTCCCGCCCGCTCCGGTCGGCGCGGGCGGCGGGGCGGAGGTGGCGGTGGACATCCGGCTGTGACGCATCGGCGCGTACTCCTGCGACTGCTTCCAGCACAGCACGGATCCCCAGGCGTCGCGACGCGTGGGCGTGGTCACGCGGGGGCCGGGCCTCCGCGCGGGCGGCTGACGCCGTCGAGCGGGTCGCCAGGTGAGCGGGTGATCAGCGAGTGATCCGTACCTGCCGGGTCTCGCTCACCTGGTCCAGTTCGGAGACCCGGATCGTCAGCTTCATGGTCCAGGTGCCCTCGAGGGGGAGGTTGAGGTCGTTGGTGGCCCAGTAGCCGCCGCGGTCGGTCACCTTCGCGTCGATGGGGCCGATGTCCTTGGCGGCGAGGGTGAAGGAGATCCGGACCTCCGGTACGAAGGTCAGGGCTCCGCCCGGGCCGAAGACGACGGCCTGGAGGCCGTTCTCGCCGACCCGGCCCGGGTCCATCGTGATCTGCACCGTGCCGCGGCCGCCGGGGGTGCCGACGTCGTAGGGGACGGTGAACGCCTCCGCCCCGGGGAGCCCGGCCACCTGGGGCCGGGGCGCCTCGGCGGCCTCCGCCTCCGCGCGGGCGGGGAGGGTGCCGGTGAGCACCGTGGTGATCAGCAGGACGACGACGGCGACGAGCACCTCGGCCAGCACGGACCGGCGCAGGGCGCGGCGGTAGTGGTCGGCCGTCGGTTCCGGCGGCGTACCGGGTGCGTCCGGTCCGTCCGTCCCCGGCGCTCGGGGGGTGTCCGGTCCGTCCGGCAGCGTCTCCCCCGCCCCCTGCCGTGCGGTGGCGGCACCGGACGCGCCCACCAGCTCGGGCACCCGCTCCTCCACCGTCGCCGGGGGCTGCGCCGCCCTGCGCACCAGGAGTGCCGTCCAGCGGCGTGACAGGCCCGCCGCCAGCAGCAGGAAGACGGTCGCGGCGAGCTTGGCCGTCAGGGTCCGGCCGTACGAGGAGTCCGTGAGGGCGGTCCAGGAGCCCAGGCCGCGCCAGGACTGGTAGACGCCGGTCACCACCAGGACGGTCACCGACAGGAAGGCCAGGCGGGAGAACCGGGTGACCGTGGCGGGCGAGGGCGGGGTCTTCGCGCGGTACAGGGTGAGGAGCAGCGCCGTCAGGCCGCCGAGCCAGCAGGCCATCGCCAGCAGGTGGAGGACGGACGACGCCATCGCCAGCGGGACCTGGATCCCGGCGGAGGCGTGCTCGGCCGCGGCCCAGGTCAGGGCGAGCGCGACGGACACGGCGGCGCCGGTCGCCATGCGGGTCCGGGGGCCGCCGCGCCGGGCGAGCGGTACGAGGACCGCCGCGGTCAGCAGGAGCAGGGCCAGCCGGGTCAGCAGGGCCAGGCCCGGGCGGCCGGTGAGGGTGCCGGAGAACGCGGAGAGGTCGAGGGCGGTGGCGGGTGACGTGCCGTTCTCGTAGGGGGCGCGCAGGACGAGCAGCGCGGCGGTGGCCGTCAGCAGGGTCCACCAGCCGGTGAGCACCGGCAGCCGCAGCGGGGCGGTGTCCGCGGGACGGCACAGCCCGGCGAATGCGGCCGCGCCGATGAGCAGGGCGGCGGCGATGTACGCGAGATAGCGGCCGGTGTCGTAGAGGCTCTTGGTGACCGGGTGCTCGGCATGGTCCGCGGGCGCCGCGGGCGGGTGGGGGGAGGGCTCGCCGATGGAGAAGGTGAAGGCTCCGGAGACCGGGTGGCTGTCGGCCGACACCACCCGCCAGGCCACCGTGTAGGTGCCGTCCTCGAGGCCGCCGGGCAGTGCGGCGCGGGCGGTGTCGGAGGCGCCGTCCGCGTGCCGCGGCTCGCCCAGATCGACGCGGCGGTTGTCGGGGCTGTAGACGCGGAACGAGTCGTCGAGCAGGCCGACGGACTCCGTGAAGGTCAGGGTGATGTGCCGGGGCGCGGACTCGACGACGCTGTTGTCCCCGGGGTCGCTGTCCCGGAGCGCGGCGTGGGCGCTCGCCGGGGTGGCGCTGCCGAGGAGGAGCAGGACCAGCACGGTGCCCAGCAGCACCAGCCCTTGAAGTCGCCGGGTTCCGCGGCCTGCGGCCTCGCCTCGTCCGCCATCGCCCGCCGCCTCGCTCCGCCGTCGCTCCACGTCGTACCCGCCTCCCGGCAATCCGGCTACGGGTTAGGTACGGATATGGACACCGGACTGCTCACCGGCCCCCGCGCGAGTATCGAGCCCGTCCGGCACGCTGCGGCCGACCGGCCGACGCGTAGCGCCCACGGTGGGTGGGTGGTGCGGGGCCGGGCCGGGGGTGTCCGTCCTCGGACTGGCGCGATTGAGCATCTTGGTGGAGCTGCGCGGCGCGGACGCGCCAGCCACTGCGGGCGAACACCCCCGCCCCGCCCCCACCCCGCCGTACGCGGCATACCCTCCACGCCCACGTCGGTCCGCGCTGCCCGCCCTACGCGCCTGCGGCCCCTGCCGCGATCCGCGGGCAGTCGTGCCTCCCCCAGTGCCTTACGGGACTGGGAGGTACCCCCAGGGCGATGGGGGTCCACCCGCTCATGGGGGTCCCCCCGCCCGAGCGCAGCCGAGGGTGGGGGAGAAGCCGAGAGTGGGGGAGGGTGGGCGCGACGACACCCCGATGGCGCCGGGCTGCGCAACCAACCCCCGGTCCACACCCACGCCGGGTAGCCCGTCGGCCCCGGTGACAACCGGCCGGTGTCCGGCAACGGGTGGGCCCCGGCACAGGCAGCCTCGTCGGGGGCGCCGGGGACCGAACGACGTACCGTGCCCGGCCTGCTCCTCAGCTCCGGCGGACACACTCTCCCCGCGCTGCGGCCGGCGGGACGGCTCACCAGGTCGGGCGGGTCGAGGCTCCTCCGTCCACGACGAGGTCGTGGCCCGTCACCCAGGAAGCGAGCCGCGAGGCCAGGAACACGCACGCGTCGCCGACGTCCTCCGCGCGGCCGAGGCGGCCCACGGCGGACGCCTCCCGCCAGCGGCGTACGCCCTCCGGCCAGGCCTCGTCGAGGCCCTCCCGGTCGATCAGCCCCGGCGAGACGGTGTTGACGCGGACGCCCCATGGCCCGTACTCCGCGGCCGCCGCGCGGGCGTGCATCACCACGGCCGCCTTGGCCGCGCTGTAGTGGGCGTGACCGGGTGCCGGGCTGCGGGCCTCGACGGAGGCGATGTGGGTGACGGAGCCGCCGCCGTCCTGGTCGCGCATGTGCCGTGCCGCCGCCTGGGTGCAGGCGAAGACGCCGGTGAGGTTGGTGTCCACGACCGCGCGCCACTCGGCCGCGGTCATCCCGGCGAGCTGCTGGACGGGCTGAATTCCGGCGTTGTTGACCAGCGCGGTCAGCCGGCCGCCGCCCCACTCGGCCGCCTCGGCCACCACGCGGTGGCAGGCGTCCTCGTCGGTGAGGTCCGCGCGGAGCACGACGGCCTTGCCGCCCGACTCCCGGATGCGCTCGGCGGTGTCCCGCGCGGACGCCACCGAGGTGCGGCAGTGCAGCGCCACGGCCGCGCCCTCCTCGGCGAACCGCAGCGCGATGCCCCGGCCGATGCCGCCGCCCGCGCCCGTGACCAGGGCGACCTGCCCCCGGAGCAGTCCGGCGCCGCTCATGGGCGGCACAGCTCCGCGATGAGCGCCGCCCGGTCGGGGTGGCGTGCCGTCAGTTCCTCCCCGTGGCCGTGCTCGTAGCCGTCGAAGGTGAACCCGGGCGCCATCGTGCAGCCGAAGAACGTCCAGGCGCCGCCCGCCGCCACCCGCGCACCCATCCAGGTGCCGGCGGGGACGGTGAGCTGGACGTGCTGGCCGCCGAGGACGTCCGGGCCGAGGACGGGGGTGCGGGAGGTGCCGTCGGGGGCGAGGAGGAGCATCTGCAGCGGGTCGCCGAGGTAGAAGTGCCAGATCTCGTCCGTGGGCAGCCGGTGCAGGGCGGAGTGGTCGCCGGGCGCGTCGGTGAGCAGGGCGACGATGGCGGTGCCCTCGGGCCGGCCGTCGGGGCGTTCGGGACCTGCCCAGGTCTGACGGAACCGCCCGCCCTCGCGGGGGAGCGGCTCCAGACCGTAGTGGGCGACGAGGTCGTCGGGGGTCACCCGCCGAAGGCTACCTCGCGGGTGAGGAAGGCGAGTTGCGCCTTCTTCTCCGGGATGTGCACGTCGGGCAGGTCGATCTCCGGCAGGACGACCGTGGGGCCGGCGGTGAAACCCTGCCTGAGGAAGCGGGCGATCGCCTTGTCGTTGGCCACGTCCGGGTCGACCACCACCCGCCTGCGGTCCAGCACCACCAGGACGTACGTGGCGATGGCGGCGAGCAGCCCGCCCGTCCAGCCGGAGCGGGCGCCCTCCGGCGCGGCGGGGGCGAGGAGCAGGTGGACGCCGATGTCGCCGGATTCGACGGGGTAGCACTCGCCGACGCGGTCGGCCTGAGGTTCATACGTCTGGAGGAGCGCGGCCGGGGTGCCGTCCTTGAGGACGAGGTACGCGTGGTGGGTGTCGAGGGTGTCCATGTGGGCGTAGATCTCGGCGACCCGCTGCTCGGTCAGGCCGTTCATGCCCCAGAAGGCGGCGCGTTCCTCGCTCACCCAGCGGTGCAGCAGGGGCGCGTCGGCGGCCGGGTCCAGCGGCAGGACGCGTACGGAGCCGAAGCCGTCGACCTGCTGTTCGTGGACGGCCGCGCGGGAGGTGTACGGGTCAGACATCGGTCTCCTTCTTCAACTGCGCCCAGTCGGTCAGGACCGGGGCCAGGTCACCGGCGAGCCAGAGGGCCTGCTGATCGCGGTGGTGGGGTGAGCCGGGGACGCCACAGGCGCCGAGCGGCACCACCCAGCGGCTGTCCTCGCGCCGGGCCAGGTCCCAGACGTAGCGGGCGGCCGGGCCGCGCGCGGCGAGGTCGGTGAGGCCGGGCACGGGGGAGGTGCAGAGCACGCAGTCGTGGTCTCCGGACAGGCCGGGTTCCTCCTGCGGTGTCTCCGGCGGCAGGGCCCGCCAGGGGACGAGGCGGTGGGTGTCGCCCCAGGTGCCGGCGGGCGGCCGGGCTGCGACCTCCTCCAGCGCGGCGCGTACGGCGGCCGGACGGTCGATGCCGAACTGGTCGTCGGCGGTGAGGAGGTGTTCGAGGGCGTGCCCGATGCGCGGGACGAGGGCGAGCCAGGGCCGGAACACCTCGGGGTACGGGGGTGGCGCGGCCGTCGCCGCGAAGGCGGGGTCGGCCGCGAGCCGGCGGACGAGCGCGCTGCGGACGGCGGCGAAGGCGGCCGCGTCGGCGCTGTCCGCGTCCATGTGGCGGTTCCAGTGCAGCAGGCGGTCACGCAGGGCGGCGGCGGGCTCGGTGAGGGTTCGGGGGTCGAGGGCGGCGAGGTGGTTCAGGAGGGGGGCGGCGGAGGCGAGCTGCGTGTCCATGTGGATGGCGGACATGTCGGCGGCGGACCAGCGCGTCCGCCGGCCCAGCAGGGTGGAGATGCGGTCGGCGCGGTGTGGCGGGGCGAACTCGACGCCGAGCGGGGCGGAGGGGCCGCGCTGGTTCGCCATCACGGCGACACCGTCGGTGAGTCCGTCGCGCGGGGGCGCGTGCCAGCCCCGCCACTCGTGACCCGGCTCCCACGCGGGGACGAGGCGGGTGCCGTTGGCCTTCGCGCGGAGGGGGACCCGGCCCGCCACCCGGTGCAGGGTGCCGCCCTCGGTGTCGGCGGCGAGGACGACGTTGACCGGTTCGGCCCACAGGTCGACGGCCCGGTCCACGTCGGCGGTGCGGCGGGCCCGCAGCAGCGGCAGCAGCGCGCCGAAGCCGAGGTCGCCGGTGACCCGGGGCGGGTAGCGGAGGGCGACGGCGAGCGGGGGTTCGCCGGGCTCGGGAACACCGTCGTCGAGGCCCTCGGGTCCGCCGATGACGACGGGGCCCCGGTCGGTCTCGATGACCTCCACCTCGACCGGGTCCTCACCCGCCACCTCGACGGTCTCGGTGTGCCGGGCGGCCCGCCGCCATGTCCCGTCCGGGCCGAGCGCCTCCACACCGGCACCGGTGCGGCGCAGCCGTTCGCGGTAGAGGTCCTGGTAGTCGGCCATGGCGTTGGTGATGGCCCAGGCGACCGTGCCGGTGTGGCCGAAGTGGGCGACGCCGGGGACGCCGGGCACGGCGAGGCCGACGACGTCGAACTCCGGGCAGGACAGGCGGATCTGCTGGTACACACCCGGGTCCTCGATGAACCGGTGCGGATCGCCTGCGATCACCGCCTGCCCGGTGACCGTGCGCTCCCCGGCGACCAGCCAGCCGTTGCTGCCGGAGGTACCGGGGCCGTCGGCGGCGAACAGGCCCACGGCGCCCTCCCCGAGGTGGGTACTGACGTGGTCGCGCCAGAGCTTGGCGGGAAACCCGGCGAAGAGGATGTGCGTGGCGAGCCAGACGGCAAGCGGCGTCCACACCTCCCACCGACCGGGCACGAGCCCGGCACGAGCGAACTCGGGCGCGAGGCCCGCGCCGTCGGCGGGGCTGTGAGCGGGGCCACCGCCGCCCGGGCCGCCCGTCCCCTCGGGGAAGTCGGCGGCCCGGCCTCCCGGACCGCCGCCCGGCACATCGGCACGCACCCCGGTCCCCCCGGCAGACACCCGCTCCCGCCCGGCACCCTCCGCCCCTGAACCCGCAACGCCGGCCCCACACACCGGAACCCCACCCGGCACATCACCCCACACTCCCGCGTCCCCGGCAGACACCCGCTCCCGCCCGGCGCCGGCTCTCGCGGAGTCCGCGGGCCCGGGTGGGCTGTCGGCAGAGGCCTCGGCCCCCGGCCCGGGCCGCGCGCCTGCCCGCCGGGCCGGCGTCGACTCGTCGGGCGTCCCTCCACGGCGCGCAGGCCCGGTGGAGCCGCCGGCCAGTCCGGCGGCGGGTGCCTCGGGCCGCGGCCCGGGCCGGGTCTCGCCGTTCCGGAGGGAGGTCAGGGTCTCGTTGATTCCCGTCACGTACGCCCGGATCCATTCCGCCGTCTCCGGGTCCCGTCGCTCCAGTTCGGCGTAGCAGCGGCGGGCCGTGTCGGACAGGCGGGCGCGGCGGACGAAGCGGTCCCAGGGGAGGGCCTCGGGGCCCAGGAAGGACGCCGAGGTGCCCTGCGCGCGGTGGCGTTCCACCTCGAGCTGCCAGGCCCGGTCGAGGGCGGTGACCCGGCCCTGGGTGCGCGCGAGTTCGTTCGCGCTGTCCGCGCGCAGATGCGGGATGCCCCAGGGGTCCCGGAAGATCTCGCCGGTCACTGTGCCCTCATTTCACTTTAGGTTAGGCTCCCCTAAGTAAACCGTGGCGGAATGGTACGCGAAGGGTGTAGAGGCGATGGGGCAGGGGCGGGGTTGGGAGGGCGCGGTCCTCAAGTTGCTGCGCGCGAAGGACTTCACGTTCACCGTGACGGGGAGCGAGGACGTCACCGCCGACTACCGGCGGGTGCACTTCACCGACGGCGGGCTGCTGACGGCCGCCGGCGTCCACCCCACCATGTGGGTGCGGCTGTGGTTCGACAACGCGGGCAAGCCGCACCAGCGCGCGTACACCCTGGTCGACCCGGACCCGGCGGCCGGCACCTTCAGTCTGGAGTTCGCGCTGCACGAGGGATGCGCCAGCGACTGGGCGCGCGCGGCGAAGCCCGGGGACACCATCGAGGCGACCGTGCAGGGCACCGGGTTCGAGAACCCCGCCCCCGCGCCCTCGCACGTGCTCGTGGTCGGCGACCCGGCCTCCCTCCCGGCCATCAACTCCCTGCTCGGCACCCTGGGCTCCGCGCCGGCGACGATCTGGTTCGAGGGCACCCTCGACGGACTGCCCTGCCGCGCCGAACCCGGCCGGCACGAGGTGCGCGAGGTGCCCCGGCGGCAGGCAGGAGCGGCGCTCGTCGAGCGCGTACGGGCCGAGCTGCCCGAACTGCTGCGGGCCGGCCCCGACCCGTACGTGTGGATCGCCTGCGACACCACGACCACCCGGACGCTCTCGGCGTTCGTGCGCAAGGAGCTCGGCGTGCCCAAGCAGCGGCTGCACGCGCTGGGGTACTGGCGCGCGGCCTGAGCCGCGACGCGCGATCATCGGGGCATGGACGTCACTCTTCACCTCGCCCAGGACCCCGATGCCGACGCCCTGCTGGGCCGCAGCCCGCTCGCCGCGCTGACCGGGATGCTGCTGGACCAGCAGATCCCGATGGAGTGGGCGTTCAAGGGCCCGGCGACGATCGCCGAGCGGCTCGGCGCGGACGATCTGGACGCGCACGAGATCGTCGCGTACGACCCCGACGCGTTCGCGGCGCTGCTCTCCGACAAGCCGGCCGTGCACCGCTACCCGGGCTCCATGGCGGGCCGCATCCAGCAGCTGTGCCGGTACCTCGTCGAGCACTACGACGGTGACGCCGAGGCCGTCTGGCGGGACGTCGGCGACGGCAAGGAGCTGCTGAAGCGGCTGCAGGACCTGCCGGGGTTCGGCAAGCAGAAGGCGCAGATCTTCCTCGCCCTCCTCGGCAAACAGCTCGGCGTCCGGCCCACGGGCTGGCGGGAGGCCGCGGGGGCGTACGGCGAGGAGCAGGCGTTCCGCTCCGTCGCCGACATCACGGGGCCGGAGTCGCTCACCAAGGTGCGGGCGCACAAGCAGGAGATGAAGGCCGCGGCCAAGGCGGCCAAGGCGGCGAAGAAGGCGGGCGCTTGACACCGAACCCTTTCGGGGGAATCGGCCGCAGGGGGCACGCGATCGGGCCCGGAACACCGCGGTGGCGTCACCCAACAGCGGACGCGCCGCGCCGAGGAAGCCCGTTTCCACCCGGTTTCGCGTGCCTTTTCCGGCGCCGTACTGCGCCGCCATGGCTGCGCCCGGAACGTCTTGACCGGTAGGCTTTCCGTGTGATCTTCAAGCGCATCGGAAACGGCCGGCCGTACCCCGACCACGGCCGGGAAAGCACCCGGCAGTGGGCGGACGTCGCGCCGCGCCCGGTCCGCCTCGATCAGCTCGTGACGACCAAGCAGCAGCTCGATCTCGAGACCCTGCTCGCCGAGGACTCGACCTTCTACGGCGACCTCTTCGCGCACGTCGTGAAGTGGCAGGGCGACCTGTACCTGGAGGACGGACTGCACCGCGCCGTGCGGGCGGCGCTCCAGCAGCGCCAGGTGCTGCACGCGCGCGTGCTCGAACTGGACTGAGGCACCCGCACCGCCGGTCCGCCTCATACCCTCCCGGGGCCCGTTCCGCCCGCCCCGGCGCCCGTTCGGGAGCCCTTCCACGGCCGGTTTGGCCCTTTCGGGTCGGACTGCACCCAGTCGAATGATCATCTGGTAGGCACGGACGCCCCGGCGCACTACGCTGCGCTCATGAGCATGCTCACTCCACCTGGCATGGGCGGCCAGTACCGGATCACGGGCGACAGGTACCCGCGAATGCGCCGGCCCCGGCGGCGCGGGAGGATCGTCGCGCTGGCCGTCACCTCCGTCGCCGTACTCGGCGTCGGCGGCTGGGGCACCCTGCAGCTCATCGACGTGTTCACCGGCGGCGGCGACTCCGTGTCCGCGGCCGGCACCAAGGCCGGCTGCGCCACCAGGGCGACCCCCGCGGCGGCGCCCAAGGCGTTCCCCGTGCCCGGCACGATCACGGTCAACGTCCTCAACGCCACGACCCGCGGCGGACTGGCCCAGAAGACGGCCGACGAGCTGAAGAAGCGCGGCTTCAAGATCGGCGAGGTCGCCAACGCGACCAAGGAGTACGACAAGAAGGTCAAGGGCACCGGTGTGCTGCTCGGCCCCTCCGCCGCGCTCGACACCGCGCTGCCGGTGCTCGGCACCCAGCTCCCCGGCGCCGAACGCCGCACCGATCCCGCCCGCAAGGGCGGCGAGATCGACCTCATCATCGGTGACGGGTTCCGGGAGCTGTCGAAGAAGGCGGACGCCGACCGGGCCCTGACCGCACTGGCCGCCCCGGAACCGACGCCCGCCTCGAAGAAGAACTGCTGACGGGACCGCGGTCTACTCGGCCGCCCCGTACATCCGGTCCCCCGCGTCGCCGAGGCCCGGCACGATGTAGCCGTGCTCGTTGAGCCGCTCGTCGACGGACGCCGTCACGACCGTCACCGGCGTTCCGGCCAGCTCGCGCTCCATGACCTCGACGCCCTCGGGCGCCGCCAGCAGCACCACGGCGGTCACATCGTCCGCGCCGCGCTTGATCAGCTCCTGGATCGCCGCGACCAGCGTGCCGCCCGTGGCCAGCATCGGGTCCAGGACGTAGACCTGCCGCCCGGAGAGGTCCTCCGGCATCCGGGTGGCGTACGTCGAGGCCTGCAGCGTCTCCTCGTTGCGGATCATGCCGAGGAAGCCCACCTCGGCGGTCGGCAGCAGCCGGACCATGCCGTCCAGCATGCCGAGACCGGCCCGCAGGATCGGCACCACCAGCGGACGCGGGTGGGAGAGCTTGACGCCCGTGGTCCGCTCCACCGGCGTCCGGATGTCGACCTGTTCGGTGCGCACGTCGCGCGTGGCCTCGTAGGCGAGCAGGGTGACCAGCTCGTCGGCGAGACGGCGGAAGGTCGCGGAATCGGTGCGCTGGTCGCGCAGCGTGGTGAGCTTGTGGGCGACCAGAGGGTGGTCGACGACGTGGAGACGCATGCCGTCAACATTAACCGGGCCCCGAGGGCTCGGTGTCCCCGCGCACGGCAAGCGAGCCGGGCCCCCGTCACTCGTTCGCTGGCGTCAAACCGCCCGTCCGGGGGAAGGTGGGAGGGACGGACTGGGGTGATGAATCAATGCCTGAGCAGGAAGAGCGGCACGATCCGTCGCTGCGCGAAACGCCCGGCCCGGCCGGGAACGGGATGGGCCGTGCGGCCGGTGCCGAGGCCGAGTCGGAGGCCGAACGACGACGGCGCCGCGCCCGGTTCCTGCGCGAACTCGCCGAGGCCCGCGCACTGCGTGACCGGGTCCAGCCGCGCCGCGCCAAGGCCGCCCGGCTGCGGCACGCGATGCGCATGCGCACCTTCCGCTGGTAGACAGCACCTCCCGAGTGCCGCGCGGGTGCGGCGGGCGGGGCCGCGTACGATCCGCACGTGGCGGCAACGAGCACGCCGGTGAGCCTCTCGGAGGCGCACACGGCGAACTGCGATCAAAACTGGCGGACACAGGGAGCGGAAGGCATCCCCTGACGGCCTTGTTTCTGCCACGATTCCGAGTGGGCGGGGCTCGGCGCACCGACCTCGCCCGCACACCTCCGCCGGGGGGATTCCCAACCGGCACGCCTATGACCAGTGGGAGAGTCACGGTGTACTTCGCCGCACTGCTCGCGCGCACCGAAGACGGGTGGGAAGCGAGCGACACGGAGCTCGACGATGTGGAAACCCTGTCGGATCTGGCCGACCTGGCCCGGGAAGCCTCTCCCGACGAGGACACGGTGCTCGTGCTGATCGAGCAGGAGGAGGGCTGGTTCGGCGTCGTCCGCGTGGACGGCGAGGAGGACCCCCGGGTCTACGTGTCCGACGCCGCCGCGGCCGCCCGCAGCAGCTACGGCGAGATCCTGCTCACCGACGAGCTGCTCGGCCGGGAGCCCGGGGACGACGGCACCGACCTGGACGCCCTCGACCTCGACGGCACGGAGGACGGGGAGCCGGACGACGAGGACGCCGAGGACGGCGCCGCGACGCCCGGTTCCGCCGACGCCGTGCCGCACGGACCGGTCGGTGACGCCCAGGTCCTGGAGGACCTGGGCGTGAGCGAGAAGGAGTTGCGTTCGATGACCGGGGACGCCGTCAACGAGATCGCCGACGCCCTGGGCGCCTCGGAGGTCCTGGAGACCGTCCGCTGACCGTGCCGACCACCACCACCGTGTCCGGACCGCCGGATCCGGTACGCGACCGCTGGCGGGCGGCGATGCGACTCGCCCTGGACGAGGCCGCACGGGCCGTCCGGGGCGGTGACGTCCCCGTCGGCGCCGTCGTGCTGGCCCCGGACGGCAGCACCGTGCTGGCCGCCGCCCACAACGAACGCGAGGCCGTCGGCGACCCCACGGCCCACGCGGAGGTCCTCGCCGTGCGACGGGCCGCCGCACGGCTCGGGGAGTGGCGGCTGACCGGCTGCACCCTGGTGGTGACGCTGGAGCCCTGCACGATGTGCGCGGGCGCGATCCAGCAGTCCAGGGCGGCCCGGCTCGTCTACGGCGCCCGGGACGAGAAGGCGGGCGCGGTCGGCTCCCTGTGGGACCTCGTCCGCGACCGGCGGCTCAACCACCGGCCCGAAGTGATCGGGGGAGTGCTCGCCGACGCGTGCTCCCGGCAGCTCACGGACTTCTTCCGCGAGCGCTGAATACCGATTTCAAACCACGCGCCACCTTGCTGTAAGGTCTCCCTCGGTAGCGTGTCCGAGCGGCCGAAGGAGCTCGCCTCGAAAGCGAGTGTGGCGCAAGTCACCGAGGGTTCAAATCCCTCCGCTACCGCTGGTGAAGGGCCTCGTCGTCGGACGGGGCCCTTCGTGCGATCATGGGCCCGCTCCACGCGTGTGACGACAGCGCACATCTGAGACAGGGGAGGGCCGCGATGGCGGTGAACGCGAAGAAGGCCGCCGTCTACGTCCTCGTGGTCTTCGTGCTGTATCTGATCATCACGGACCCGGAGAAGGCCGGCGACTACGTCACGGTCGGGTTCGAGGGCATCTCGGACGCCGCGAAGGCCATCGGCGACTTCATGACCTGGCTCGCCAACGGAGGTAAGTGATGATCCGCCATCTGGTGCTCTTCCGGCTGAACGAGGGCGTCGGGCGTGACGATCCGAGGGTCGTGGAGGGCGTGGAGGCCTTCCGTTCGCTCGACGGCAAGATCCCGGAGATCCGCTTCTGGGAGTGCGCCTGGAACATCAGCGACCGTCCCATCGCCTACGACTTCGCCATCAACTCGGCGTTCGACGACGCGGACGCGCTGCGCCGGTACGTGGAGCACCCGGAGCACCAGGCGGGTGTCGGACTGTGGCGCGAGTTCGCCACCTGGGTGATCGCCGACTACGAGTTCTGAGACTCCGCCCGGTCGCATCCGCGGACGTCTCCCGAGGGCCCCCTGTGGTGACGGCAGGGGGCTCCGGTGCGTCCGCGGGCACATGTCCCCCCTCGGCCTCCCTCAACACGGAATATGCGGTGCTTGCACACAGTGAGTCAGTCTTGTGATGCTATGACCGCTTTTGACGGATGAGTTGACGGACGATGTGAGCGATGAAGAGGTGGCGTTGACCGTGTCGGCCAGTACTGCGCCGCCCCAGGACGAGGTGTCCCCCGACACGGTCCAGACCCCCGCCAAGCGACGCGGCGCCGACACCCGCGCGCTGACCCAGGTGCTCTTCGGCCAGCTCAAGGATCTGGAGCCGGGCACGCCGGAGCACACCCGCGTGCGCGCGGCGCTCATCGAGGCGAACCTCCCGCTCGTGCGCTACGCGGCCGCCCGGTTCCGCTCCCGCAACGAGCCGATGGAGGACGTCGTCCAGGTCGGCACCATCGGGCTCATCAACGCCATCGACCGCTTCGACCCGGAGCGGGGCGTGCAGTTCCCGACGTTCGCGATGCCGACGGTGGTCGGCGAGATCAAGCGGTACTTCCGCGACAACGTCCGCACCGTCCACGTACCGCGCCGCCTGCACGAGCTGTGGGTCCAGGTCAACAGCGCGACGGAGGACCTCACCACCGCCTTCGGGCGCTCCCCGTCGACCGCCGAGATCGCCGAGCGGCTGCGCATCAGCGAGGAGGAGGTGCTCTCCTGCATCGAGGCGGGGCGCTCGTACCACGCCACCTCGCTGGAGGCCGCGCAGGAGGGCGACGGGATGCCGGGACTGCTGGACCGGCTCGGCTACGAGGACCCCGCCCTGGACGGCGTCGAGCACCGCGATCTGGTCCGGCATCTGCTCGTCCAGCTCCCCGAGCGGGAGCAGCGCATCCTGCTGCTGCGTTACTACAGCAATCTGACCCAGTCGCAGATCAGCGCGGAACTCGGTGTGTCGCAGATGCACGTGTCCCGCCTACTGGCGCGTAGCTTCCAGCGGCTGCGGTCCGCAAACAGGATCGACGCGTAACCGGAACGAGCGAATCGCTCACGAGTGCCGTTCTGTGCACTTCTGGTCCGAAAGCCCGTCAGACCCCTTGTTTCCAGGGCTGATTCGTATCTCGGATGTCGACATGTCACTACAGCGCGTTGCCGACATGTGACATTCTGCGGGAAGCGCGTTTGCCGGAGCTCCGGCGCCGGTATTCAGGTGAAGGCTGCGTTCCTCGGATCGGGAGCGTTCGCCGCGACCGTCCCGCGACCCAAAGGGGGTGGCATGTCCGCAGAACAGGGCAGCTCGAAGGTGCTCACGCTCGCGGAGAGCGAGACAGCTCCCCATGCTCTCGACGCACTCGGCCCCATCGATGAAGGCCCGGCCACACCGGTCCCGGAACTCCCGGACACCACGGAGGTTCCGGAGACGGCGGCCCTCGACACCCGCACCCTGTCCCGCTCCCTGTTCCTGCGGCTCGCCGTACTCGACGAGGACAGCCCCGAGCGTGCCTACGTCCGGGACACGCTGATCGAGCTCAACCTCCCGCTGGTGCGCTACGCGGCGGCCCGGTTCCGCTCGCGCAACGAGCCGATGGAGGACATCGTCCAGGTCGGCACCATCGGCCTGATCAAGGCGATCGACCGCTTCGACTGCGAACGCGGCGTGGAGTTCCCGACGTTCGCGATGCCGACGGTGGTCGGCGAGATCAAGCGGTTCTTCCGCGACACGTCGTGGTCGGTGCGGGTGCCGCGCCGGCTGCAGGAGCTGCGCCTGGCGCTGACGAAGGCCGGCGACGAGCTGTCCCAGAAGCTGGACCGCTCCCCCACGGTTCCCGAACTCGCCGCTGTGCTGGGCGTGTCGGAGGAGGACGTCGTCGACGGGCTCGCGGTCGGCAACGCGTACACGGCCTCCTCACTGGACTCCCCCACCCCCGAGGACGACGGTGGCGAGGGCTCCCTCGCAGACCGCCTCGGCTACGAGGACACGGCACTGGAAGGCGTGGAGTACCGGGAGTCGCTCAAGCCCCTGCTCGCCAAACTGCCGGCGCGTGAGCGGCGGATCATCATGCTGCGCTTCTTCGCCAACATGACCCAGTCACAGATCGGCGAGGAGGTCGGCATCTCCCAGATGCACGTCTCGCGGCTGCTCACACGGACGCTCGCCCAACTGAGGGAGGGCCTCATCTCCGACTGAGGCACCACGCGGCACGGGGCGCCGACAGGACGCCCCGTACGCGTATTCCCTTACCGCGGATGCGGATTCGTGGCCGCCGGGGCGCCCGCAGGGGCGCGACGGCGGCCGCCGTATTGCGCGGGCGCCGGTTACTTCAGCGCGAGCCAGGCCACCGCGGCCACGACCGCCACGGCCACGACGATGCCGACGATCAGTCCGATCCGGGGCCCGCCGCCCGCGGACGCGACCTGCCGGCCCTGGGGTGCCTCGTCGACGAACGCGCGGAACATCTGGGTGCTGCCGGCGGGGTCGTGCTGGCCCTGCGGGCCCTGGGTGTCAGCCATGGCACGAGACCCTAGCGAATCCCCGACGGGCGGCCCAAGCGGGGCGGGGGGGAGGGGCGCGCGGGCGACGGCGGCCGTACGTGGCCGGGACCGACGCGACCCGCCCCACCTGGGCGTTTACTGGAGCGATTACTTGCCTTTGCCAAGTTTTTGAGCCCTCCCGGGGATTTTTATTTGCCTGCGGCAACCATCAATCTCTACGGTTGCTTCAAGCAACGAAATGGGAGGTGCCATGGCCGCGTCGGCGCAGTACGAGGAGCTGGTCCGGCAGTTCAGCGCCTTCGGCGCCGTCAAGCGCGAGATGAACCGGCTCATGCCGGCCGACTGCCACGGCGGCTCCGCGTCCGTGCTGACGCTCCTGGGCCGCCACGGCGCCATGCGCATGAGCAGACTCGCCGAGCTGCTCTCCGTGGACATGTCCGTCACCAGCCGCCACGTCGCCCATCTGGCCGAGCGCGGCTGGATCGAGCGCTCCCCCGACCCGGCCGACAAACGGTCCCGCATCCTGCGGCTCACCCCCGCCGGCCAGGACCGGCTCGACGAGCTCTTCCGGCGGACCACCGAGCTGCTCGCCGAGCGCTTGGGCGACTGGACCGACGAAGAGGTCGAACGCCTCACCCAGCTGATGGCCCGGCTCAGGGACAGCTTCGGCGAGGGCCGCACCACAACCCGGCCGGCGCCTCCCGCACGCGCAGAGACCCTCCGTACACCCGCAAGCACATAAGAGAAGGACGCCCATGGCAACGACCACACCAACCGGTGTGCGGGCTCATGCCAAGCACGGGGGAGGCTCCTCGGGAGACGCTCCGATGACCCACCGGCAGATCATGGAGGCGCTGTCCGGGCTGCTGCTCGGCATGTTCGCCGCCATCCTGTCGTCGACCATCGTCACCAACGCCCTGCCCGAGATCGTGGGCGACCTCGGCGGCGGCCAGAGCGCCTACACCTGGGTCGTCACCGCCTCGCTGCTGACGATGACCGCTTCCACTCCCCTGTGGGGCAAGCTCGCCGACCTGTTCAGCAAGAAGGTCCTGGTCCAGATAGCCCTCTGCGTCTTCGTGCTGGGCTCCGTCGTGGCCGGCCTGGCGCAGAACCCGGCGATGCTCATCAGCGCGCGTGCCATCCAGGGCCTGGGCGCCGGCGGTCTGTCCGCCCTGGCCCAGATCATCATGGCCGCGATGATCTCCCCGCGTGAGCGCGGACGCTACTCCGGCTACCTCGGCGCCACCTTCGCCGTCGCGACCGTCGGCGGCCCGCTGCTCGGCGGGGTCATCACCGACACCAGCTGGCTCGGCTGGCGCTGGTGCCTCTACGTCGGCGTGCCCTTCGCGCTGATCGCGCTGATCGTGCTGCAGAAGACGCTGAACCTCCCGGTGCTCAAGCGCCAGGTCAAGGTCGACTGGGCGGGCGCCTTCTTCGTCACCGCCGCGGTCTGCCTGCTGCTCGTCTGGGTCACCTTCGCGGACGACAAGTACGCGTGGATGTCCTGGCAGACCGGCGCGATGGTCGGCGGCTCGATCGTGCTCACCCTGATCTTCCTGTTCGTCGAGAGCAGGGCCGCCGAGCCGATCGTCCCGCTGCGCCTGTTCCGCAACCGCACCATCACGCTGGCCTCGCTGGCCTCGCTGTTCGTCGGTATCGCGATGTTCGCCGGCACCGTCTACTTCAGCCAGTACTTCCAGCTGGCCCGGGACAAGTCCCCGACGATGTCGGGCGTCATGACGATCCCGATGATCGGCGGCCTGTTCGTGTCGTCCACGGTCTCCGGCATCATCATCACGCGGACCGGCCGGTGGAAGCGCTGGCTGCTGGCCGGCGGCGTGCTGCTGACGGCGGGCCTCGGCCTGCTCGGCACCATTCGGCACGACACCCCCTACTGGCACATCGGCGTCTTCATGGCGCTGCTGGGGCTCGGCGTCGGCATGATGATGCAGAACCTGGTGCTGTGCACACAGAACCAGGTGGCCCCCGGCGACCTGGGCGCCGCCTCCTCCGTGGTGACCTTCTTCCGGTCCCTCGGCGGTGCGGTGGGCGTCTCGGTGCTCGGCTCGGTCATGTCGAGCCGCATCAGCGGCTACGCCCAGGACACCATCGGGCAGCTCGACCCGCAGGAGCGGGCGGCGGCCGCCAAGGCCTCCGGCAGCGGCGCGATCCCCGACATGGACCTGCTGCCTCCGTCCATCCGCACCTGGCTGGAGAGCGCCTACGGGCACGGCATCGCCGACATCTTCCTGTACGTCGCCCCGGTCGCCCTGCTCGCGTTCCTGGTGACCCTGTTCATCAAGGAGGTCCCGCTGCGGACCACGGGCGCGCTCGCCCAGGCGGCGGAGGAGAAGGCCCCGGCACCCTCCGGCGAGAGCGGGAGCGCCCCGGACGAGAGCGCCCCGGACGGGAGCGCCATGAGCGGGAGCGCCCTGAGTGACGCCGCGGCCGTGTCCGCCGGCGGCGGAGGGATCCCGGTGCGCGGGGTCGTGCGCGGCGCGGACAGCGCGCCGGTGCCTCGGGCGGCCGTCACGCTGATCTCGCTGAGCGGGCGTCAGCTGTCGCGCTCGGTGGCGCAGGCCGACGGCTCCTACGCGGTGGACGCGCCCGGGACCGGCTCGTACGTCCTGATCGCGGCCGCCGACGGCCACCAGCCTCAGGCGTCCACGGTCGTGGTGGACGCACCGGTCGCCTACGACGTCCTGCTCAGCGGCACCGGCGGTCTGACCGGTCTGGTGCGCACGGCCGGAACCGGGGCGCCCGTGCCGGACGCCATGGTGATCGTCACCGATGTGCGCGGGGATCTGCTGGCCACCGGCAGCACCGGTGAGCAGGGCGAGTTCTCGTTCACCGAGCTGGTGCCGGGCGCGGTGACCGTCGCGGTGAACGCCGCCGGGTACCGTCCGCGCGCCCTGCCCGTCGAGGTGGGCGGCACCGGCGTGACCCGGGTCGAGGTCGACCTGGAGACCGGCGCCCGCGTCCAGGGCGTGGTCCGCGGCCCGCACGGCCCGCTGGCCGATGCCCGGGTCACCCTGGTCGACACGGCGGGCAACGTGGCCGGCACGGCGACGACCGGTGCGGACGGGGCGTACGCCTTCGCCGATCTGGACGGCGGCGAGTACACCGTGATCGCCACGGGCTACCCGCCGGTGGCCACCACGCTGACGGTCACCGGCGGCGGAGCCGACGACCACGACATCGCGCTCGCCCACCCCGGCGAGTAACGGAAAACCCCGGCCCGTGGCGGGCGAGCGCGTTCTGCAGCAAAGACGCGCCCCGCCGCGGGCCGGCCTCTTCAGGGCGCAACGGGATGCCACTGACCGACGGGGCCGGTACCCAGGTGCTGCGCGCCGAGGCGGACCCCGAGGGCGCCGTACGCGACGCCACCGACCCGGCGCCGGGGGCGTACACGGTCGTCGTCACCGCCGTCGGGTACGCGCCCGGCAAGGGCGGCGCCGGACTGCCGCCGCCCGGGCCGTGGGCCGTGGACCCGGCGCACTCGAGCGTGGCCGCCGTCGCCCAGCACCTGGGCATCTCCAGCGTGCGGGGCCGGTTCACCGGGTTCGCGGCCACGGTGGAGGTCGCGCCGGACGACGTCACCGCCTCGCGGGTGGAGGCGGTGATCCGGGCGGCGTCCGTCGACACCGGCAACGGGATGCGGGACACCCATCTGCGGTCCCCGGACTTCCTGGACGCCGGCCGGCACCCGGGGATCACCTACCGCTCCACCGGGCTGACCGAGGCGGGCCCCGGCCGCTGGACGGTCCACGGCGAGCTGTCCCTGCGCGGTGTGGTCCGCCCCGTGGGCCTCGGCCTGGCCTGCCTCGGCACCGGCGCGGACCCCTGGGGCGGCACCCGGGCGGGCCTTCCGCGCCACGGCCGAAGTGCGACGCGAGGACTTCGCGATGAACTACCACCAGGTGGTGCGGGCCGGTATCGCCGCGATCGGCACGACCCTGAAGGTGGAGCTCGACATCAAGGCGGTGCGCGGGGAGTCGCTCCCGGCCGCGTGAGGACCCGTCAGGGCCCGCCTCAGGGCTTGTTGTGGGCGTCGACGATACGGCGGGCGAGGTCACGCAGCTTCACGTTCTCCCGCTGCGAGGCCCGTACCAGGCTGTCGAAGGCGCCGGCCGCGTCGATGTCCATGCGCTCCATGAGGATGCCGGTGGCCTGGCCGATCATGTCCCGGGTGCGCATCGCCTCGGTGAGCTGCTCGCGCACGGTGGCGGAGTCGAGGGCGATGCCGACGTGCGCGCCGAGCAGCCGGCCGACCCGCAGCGCCGCCTCGTCGAAGGCGCGCGGCTTGCGGGCGTACGCGCTGAGCACGGTGAGCCGGCGGCGGTCCTCCCGCAGCCGCAGGGACAGTACGGAACGCAGGCCCAGCCCGGACAGCACGTCCTCGCCCCCGTCGCCCTCGCTGTCCTCGACCTCGGCCACCGGGGCGGTCCACAGACGGTGCCAGTACGGCTGCTGCCCGGCCGGGGGGTCGCCGTTCTCGGCGGCGCGGACCACCTCGTCGGTCCAGGCGAGCGTGGTGCGCCGGTTGTCGCGCTCTATCACCGAGATGGCGGCGTGGTCGGCGCCGGGCACCAGGTCCACCGCGAGCCGGACTGCCGTGTCCAGGGTGCTGTCCGGGGTCGACGTCTCGTGCAGTCGGCAGGCCGCGGCCGTCAGCGCTTCCGCCAGTTCCCCACCGGCAGGGAAACGGGGCAAATCAGAAAACCGGGATGCAGCCACCACGAACCTCTTCGGCATGCACGGCCGAACGGCCGTGCGCAGGAGAGCTCCGCAGCACATTCCTGACTGCGAGCACAGGACGTACAGAACTTTAACCGCTTCCACGGACGCGCTCCGACGTGGTGCGAGAGGTGGACGGGTGAGGAAGCGGCCCGGGTCCGCCCCGCCCCGGCGAAGGCGGCCTAGGCTGACGCCATGGCACCGAACATCGCGACGAACACCCGTGTCTCCCTCGACGAGTTGCTGGACTTCGTGCGGCCCCGGCACCGGGCGGTCCTGCTGACCCGGCGGGCCGACGGCGGCCCTCAGGGCTCTCCGCTGACCTGCGGGGTCGACGACTCGGGCCGGATCGTGGTCTCCACCTATCCCGAACGCGCCAAGACCCGCAACGCCAAGCGGGACTCCCGGGTGAGCCTGATCGTCCTCAGCGACGAATGGAACGGGCCCTGGGTGCAGATCGACGGCACCGCGGAGGTCGTCGACGCGCCCGAGTCCGTGGAGCCGCTGGTGGAGTACTACCGGAACATCGCGGGCGAGCATCCCGACTGGGACGAGTACCGGGCGGCGATGGTCAAGCAGGGCAAGTCGATCATCCGGATCACTCCGGAGCGCTGGGGCCCGGTGGCGACCGGCGGGTTCCCGGCCCGGCTGGCCGAGGGGGAGTAGGCGGGGGGAGCGCCCCGGATCAGTCCCCGCCGCGGGCCACCATCGCCTCGATGCCCGCGATCAGCAGGTCCAGGGCGAAGACGAAGTCCCGTTCCAGCATCTCCTCGACGGTGTCGCCGCCGCGGGCCTCCATGATCCTCGCCGACTCCTCGATGACCTCGGAGGCGTCCGGCGCCTGCGTCACCTCGCTCATGGCGTGCCGGTGGTACTCGTCGGCGGTCATGCCGGTGGCGGCGACACGGGCGTGGAAGTGGCCCTCGATGGTGCCGTAGCCGTACACGAACTGGAAGACGGCTGAGATGGCCCCGGTCACCCCGTGCGCGGGCAGTCCCGTCTTGCGGATGACCTGCTGGATCACTCGGGAGAAGGCCAGCGCGTTGGGCCCGATGTTGAGGAACCGGCCGGCCAGCGGCGACAGCCAGGGGTGGCGCACCAGCAGCGCGCGGTACTCGCGGGCGAGGGCGCGCAACTGGTCGCGCCAGTCCTCGTCGGCGGCGGGATCGGGCAGCGTGAGTTCGCCGAAGGTGCGGTCCAAGGCGAGTTCGAGGAGGTCGTCCTTGGTGTCGACGTACCAGTAGACGGACATCGCCGTCACGTCCAGCTCGGCGGCGAGGCGGCGCATGGAGAACTTGGCCGGGCCCTCGGCGTCCAGCAGCCGTACGGTGACCTCGGTGATCCTCTCCCGGTCCAGTCCCGACGGCTGCCCGCCGCCGCGGCCGCCCCCGCGGGTCCTGCCCTCCAGCCAGACACTGGTCCGCGGCGCACCGCCGGACCGCTGGGCTGCCCTCACCATGGCGCACCTTCCTCGACGTGCCGACACCGGTTCCTGCCGGGCACCCGTGCCCGGGTGTGCGGGATCCGGCTCTCAGGCCTTCTCCCCGAGTCTGCCCGGTCCGCCCGGCGCAGCAACGCCGCAGCGATCAGGCCGCCAGCAGCACGGCCACCGGCCCCACCAGCGGACTCGTCTCCGGTCCCGCGGAGAACGCGCCGGTGATCCGTGCCCGCTCGCCGTCCGAGCCCGCCGCCGCCGGCGCCGCCGGGAGCGAGCCCGCCGCCACCGGTACCGGTGCCGCGAACCGCGCGTTGAGCACCGCGCCCAGGACGGCGAACCCGAGCCCGTTGCCGGACTCGGCGAGGGTGCCGTTGATGGCGGCGCCGACGCCCGCCTTCTCGCGGGGCACGGAGCTCGTCACCGCGTGCGCCCGACGGGTGCCCGTCAGCCGTCGGTCTTCTTCCGCGTGAGGTCGTAGAAGGTCGCCGAACCGGCCGTCACCTCCTCGAAGTTCTGCTCCACCCAGGACGCGATCTGTGCGGAGGTGCCGGAGTCCCGGCCCCCTCCCATGCCGCCAACCATGCCCCCGCCGGCGACGAAGTAGTGGATCCGCCCCTCCGCCACGTACTCCTTGAACCGGTCGAGCGTCGGGGACGGGTCGGTGCCGTTGAAGCCGCCGATCGCCATCACCGGCTCACCGGTGGCGAGCTGATAACTCGCGGCGTTCTGGGCTCCCACGGCCGCTGCCGCCCAGGTGTGGTCACCGGCGTCCGCCGCCAGCAGTTCCTTCGCCTCGGAGCCGACGTCCGCGCCGCCGAGCAGGCCGCCCATGCCTCCGGCTTCGGCCGGGGCGTCCGGGCGGGTGCCGCCCGGAGGCCGTACGGCCCGGCCGGGGGCCGCCTGTCCGTCCCGGCCCCCCGGACCGCCACCGGGGAAGCCGCCCGCGCCGTCGCCGGGCGGGGTCCGTCCCTGCCGGCTCTGGCCTCCGCCGGGGAACCCGCCCTCTCCGGGCCGGCCCCCGCCCCCCGTGCCCGCCACCGCCGGACCCGCCGTGACAACGGAACCGAAGTGCCCCTCCTGCACGGTGCTCAGCGTGTACGACGTCGGACCGGCCAGCGCCGCGACCAGGCCGAGCCCCGCCGCCCCGAGCGCCACCCGGTGCCCCGCCCGGACCGCGAGGACCAGACCGAGCGCGGCCACCAGCCCGCCGGCCGCCACCGGCCACTTCAGCCAGGGCAGGTGGCCGGGCGTGCGGTCGAGCAGGACGTACCCCCACGCGGCTGTCGCCGTAACGGCCGCCGCGAGGGTGAGCGACGCCCAGAGCTCCTGCCGCTTCCCCCACAGGGCCACCGCACCCATGCCGACCACGGCCGCGAGGTAGGGGGCCAGCGCCACCGTGTAGTACTCGTGGAAGATGCCGGCCATGTAGCTGAACACGGCCATGGTCATCAACAGCGAACCGCCCCACACCAGGAAGGACGCCCGGGCGAGGTCGGTCCGCGCCGCACTGCGGGTGAGGAACAGCCCTCCGGCCAGCAGGATCAGCGCGGCGGGCAGCAGCCAGGAGATCTGGCCGCCGACCTCGGCGTTGAACATCCGGTCCCAGCCGGTCTCCCCCCACCGTCCGCCGCCGCCCGCTCCGCCGCCCCCGCCGACGCTGCCCGTCTCCTCGCCGTTGAGCCGGCCGAGGCCGTTGTAACCGAAGGTCAGCTCCAGGAAGCTGTTGCTCTGCGAGCCGCCGATGTACGGGCGCGAGGACGCGGGCCACAGCTCGACGACCGCGACCCACCAGCCGCCCGAGACGACCAGCGCGGCCGTCGCCCACGCGAGCTGCACCAGCCGCTTCCTCAACGGCACCGGGGCGCAGACGCCGTGGACGGCCGCGAGGACCGGCAGGATCAGAAAGGCCTGCAGGGTCTTGGCGAGGAACGCGAAGCCGATCGCCACACCGGCCCACACCAGCCACTTCGTACGGCCGTCCTCGAGGGCCCGGAGGACCAGGTGGCAGGCGACGGACATCAGCAGCGCCAGCAGCGCGTCCGGGTTGTTGAACCGGAACATCAGCGCCGCGACCGGGGTGAGCGCGAGCACGGCGCCCGCGATCAGCCCGGCCGCCGCGCCGGAGCGGCGGCGTACGGCCGCGTACACGACGGCGACCGTGCCGACACCCATGAGCGCCTCGGGCACGAGGATCGCCCAGGAGTTCAGGCCGAAGATCCGCACCGACAGCTCCATCGGCCACAGCGCGGCCGGGGGCTTGTCCACGGTGATGGCGTTCGCCGCGTCCAGCGAGCCGAAGAAGAAGGCCTTCCAGGACTGGCTGCCCGCCTGGACGGCCGCCGAGTAGAAGGAGTTGGCGTATCCGGAGGCGCTGAGGTCGTAGAGGTGGAGCAGTCCGGTCGCCAGGAGCAGGGCGAGGAGGGCGGGGCGCGCCCAGCGGGGGTCCGCCGGGGTGTCCGTCCGGTCGTGCCGCGCGGTCATCACACGTTCCTCGGGTCGTGGTCGGCGGGGGCGGGGCGGGACGGGGTTCCGTCCGGGAACACCCACGCCCGGAAGAGCAGGAACCGCAGCACGGTGGCCGCGAGGTTCGCGGCGACGAGCACGGCGAGTTCGGCGGAGTGAGCGGGCTCGCCGCTCGCCGTGTCGAGTGCGAGGAGCGAGCCGCTGGTCAGCACCAGGCCGATGCCGAAGACGGCCAGTCCCTGCGCCTGATGTCGTACGGCCCCGGCGCGCCCGCGCACGCCGAACGTGAGCCGGCGGTTGGCGGCGGTGTTGGCGACCGCCGAGACCAGCAGGGCGAGCCCGTTGGCGGTCTGGGAGCCGATGAAGGCCCGGAAGCCGCTGTACAGCAGCAGATAGAACAGGGTGGACAGAACGCCGACGGCACAGAAGCCGACCAGTTGGCGGGCCAGCCCCTGCGGTACGTCCTGGATGTCCCGGTCACGCGGATCGTCGCCGAAGGGGCGGGCGAGCCGGTCCAGCGGCAGCGAGCCGGTGGCCAACGCCCTGCCGACCCGCCAGACGCCCTTGAGGTCCTCGGCCGCCGTCCGCACGATGTGCACCGTGGAACGGGGGTCGTCGACCCAGTCGACCGGCACCTCGTGGATCCGCAGCCCCGCCCGCTCGGCGAGGACCAGCAGCTCGGTGTCGAAGAACCAGCCGCTGTCCTCCACCAGCGGCAGCAGCACCCGGGCCACGTCACGGCGGATCGCCTTGAACCCGCACTGCGCGTCGGAGAACCGTGCCTGGAGCGAGCCCCGCAGGATCAGGTTGTAGGAGCGGCTGATGAGCTCCCGCTTGGCGCCCCGCACGACCCGTGCGCTGCGGCTCAGCCGGGAGCCGACGGCCAGGTCCGAGTGGCCGGAGATCAGCGGGGCGACCAGCGGCAGCAGGGCGTTGAGGTCGGTGGACAGGTCGACGTCCATGTAGGCGAGGACGGGGGCGTCCGAGTGCGACCAGGCGGTCCGCAGCGCCCGGCCGCGTCCCTTCTGCTCGAGGCGGACGGAGCGGACCTCCGCGAGGCACTCCGCCAGCCGCCCGGCCACGTGCGGGGTGCGGTCGGTGGACGCGTTGTCGGCGATCGTGATGCGGAAGGTGTAGGGGAAGGTGCGGGTGAGGTGCTCGTGCAGCCGGCGGACGCACGGCTGGAGGTCCTGCTCCTCGTTGTGTACGGGGATCACTACGTCCAGGACCGGCGTGCCGGCCGAGGCGGCCGGGAGGTGCTCCCGCGCCGGCAGGGTGCCGGGAGAGGAATCGGTTCGCATGGGAACCGACTCTGATCAAGCGTCCTGTCGTGCCCGTGTGGTGAGGCTGTGCCGGGGCTGTGAGTGCGGTGGCGGCGTCAACCGGCCCTGCGCGGCGGGCAGATGGAGGGTGAAGACGGTCCGTCCGGGCACGCTGTCGACGGTCACGGCACCGCCGTGCGCGGTCGCGACGGCCTGCACGATGGCCAGGCCGAGTCCCGTCGAACCGGTGGCCCGGGTGCGGGCCGCGTCGCCGCGCGCGAACCGCTCGAAGACGTGCGGCAGCAGGGCGGGCGGGACGCCGGGGCCGTCGTCCGCGACGTCCACGCAGAGCCAGGGGCCGCTCCGGCGCACCCGTGCGGTGACGGTGGTGCCGGGCGGGGTGTGGCTGCGGGCGTTGCCGAGCAGGTTGACGAGGACCTGCTGGAGGCGGGCGGCGTCACCGGTCACCCGGGCGGGCTCGTCGGGCAGTTCGAGCCGCCAGATGTGGTCCTGGCCGGCGGCACGGGCGTCGCTGACGGTGTCCACGACGAGCGGTACGAGGTCGGGCTCCGCGAACTGCAGGGGCCGCCCCGCGTCCAGCCGGGCGAGCAGCAGCAGGTCCTCCACGAGCAGCGTCATCCGGCCCGCCTCGGACTCGATCCGCCCGAGGGCGTGCCGGGTGTCGGGGCCGATCTCCTCCCGTCCGCGCCGGGTGAGTTCGGCGTAACCCCGGATGGAGGCGAGCGGCGTGCGCAGCTCATGGCCGGCGTCCGCGACGAACTGCCGTACCCGGGTCTCGCTCTCCTGGCGTGCGCGCAGGGCACCGTGGATGTGGTCGAGCAGCCGGTTGAGCGCGGCGCCGACCCGGCCGACCTCGGTGTGCGGATCGCACTCGGACTCCGGGACGCGCTCCTCGAGGGTGACCTCGCCGCTGTGCAGGGGGAGTTCGGAGACCCGGGTGGCGGTGGCGGCGACCTTGCGGAGGGGACGGGTGGCGACGCCCACGATGACGGCTCCGGCCAGGGAGGCGGCGATCAGTCCGGCGGCGGTGACACAGATCTCGACGAGGACCAGGGTGCCGACGGTGTCGTCGGGCCCGGTCGTGGGCAGCGCCGCGTAGAAGGCGCCGTTGGGGCCCACCCGGTAGGCGGCGCGATGGCTTCCCAGGCCGGGGATGTCGACGGTGTGTTCGGCACCGTCGCGGGCGACCGAGCCGAGCGCGGCGGTCTGGGCCGCGTCCAGTGTCTCGGCGGTCATCGAGAAGTCGTCCGTGGACTGCTTGCCGTACACGGCCTCCGTGACGGTGCCGCTGAGCACCCTCGCCACGACGGTGCCGGGCGGCTGCGGGCCGTGCTCCACGAACTCGGGGAGATCGATCCGCCTGGGCTCCCCGCCGCCCCCGTCCGCGCCGGGCCCCGGCGGCCCGAAGGCACCCGAGGCGCGCGCCGCCACCTCACGGAGCTCACCGTCGAGCTGCTCGTACAGGTGCGACCGCAGCGCCAGCGTGGTCACCGTGCCGATCACCGCGCACACCACCGCGATCAGCGCCACGGAGGCGACGACGAGCCGCGTCCGCAGGGTCCGCGGGCGCGGTCGCCGCCGTCCGGTCACACCGCGGGCTTGATCAGATAGCCGGCGCCGCGCCGGGTGTGGATCATCGGCTCCCGGCCCGCGTCGATCTTGCGGCGCAGATACGAGATGTACAGCTCGACGACGTTCGCCTGCCCGCCGAAGTCGTACGACCAGACCCGGTCGAGGATCTGGGCCTTGCTGAGCACGCGCCGCGGATTGCGCATGAGGAAACGCAGCAGCTCGAACTCGGTGGCGGTGAGGTGGATGCCGTGCCCGCCCCGGGTCACCTCGTGACTGTCCTCGTCGAGGGTGAGGTCGCCGACGACCAGCATCGACGCGGAGCGGCGGTCGGCCGCCCCGGAACGGCGGATCAGCCCGCGCAGCCGTGCGACGACCTCCTCCAGGCTGAACGGCTTGGTCACGTAGTCGTCGCCGCCGGCCGTCAGCCCGGCGATCCGGTCCTCGACGGCGTCCTTGGCGGTCAGGAACAGGACGGGCACGTCCGGCAGCTCGCGGCGCAGCCGCCCGAGGACGGACAGCCCGTCCATGTCCGGCAGCATCATGTCCAGCACGACGGCGTCGGGCCGGAACTCGCGCGCGGTCCGGACCGCGCCCTGGCCGTCCCCCGCGCTGCGGATCTGCCAGCCCTCGTACCGGAGGGCCATGGAGAGCAGTTCGGTGATCGACTGCTCGTCGTCCACCACCAGCACGCGGACGGGGCTCCCGTCCGGCCTCAGCAGTTCGGTGCGCCCTCGGGGCGAGGTCGTGGTCATACCGCACACGATGTCGACGGCCTCTGAGAGCACTCTTTCGGCAACCTGTGTTTTCCCTGAGAAACCCCGGGCAACGGCGCGTCAAGCGGGCCTTCGTGCCTCCCCCAGTGGCCTGAAGGGCTGGGAGGTACCCCCATGGCGGCACGGGTGGGCGCGACGGCACCCCGCAAGCGCCGGGCTGCGTCGCTCCACCCGCCCCCACCTACGCCGTGCGCCCCAGCGGCACGGCCCCGCCCTCACCGCCCCGGAAGGCCGAAGAGCACCGCCGCGTTGTCGTGGCACACCCTCCGCAGCCACTCCTCCCCGAGCCCCAGCCGCTCCAGCGCGTGCAACTGGTGGACATAGGGATAGGGGATGTTGGGAAAGTCCGAGCCGAGCAGGATCCGGTCGCCGAGGGCGGCCAGCCGGGGCAGGGCACGTCTGGGGAACGGCGCCATCCGTTCACTGAAGTCGGTGAACGCCATCGTGGTGTCCAGCCGCACCTGCCCGTAGCGCTCGGCGAGGTCCAGGAAGTCCTCGTACTCCGGCATCCCGAGGTGCGCGACCACCAGCCGCAGCCGGGGGTGCCGGGCCAGCACCCGGGCGACCGGCTCGGGGCCGGTGTACTTGCCGGGGGCGGGGCCGGAACCGCAGTGGATCACCACGGGAACCCCCGCCTCCGCGAGCAGTCCCCAGGCGGCGTCGAGCGCCTCGTCCGCCGGGTCGTACGCACCCACCTGCACGTGCGCCTTGAAGACGCGTGTCCCGGCCTCGACGGCCGCGCGGACGTAGTCCGCGACGCCCGGTTCGGGGAACAGCGTCGAGGTGTGCAGACAGTCGGGTGTGCGCGCGGCGAAGCCGGCCGCCCAGTCGTTCAGCCAGCGGGCCATGCCCGGCTTGTGCGGGTACAGCATGGCGGTGAAGGCCCGCACACCGAACGCCCGCAGCACCGCCGCCCGCTCGCCCTCCTCCTTCCGGTAGGTGATCGGCCACTCGACCCCGCCGGTCAGCGGACCGAGCGCGTCGAAGTAGGCCCACACCTTGTGGAGCACCCGCTCCGGCATGAAGTGCGTGTGCACGTCGACGAGCCCGGGCAGCCCGAGGCCTTCCCAGAAACGCCGCACGTCGTCCGCTTCGGCACCGGTGTCGCGGTGATCGCTCATGCCGTCACGATCACCCGTGACCCCACCCGCGGTCCAGGGTCCGGGTCAGAACAGCCCGTCCTGGGCCGCCGCCGTCTCCTTCAGCGCCCTGACCGGCACGGCGAACTCCCGCCCCGCGGCCGGGACGAGGCCCCACCCCGCCAGCAGCCGGGTGTCCAGCACCACGACCCCCTTGCCCGTCAGCAGATGGAGATCAGGGCCGGCGGCGGCCACCAGTTCACCGCTGACGGCGCCCCCGGCGACCAGTTCGGTGACCTCCCCCACGGCCACCGATGCCCCCGTCAGCCCGAACACCTCCATGTGGTCGGCCGGCCGGTACGGCGCCGGGTCGAGCGACTCCGGCCACCCGCTCAGGGCGACCGCCCGCGCGTGCAACCCGGCGATCTCCGCCGCCCGTTCCTCTTTCCCTGCCGGGAGGGCCGCCCTCGCCGCCCGCTTGCCCGCGTAGGGAATCCGGTCGGGCACCCGGAGCGCGGCGCGCAGCAGTTCCTCGGTGCGCCGCGCCGCCATCAGCGGTCCGGTGCCCAGCCAGGTGAAACAGACCGCGCCCTGTTCCAGCAGCCGTGCCGGTCCCCGCTCGGCCGCGGTGATCCCGACCTTGACCATCCCGGGCCCGAACCACGCCAGGTAGACGCGGTAGGGCCGCGGGTCGTCCGCGAGGGTGTCGGCGGCCACCGAGTGCGCCCGGTCCAGCCGGGCGCACTCCTCGCAGCGCGCCCCCGTGCTCCGCCCCGGCACCGGCGCACCGAGCGGGCAGGCATGTCCCCGTGCCCCGACGCAGGTCCGCGCTCCCCCTTCCGCGACCCCGAAGGCCACCCGTTTCCCCCAGGTCAGCGCAGAACGCCGGCCGCCGTCCCACAGCAGCACGGGACCGTCCGCCGACCACCGCAACCCCGAGCAGCTCCATGCCTGTGCCATCACTGCCGAGACTAGAGGGCACCACTGACATCGATGATTGACAGGGGTAGGCAGGGTTCCGGTGGTCGTGGCCCGGCCTCCGACTGACGTCCTGCTGGGCTGTCCGGCGCCGGTGAGGCGGACTACCTGGAGGAGCAGTGCCGCACCGACGGACAGCGGGCCCGGGCCGAGGTGCCGGATGCGATCAGGGGTGCCAGTCTGGATGAGGCATCGCACTGCTCGGGGACGTCCGAAAGGCCGACAACATGGCGAGCAATGTCAGCGGTACGCACCACCGGTCCGGGTGGGAGGCGGAGAGCCCCTGGGCCACGAGCTGGACGGCCGCGGCGGCGGTCCTGATGACCTTCGGCGGGATCATGGCGATCTTCCAGGGCATCGCCGCCATCGCCAAGGACGACGTCTTCGTCGCCACCCCCAACTTCACGTACGAGTTCAGCCTCACCGGCTGGGGCTGGGTGCATCTGATCCTCGGCGCACTGGTGGCCGTCGCCGGCCTCGCCCTGTTCACCGGTGCCACCTGGGCCCGCGTGGTGGGCATCGCGCTGGCCGGACTCAGCATGATCGCCAACTTCGTGTGGCTCCCCTACGCGCCGGTGTGGTCGATCGTCCTGATCGTCGTCGACGGCTTCATCATCTGGGCCCTGTGTGCACCGCGCCGCGAGTCCCGCGCGTAGAGCGCGCGTCCACGGGCTGGGGTACCCTCCGGCCCTGGGTGGCGCAGGTGGCCGGGGTGACGTTGATGGTCGCCGCCTACTTCCTCCTGCCCCTGGACCAGCTGGGCCCGCGGCGCCCGGTGCTGAGCTGGCTCCTCTTCGGCCTGGCCCTGGGGCTGATCGCCCTCCTGCTGCTGCGGCAGGTCGTGCATGTACTGCTGTCCGTCCCGGGCGGGCGCCCAGGGATGGTCATCCCGCCGTTGATGTGCCTGTCCATCCTGGTCTTCGCGACCGCCTACCAGGGCCTGGCGCAGCACCCCGGCCAAATGGACGGCATCGCCACCCGCCTGGACGCCCTCTACTTCACGCTCGTCTCCCTGGCCACCATCGGGTACGGCGACATCACGCCCCACGGCCAGGCGGCCCGCCTGGTGGCCGTCCTGCAGATCCTCTACGCCTTCGTCTTCCTCACCGCGGCGGCCACCACCCTGACCAGCTACCTCCGTGACCAGCTGAGCCGCCGCGAGAACCCCCGCCGACCGGGCTGACACCGCCATGTCGCGTGCCCACGTGACCGGCGTCACACTGAACTGAGGGGGTTCCGCAATCTTCTCCCGAGGGGTGTCCGTTCATGAGCGGCCTGGACACAACTGCTCTCGACAGCCTGCGCACCGCCCTGCGAGGACGTGTCGTCGCACCGCAGGACGCGGACTACGACGAGGCCCGCAGCATCTACAACGCCATGATCGACCGGCGTCCCGCCGCCATCGCCCGGTGCACGGGAGCGGCGGACGTACGGACCACCATCGCCTTCGCCCAGGAGACGGGCGCCGATCTCGCCGTACGCGGGGGCGGGCACAGCGGGCCGGGGCTGTGCCTGGTCGACGACGGACTCACGCTGGATCTGTCCCCCATGCGCTGGGTGCGGGTCGACCCGTTGACCGAGACCGTGCAGGTGGGCGGCGGCAGTCAGCTGGGCGACCTGGACCACGAGGCCCACGCCTTCGGACTCGGCATCCCCTCAGGGATCAACTCGACCACGGGCGTCGGCGGTCTCACCCTGGGCGGCGGGCACGGCCATCTGACGCGCAAGTACGGGCTGACGGTGGACAGTCTGATCGGCGCGGACGTCGTCCTGGCGGACGGCAGCGTGATCAGCGTCTCCGAGAAGGAGCACCCGGACCTGCTGTGGGCGCTGCGGGGCGGCGGCGGCAACTTCGGCGTCGTCACCTCCTTCACCTTCCGGCTGCACCCGGTGGACACGGTCGGGGTCGCGGTGACCGTGTGGCCGGTCGACCGCACGCCGGAAGTGCTGCGGTGGTACCGGGAGTTCCTGCCCGCCGCACCGGACGACCTCAACGGGTTCTTCGCGGTCATGGCCGTCCCGCCCGGGCCGCCCTTCCCGGAGCCGATCCACGGCCGGAAGATGTGCGCCGTGGTCTGGTGCTACACCGGCGACCTGGCGGACGGGCACCTGGAGGACGTGCTGTCCGTGGTCAACGACCCGGCCCCGCCGGCCTTCCACTTCACCACACCCATGCCCTACCCGGGCCTGCAGACCATGTTCGACGAACTCGTCCCCAAGGGCCTGCAGTGGTACTGGCGCGGCGACTTCTTCGACAGCATCCCCGACGAGGCCCTCGCGGTGCACGAGCGGTACGGCCAGGCCCTGCCCACCGCCCTGTCGACGATGCACCTGTACCCCGTGGACGCGGCCGCCCACCGCGTCGCCCCCGGCGAAACGGCCTGGGCCTACCGGGACGCCGTCTGGTCCGGCGTCGTCGCCGGAATCGACCCCGACCCGGCCAACGCCGACGCGATCCGGCAGTGGTGCGTCGACTACTGGACCGACCTGCACCCGTTCTCCATGGGCGGTTCGTACGTCAACTTCCTCGGCGAGTCCGAGGGCCCCGAACGCGTCCGTTCCACCTACCGCGACCACTACGACCGTCTGACCGCGGTCAAACGCACCTACGACCCCCACAACCTCTTCCACGCCAACCAGAACATCCCCCCGTCCGCGGCCTGACAGGCGTCGTGCCCGGCCGGGATCAACCGGCCGGGCACGACGCCCGGTCCACTCACGGCCCGTACGGATCTCAGGCCGTCCGGGTCGTCACCAGCCCGTCATGATCGCGCCCAGCGCGATGGGCGCCACCACCAGGGCGGCCGCCTTCTCGCCCAGCGCCCGCCCACCGGCCCCGTCCGCGAAGCGGCACACCGCGAACGCGGCGACGATGCCCAGCGGGAACAGGACGGCAACCGATTCCGTCAGGTCGCCGCGCGTACCGCCGACGTACGCGGCGGCCCAGGTCCCGACGAGCCCGGTCAGGACCGCGAAGAAGACCTTCCCGGCGCTGAACCAGTCGCGCTCCATCAGATCGACGAGCTCACCGAAACTCGCACCCGCGCTGCGGCGGCGCACCGCCGTGACGACAAAGGCGACCAGCAGGGCGGCCCCGGCGACGAGACAAACCGAGCGCAGCACGCTCGCAAAGGTGTCCATCATCCTTGCCTCCGGTTCTCGACGCGGCTCACCAGCAGTGCTTGATGACGCCGTCGACACCCAGGATCGACGCGGCCATTCCGCCGAGGCCGCCACCGGCCTCCTCGAACACCTCCGCAATTCCCTTCTTGAAGGTCTTCCCCGCCTTTTTCTTCGAGCGGATCTTCTTGACCACCTTGGATATCCCACCGAGCTTGTCGATGGCCTTCTTCATCTTGTAGATCTTGGCGACAGCGAAGATGTTGGAACCGATCGCCAGCAGAATTCCACGGGCACATCCCGTGGCGCTGAAGGAGCGCTGCGGCCCGCCCTTGGACGCCTTGGCGAGTTCGCCCTCCACCCGCTGCGTCAGCCACTGCTTCGCCGCCTCGTCGCCCTGGGCGAGTACCTCTTCGGGAATCTCGCTGATGAGCTGCAGCGCCTTCTCGATCTCGGCGAACGCGGCCTCGTCACCGGCGGACGCCGACTGGACCGAAACCACGGTGGCGGGCTTCACCACCACCGGCTCGGCCGCGTGCGCGCCGGCGGTCGCGGAGAGGACCGCGGCCGCCGCCACACCGGCTATCACCGCCACCCGACGCCGAACAGGAACGCCGGTACGGGAATCCAGAAAAGCCGTCATGCAATTTCCCCCTGCTTCATACCACTTGAACATCAGGCAGCCGCCGCCCTGGTCAGAGGCGGCGTTCTGCTGCGACAAGTTGATCTTGCACCGGAGGCCAACTCCAGAACAAGCGACTTGAGCGATCTTTGAGCAATGGGGGACGGACAGCCGGGCCCACTCACCCCGGAACCGGATCAGGTTGGCCCGGATCGCGGATCCGGCGGCTGACGAACCGCCACAGCAGCTTCCACGAAGAAGTCTTCTATCCCGTCCGGACTCCCTCAGCGACATCACGAGATCGTTCCATCCCCTGTGGAAGTCCACGAGCTCCTCCCCCGAGGAAGCCGACGAAGGCACCGCCCAGGGCAGCTGCGGCGGCAATGATCGCCACCCATATCTCGGCCGTAGGGGTCATCCTCCGAGGAGGGGAGGAGAGCCTTCCCCACTTCTCCCAGAGATCACGCGTCCGGGTGGCACAAAGCAGAGGCCCTGTGGATCACTCCACAGGGCCTCTGATGTGCTGTGCACTCGGCAGGATTCGAACCTGCAACCTTCTGATCCGTAGTCAGATGCTCTATCCGTTAAGCTACGAGTGCCTGTCTCTTCAGTTTTCTCGCCGCTCCCGGCCCTTCCGGCCCGCTCGCGGCGACAGGAAGAACATTACATGACTGCCGCCGCCATGTGAAATCCGTTTGGCCCACCCCTTGTGACCTGCGCAAACGCGGTTTCGGAGGGGACATGACGAAGCCCCGGCCACTGGGACCGGGGCTTCGTCATGAGGGCGGAGGCGGAGGGATTTGAACCCTCGATGGGCTTTAAGACCCAAACCGCATTAGCAGTGCGGCGCCATAGACCGGACTAGGCGACGCCTCCATGCACAGGCCCCCCGCGCGTGAGCGCGAGCAAATCAGTGCGTGCCGATGATGACACAACCGCGTGGGGTGTCACCAATCGGTCCCCACGGTACTAGGCAGGAAGCCCGCAGGGCAAAGCCCTTCCGGTCGGCACGTCGGCGTGGCGCAACATCCCGCGCGGTGGCGCGTTGATCAGGTCATGTCTCAGTTCACCGTCGCTGCCGCCGCCACCCTCATCGCCCTCACTCCGCTGTCCACGGCACACGCGCAGGAGCCGCCCGCGCACGGTGACCGTCTCACCGTCACCGTGCGCGGCGCGGGCGGCGGGGCGGACGGGACGTACGAGGTGCGCTGCCGGCCCGGCGGCGGCAGCCATCCCGACCCCGCCGGAGCCTGCGCGGCCGTCGAGCGGAACACCCGGTGGGGAGAGGACCCCTTCGCCCCGGTGCCGCGCGACGCCGTCTGCACCATGCAGTACGGCGGACCCGCCACCGCCCGGGTCACCGGCACCTGGGCCGGCCGCCCCGTCGACGCGACGTACGACCGTACGAACGGATGCGCGATCGCCCGCTGGGACCGGCTCGTCCCCCTGTTGCCGGAGGCGCGGCGGCGAGTCGGGGCACAGGGGACGTAAAGGTCCCGCGAAGGTTCCGGCCGCGTCGGTGCAGGCAGCGCGGGTCCGGGGCGCACCGGGCGTCACATTGCGGTCACTTCCTGATGCGATGTCCGTCCCATCCGGCGTCGCGGGCGCAACCCCAGCCCTTAGACTCCCTCGCGTGACACGCTGCGGGCAGATTGGCAAGATGGCCCGAGCGGTCGGCACGTCGCGGTAACAGGGAGGAAGCGTCTCGTGAGCAGCAGGCCATCCCGAGGCGCTGCTCGCCTCGCAGCCATACTGGACGCGCTTCCCGACGCCTTGGTGCTGGTCAACGCCAACGGGACCGTCGTCAACGCGAACACCATCGCCCTGGAGGCCTTCGAGGCCCCGGGCACTGCCCTGGTGGGGCGAGGGCTGCTGGATCTGCTGCCGCAGTTCGACAGCAAGCTCATCCCGGGATCCATGCGGCGTCCCGACCACATCGACCCCCGCGGGCGCACCAAGCCGACCCGGATGATCGCGCGGCGGACCGACGGCAGCGAGTTCCCGGTCGAGGTCACCAGTGCGAACCTGGAGACCGGCCAGCAGGCCTACGACAATTACGGCTACACCGCCGACGAACTGCTCATGCTGGTCGTGCGCGATCTCTCCGGCACCGTCGACACCGAGGCCGAGCTGGCGCGTTCGCAGCGGCAGACCGAGATGATCCTGCGCGCCGCATCCGAGGGCGTCGTGGGCACCGACACCGACGGACGGATCGTCCTCGTCAACCCGGCCGCCGCCCAGATCCTCGGCTACCGGGCCGGTGAGCTCGGCGGACGCGAGCTGCACACCCTCGTCCTGCACTCACGCGCCGACGGCTCCCCCTTCCCCTACGACGAGTCCCCGCTCGCCGACACCCTGCGCTCCGGGCGCAAGCACCGGGTGCGCGGGCAGGTGCTGTACGCCAAGAACGGCAACAAGCTGCCCGTCGACCTGACGACCGCGCCGGTGCGCGACGGTGACCAGCTCGTCGGCGCCGTCATGACCTTCCTCGACCGCCGCCCCTACGACGCCCTCGCCACGGAGAAGGAGAAGGCCGAGCGGGAGCACACCGAGGCACTGGAGCGCCTCGCCGAGGAGCACGGCTCCGAGCTCACCGCTCTGCGCCAGAGCCACGTCACCGAGCTGGAGCAGCTCAGGGAGCGCCACGCGGAGGAACTCGCCGCCAACGAGGAGCGGTACGCGGCGCTCGGCGAGCGGGAGAAGGACCGCTACGAGGCCCTCGCCGCCCGGCACGACCAGCTGCTCACCTTGCTCGGGCAGTCCCTGCGCGGCCCGCTGGACGAACTGCGCCGCGAGCTGTCCGCGCTGGCCGCCGACGACGCCGGACAGCTGTGGCCCGAGGCCAACCAGGTGCTGCATCACCTGTCGGCCGGCTACGCCCGGATCACCACGCTGATCGACAACGTCCTCGGCTACCAGCGGCTCGACGCCGGGGCCGAGCAGGTCACCCGTACGAAGGTGATGCTCGACGCCGTCGTCGCCGCCGGGGTCGACGGCGCCGTGGAGCTGATCGGTCCCGGCCGGGTGCAGTTCGCCGTGCACGCGCCGCCCATCGAGGCCGAGGTCGACCCGCGGCTGCTCGCGACCGCCCTCGCGCATCTGGTCGCGGACGTCGCGGGCGTCGACGCGACCGGCAACACGCCCCTGTCGGCGGGTGGTTACCTCGACAACACGGTCGTGGTGGCGGCGGCGCAGCGCGGCGAGGTCGTCCGCATCGAGGTGCGCGGGCCCTACAGCGGCGGCGACCCGGTGCACGAGCCGATCGTGCGCGGGATCGTCCGGGCCCACGGCGGTGTGCTGCAGACGCACGAGGTGCCGGGCATGAGCGGCAGCGCGTTCGTCCTCGAGGTGCCGATCGGGGGCGGGGCGGGGGCGGTGGCGGCCGCCGAGGCACCGGCCCCGGCCGAGGAGCCGGCTCCCGCCGAACCGTCCGCCGCCGGCGGACGGCGCCGGGCGCGGCGTTCCTCCGTGGACGCCTTCCTGGAGAGCGAGGTGCCCGGCACGCACGAGGACGCCGGCACCGGGACCGCCCCGACCGGCCGGCGCAGGCGCCGCGCGGCCCCCGCCGAGCCCGCGCAGGCACAGCTTCCGGCCCAGGCGTCCGCCGAGGGCGCGGCGGTGTCGGGCGGCACCGGACGCCGGCGCGGCCGGCCCGCCGAGGCCGCGTCGGCCGGCACCGCGCTCGAGCTCGCCGGTGCCGGGGTGTCCGAGGGGGCCGTCGTCACCGCCGCGGAGCACGCGGCGGGGGCCGCAGCGTCGAACACGGGGCTGGGCGGGACCGTACCGCCGCAGGGCGTGCCCGCGCCCTCCGGCCGGCGCGCCCGGCGTGCGTCCGGCGATCAGCACGCGCTGCCGCCCGCGCTGCCCGCGCCGTCCGGCGGCGGGGACGGAGCCGCCGAGGTGGCCGTGCACGTCCCCGCCCAGGGGCAGGCGCCGACCGAGGGTGCGGGGCAGCAGCCGACGGGACGGCGGAGGCGTGCGCTGGCCGCCGCCACCGAGCGGGCGGCGGCCCAGGAGGCCGCGCCCCGTACGGTGTTCGCGCTGCCGCCGGCCGAAGCGGACCAGACCGAGCGGGCCGGGCAGGCCGAAGCCGTCGGGCAGGCCGCGCAGCCGGGCACGGACGCGTCCGTCCCGCCCGGTGACGTCCTGGTCGACCACGGCCGCCACGACGCCGTACCGCACGACCAGACCGATGACCACACCCCGCCGCAGCCGCATCCCACCAGCGCCCCGACGGGTCGCCGGCGGCGGGCGGCCGCCCCGCCGGCGGAGGCCGGGCAGGCGCCGGGCGTTCCGGCACCGGGGACTCCGGAGCAGTGGGGTGCGGCTCCTCCGCAGGGCGGTCCGGTGGCACCGCAGGGTGTTCCCGTCCCGCCCCACGGGGCATCCGTGCCGGGGGCCGTCCCGGCGCAGGTGCCGCAGAACCAGCCTCAGGTCCAGGCCGCCGACGCCCCGGCGCAGGCACAGGCGCCGCGTCCCGCCGCCCAGCCGCTTCCCGCCGAGGCCGCGCCCGGCCAGGGCACCCCGGCCGAGGGCACCCCGGCCCCGCAGACCTGGCCCGCAGCCGGTGACGGCTCCGGTGCCGGTACGCCCGTACCGCAGCCGCAGCCGAACCCGGTGGCCCCCGCCCCGCCGCAGCCGACGCCCGCCCCTGGCACCCCGCTGCCGCCCGAGGGCGCACCGGCGGCGGCGCAGCGGGCCGCGCAGCCGCTGCCCGCGGAGGCCGCGGCGCCGGTGGACGCGGACTCCACGCAGGGACGGGCGATCAGCGTGCGGACGCTGGGGCAAGGTGTGCCGTTCAACCGGCAGGCCGCCCAGGTGCAGCAGCCGCTGCCGACGGCCACGCCTCCTCCGCAGCAGCCCGGCGGCTCCGGACGGCGTCGCAAACTCGGTACGCGTCCCGACCCGGCCGCGGCCGGCGAGCACAACGGGCGCCCGCACCCGGCGGCCGGAACCGCGCCCGCCGCACCGGCACCGGCCCGGCAGGACGGGACCCCGGCAGCGACTCCGGCGCAGCCCCAGCCGGAGCACTCGCTCGCGGGTCAGTCCCGGCTCGCGCCCGTGACCGAGGGCACCGGACGTTCGTACGCCATAGGGGCGCCCGACGCGGACGCCGCCGAGGGACCCGAGCCGCTGGACGGCCCGGGCGGGGCCGTGGAGGTGGCGGACCCGCCGCGTCCGCAGCCGATGGACGACGAGCTGCCGCCGGAGCCGCTGGACAACCCGCGCCGGCTGCTGGTGTGGCCCGCGCCGGACGTCTCGACCCAGCAGGCGCTGAGCGACCGGGGCTACCGGCCGGTGATCGTGCACTCGCGCGAGGAGGTCGACGCGCAGATCGCGGCGTTCCCCGCCGCGCTGTTCGTGGACCCGCTGACCGGTCCGATCACGCGCACGGCGCTGCAGTCGCTGCGCCAGGCCGCGGTGGCCGCCGAGGTGCCGGTGCTGGTCACGGCCGGGCTCGGACAGGCCTCGCGCGACGCCGCGTACGGCGCCGATCCGGCCGTACTGCTGAAGGCGCTCGCGCCGCGCGACAGCGAACAGCACCCTCCGCGCGTGCTGCTGATCGAGGAGCACGCGGAGATCGCGCTGGCGCTGACCGGGACGCTGGAGCGGCGCGGGATGCAGGTCGCGCGGGCCGCGAGCGACGCCGACGCGGTGACGCTGGCGGGGCAGTTCCGGCCGAACCTCGTGGTGATGGACCTGATGCAGGTGCAGCGCCGCCAGTCCGGGATCGTGGACTGGCTGCGGGCGAACGGGCAGCTCGACCGCACGCCGCTGGTCGTCTACACGGCCGCCGTCGACCAGGCCGACCTGCCGCGGCTGGCCTCGGGCGAGACGGTGCTGTTCCTCGCGGAGCGGTCCACCAGCGCCGAGGTGCAGGAGAGAATCGTCGACCTGCTGTCGCGGATCGGGACCAACTGACCGGCGTCCGCCCCGCGAACGCAGCGCGCCGGGCGGTGAGGGGGTGTTTCCCCGCTCACCGCCCGGCGCGTCGTCGTACGGGCGTCAGATCTGTGTGACGTCCAGCGAGCCCTCGGCGTACTGCCTGCGCAGCACCTTCTTGTCGAACTTGCCGACGCTGGTCTTCGGCACCGCCTCGATCACCGTCCAGCGCTCCGGGAGCTGCCACTTGGCGATCCTGCCCTCCTCCTGGAGGAAGGCCCGCAGCGTGGTGAAGTCGGCGGTGGAGCCCTCCTTGAGGACGACCGTGGCCAGCGGGCGCTCGCCCCACTTGTCGTCCGGGACGGCGACGACGGCCGCCTCTGCGACGTCCGGGTGGGCCATCAGCGCGTTCTCCAGCTCGACCGAGGAGATCCACTCGCCGCCGGACTTGATGACGTCCTTGGCGCGGTCGGTCAGGGTCAGGAAGCCGTCGGGGCTGATGGTGCCGACGTCGCCGGTCTTCAGCCAGCCGTCCTCGCTGAACTTGTCGGCGGGGCGGAGGGGTTCGGCGTCGGGGCCGTTGTAGTAGGCGCCCGCGATCCATGCGCCGCGGACCTCCAGCTCGCCCGCCGACTCGCCGTCCCAGGGGAGGCGTTCGCCGCCGGGGCCGGTGAGGCGGGCCTCGACGGCGGCCGGGAAGCGGCCCTGGGTCAGCCGGTAGGCGAACTCCGCCTCGGTGCCGACGGCGGCGGCCGGCGGGCGGGCGATGGTGCCGAGCGGGGAGGTCTCCGTCATGCCCCAGGCGTGGCAGACCCGCATGCCGAGCTTGTCGAACGCCTCCATCAGCGAGGGCGGACAGGCGGAGCCGCCGATGGTGACCTGGGTGAGGGAGGAGACGTCGCGGGGCCTGGCGGTCAGCTCGGCGAGCAGGCCCTGCCAGATGGTGGGCACGGCGGCGGCGTGGGTCGGCTTCTGGCCCTCGATCATCTCGGCGAGCGGGGCGGGCTGCAGGAAGCGGTCCGGCATCAGCATGTTGACGCCGGTCATGAAGGTGGCGTGGGGCAGGCCCCAGGCGTTCACGTGGAACTGCGGGACGACGACCAGCGAGGTGTCCTGGTCGGTCAGGCCCATCGACTGGGCCATGTTGACCTGCATGGAGTGCAGGTAGATGGAGCGGTGGCTGTAGACCACGCCCTTGGGGTCGCCGGTGGTGCCGGAGGTGTAGCACATGGCGGCGGCGGCGCGTTCGTCCAGCTCGGGCCAGTCGTAGGCGACGGGCTGTCCGGCGAGCAGGTCCTCGTACTCGTGCACCCGGACGGTGGCGTCCGCCAGTGCGGAACGGTCACCGGCGCCGGAGACGACCACGTGCTCGACGGTCTTCAGGTGCGGCAGCAGCGGGGCGAGGAGCGGGATCAGCGAGCCGTTGACGATGATCACCCGGTCGGCGGCGTGGTTGACGATCCACGCGAGCTGCTCGGGGGGCAGACGGAGGTTCAGGGTGTGGAGGACGGCTCCCATGGACGGGATCGCGAAGTACGCCTCGACGTGCTCGGCGTTGTTCCACATGAGGGTGGCGACCCGCTCGTCGCCGGTGACACCGAGGTCCTCGCGCAGGGCGTGGGCCAGCTGGGCCGCGCGGGCGCCGATCTCCGCGTAGGAACGGCGCTGCGGTTCGCCCTCGCCGGTCCAGGTGGTGACCTGCGATGTGCCGTGGATCGTCGACCCATGGGTCAGGATCCTCGAGATCAGCAGCGGTACGTCCTGCATGGTGCTCAGCACGGCGTCCTCCTGGGCGACATCGCCTACGCGTCGGTAAAGGTTGCGCTGATTCTGCGCACATACCACGCGGTATGTCACTAGGGGAGCGGATGATCGATCACGCCCCACCGGAGGACTTTCTCGCTCACATACCGCTCATTTTCGAACAAGTCCCAGTTCAGCATCGTCGCGGAGTTTGCCAAGCGCCCGCGACACGGCGGACTTCACGGTACCCACCGAAACGCCGAGCACCTCGGCCGTCTGGACCTCGCTGAGATCCTCGTAGTACCGCAGTACGACCATCGCCCGCTGCCGCGCGGGCAGCCGCATGATCGCCCGCCACATCGCGTCGCGCAGCGCCTGCTGCTCGGCGGGGTCGTCGCCGCCGGGCAACGGGTCGGGCTCGGGCAGCTCGTCGCAGGCGAATTCGTCGACCTTGCGCTTGCGCCACTGCGACGTGCGCGTGTTGACCAGCGCCCTGCGCACATAGCCGTCGAGCGCGCGGTGGTCCTCTATGCGCTCCCAGGCGACGTACGTCTTGGTGAGCGCGGTCTGCAGCAGGTCCTCCGCGTCGCTCGGGTTCCCGGTCAGCGACCGGGCGGTACGCAGGAGCACCGGGTGGCGGGCCCTCATGTACGACGAGAACGACGGGTACGGGACGGTCTGCGTCGGTGGAGCAGCGGCGTTCGAAGCGCTGGTGCAGACAAGTGTGGTCATGTCTCAACGCTAGGAGCGGGCCCCGTCCGGCGGATCGGCCGCAGGTCCCGAAGCCGGATCCCCCTCAGGTTGTAGGGGTGGGGTCCGCCGCACCTCCTGTAGGTGGACGAGAGGATGAGGGGTACTGCGGGTCGGCCCCTGACGAAGCCGCGCGGGACGCGGGCCGCCGGCGCGGTACCCGGAGGACGCCGGAGCGGCGCCACCGCGGCGAAACGCCTGCGCGGCGGCACCGAAGCACCGCCGCGCAGACGCCTTGCACCCCACGAAGCACACACCCGGACGGTCAGGAGCCCGGCCTCACCACCACAGCGGGGTGAAGCTGATGGCCACGTTGTCCGTGCCCTGGTTGACGGCGGTGAACGCCGAACCGTTGACCTGGGCGGAGTTGCTCTGGTTCGTGGCGCCGGACCCGGTGGCCTGCTGCTGGGCGGTGGCCGAGTTGCCGAAGTTGTCGCCGCCGACACCGCTGCCGAGGGCGTCGGCCGCGGAGCTCGTGGCCGACGCGTTCGATCCGTCGTCCGCGAGGGCGCCGTTGTCCGCCGTCGCGACGCCGGTGAAGAGGGCGGCCGCGAGCGGAAGTGCGGAGACCGCGGCGATGACGCGGGCGGTACGGATGCTTGCCATGTTGTGTTCCCTCCAGAACAAGGACGCACCGGCCTACGGCCGTCTGTGCGTGAAGTACGGGTGCGACCAGGGAAGTTGCCCCCCGCCCTGGTGCTGTTCACGACGTCGCGAGATCAGAGTTGCCCACCGGTTCGCCGCCGAACCGTCCCGAAAGCCGCCATCGCACGCAAGCGTGACGACCGGCCGATAAACCCCCTGACGACCACCGAGCCGGAAGGCGCCTCGGCCAGGACAACGGCACCCCGGGCGCCGCAAGGGATGAAGCGTTCCGGCACCACGCTCGCCGACTGCCCCGCCCCGGCGCGTCGTGGCGCACCCCCCTTCCCATACTCGAACATGTGTACGAACATAGAGGCATGGCCACCACCGACCGGCAGGCCACGACGCTGGCCCTCGCACACGCCCTGTCAGCCGCCGAACGCGGCCTGGCCGTCATCCCCCTGTCCCGGACGAAACTCCCGGCCCTGCGCTCCCCGCACCGTGGCACCCCCGGCCCGGCGGGTCCGACCTGTCACGGCGAGTGCGGCCGCTTCGGCCACGGTGTCCACGACGCCACGACCGACCCCGCCCGCATCCGCGCGCTGTTCGCCGCCGCGCCCCGCGCCACCGGCTACGGCATCGCCTGCGGTCTTCCCCCGCACCATCTGATCGGCGTCGACCTGGACACCAAGACCGGCACGGACTCCTCCGCCGCCCTGCGCGAACTGGCGCTGCGTCACCTGTTCACGATCCCCGCCACGGTGGTCGTCCTGACCCCGAGCGGCGGCCGCCACCTGTGGCTCAGCGGCCCGCCGGACGTCGTCGTCCCCAACTCCGCCGGCCGCCTGGCCCCCGGCATCGACATCCGGGGCGCCGGCGGCTACCTCGTCGGCCCCGGTTCCCGCACCGCCCACGGCACGTACACGACCGAGCCCGGCACGGCACACCTCGCCCCGGCCACCTGTCCGCCCGCCCTCCTGCGCCTGCTCCTCCCGCCGCCCCGAGCCCACCACCCGACGCCCCCGTCCACCGGCGGACACGGCCAGGGTCTGGTCCAGTTCGTCCTCGCGGCGCACGAGGGCCGGCGCAACACCCGCCTGTTCTGGGCGGCCTGCCGTGCCTACGAGGACGGCATCGGCCCCGCCCTGGTGGACCCCCTGGTCGACGCCGCCGTCAGCACGGGCCTGTCCGAACGCGAGGCCCGCGCCACGATCGCGTCGGCCGCCCGCATGACGTCCCACCGCCCCTGACCGCGTTCGCCCCGCCCAAAAACCGAAAGCCCCGGATGCACCACCGCTCTAAAGTGCCGACCATGGCACTCACCCGCGTCGCCCTCACCTCCGGCCGCTCGGTCGACCTCTCCGAGCTGCGGATGTCGTCGACGTACGGCGGCCTGCTCGAGGGCTACCCGTGCAAGCTCCTCAACGACAACCGGATCGACGGGCTGCTGCGCACGGCCGAACAGGCCTTCCCCGGCGTCCCGGTCCACCTGATACCGCCCCCGCGCGAGTACCCCGACCAGTACGCGGGTGCCTTCGGCCCGGTGGAGGTGCTGCCCGCCGTGACCTGCGTCGGCAGCTTCCGCTCCGAGGCCGTCGACCCGGCCCACGACCGCGCCCTGTACCGCTCCCGCCTCACCGTGATCTGGTTCCAGCCGACGTCGTCCGTACCGTCGGGCTACGACGCGGAGCCCGCCCTGCGGGACCTGTCCTGGGAGCAACTCTCCGTCGACGAGGAGCTGTGACCACGCCTGCGCCGGCCACCCCGCGGACGGCCCTGCTCCGTTGGCAGTTCGAGCTGACCTGGTCGTTGTTCGAGTACCACCTGGAGCGCCTGGAACCGGAGGACTTCCTCTGGGAGCCCGCCCCGCACTGCTGGACGGTGCGCCGGTCCCCCGAGGGCACCTGGGTCCCCGACTGGGCGGACACCGAACCGGACCCCGTGCCCGTCCCGACGATCGCCTGGCTGAGCTGGCACATCGACTGGTGGTGGAGCGTGACGCTGGACCACGCCCGGGGACGCCGGCCCCGGGAGCGGACCGACATCGTCTGGCCCGGCGAGGGCGCCCCCACCGTCGACCGGCTGCGCACCCTGCGCACGGAATGGCTCGCGCTCCTGGACGACCTCACCGACGCCGACCTGGACGCCACGGCCCCCTTCCCCTGGCCGGACGACCCGGCGCACACCAAGGCCCACATGGCCGCCTGGGTGAACGCCGAACTGATGAAGAACGCCGCGGAGATCGGCCAACTCCGCCTCCTGCGCGCAGCGTCCTGACCCGGCGCCTCAGGACCCGGCCGCCTCCGCACCCGCTGTCAGTGACGGCTGCGGTGCCGCCGGCATGCCACCGTGGAACCTGCTCGACCTGAAGACGGCCCTGAGAGCCTGCCGGGCCGCCGACCCCTGCTCACCCGAGGAACCATCACGGCCCCCCGCACCGTCGAACAGCCGCGAACCCAGCCGCGCACGCCGGCGTATCACTTCACGGGTACTTTCATTCCGAACAGTTTCTCTGCATTTCGGAACGCAATCTTTTCCTTGTCTTCGCGTGGCAAATCGACTCCACGGAACCAGTCGGTCTGCTCCTTTATGTCCGCGAACGGGTAGTCGGTTGCGAACATCACTCGATCCACGCTTATGTACTTCAGCAGGAGATCGAGCAGTTCGGTCTGGGGGAATGCGCTGGTTGTGACCCAGAAGTTGTCCTGGAAGTATTGCCCGAAGGGCTTCTCGAGCGAGTTTTCGGTCGGCTCGCCCATGTCATTGGCGATCCGCTCGTAGTAGAAGGGAAGACCTTCGCCCATGTGGCCGATGATGATTTTCAGTTTGGGGAATCTGTCGAAAACCCCGTACGCGATCATCCGAATGCATTGGGTCAGCACCTCCTGGTGCCAGCCATATCCAGACCCACTGAAAATGTAGTCCTGGAACTCTTCCGTGTATTGGGACCGTGTGGTGCTGTAGTAGATCTCGAAGACCTCGTCAGCTGGATAGCCGGGATGCAGGTAGATCGGCACATCGAGAGCAACGGCACGGGCCAGCACCGGCTCGAAATCGGGATGGTCGAGATACTTCTTCGCGATGTGTCCGTTGGTCAGTGCGCCCAGGAAGCCATCTTCGCGAACCGAGCGTTCCAGTTCGTCCGCCGCCGCCTCCGGGCTCTGCAAGGGCAAGGTGGCGAAAGCCTTGAAGCGGCCCGGATATTTGGCGATCGGCCCGTCTACAAGTTGCCGGTTAAGACGATAGGCAAGGTCGATGCCCCTCTGTCCAGGGACATTTTGCACGGAGGGTGTATGAGCCGAGAGGATTTGAACGTCGAGTCCCCCCGCATCCATATCGCCGATGCGGCGCTGACCCAGATCAGAAAGGCCAATTTCCTCGAGGAACGCTATGTGGTCCTGATTGATGGAGTTCAGCTTCAACAACGCGGGAGTCGTAAAGGTCTCCTCCGTGCCGATGAAGGGCAGGTCCCGGTCTCGCAACGCAATGTCCGAAGTCTTGTCCGAAGTCTTGTTCGGAGTATTGTTCCCGTCCACTGCCGAAACGGCGGCATACGCGGACAAGCCGGCACCAGCGCCGAGTGCCGTGGCAGCGGCCAGAAAGCCGCGACGTCCCATAGACTTCATGTCAGTCTCTCTTCAGGTGTTTGTGTGGTGTGGTATCCGTACGGCATCCGTCTGCGAGATACTTCAGTCCTACACACGCGTTGCCTCGCTCATCTGACGATGACCTTCGTACCGAGCGAAGCTGAGACGACCGTTAGAAGGCTCCTGACACAATCTCCTGGCCAGCGCCTCGTCTGCTCACCGATCTGGCTGACAAGACCGGGTTGACCAGCGGCTTCGTCCATGGGTTGTGCCTGAACCAACAACGCCGGCCAACGCACGAACCAGTCCGCGTCGCGGTCGACCTGGCGGCTCACTCGTCACGCACATCCAGCGGACGTACTACAGCGACCAGGGCCGCCCCGTGGAGACCGCGGACATCGTCGTGCCCGCCGCGCTCTGCGAGATCGTCTACGAGATTCCGATCTCCCGATAGCCGTTCGCGCAGGCCCCTTCCGTGCCCCGCGCGTACCCGGTCGAGCGGGGAATCGCAGGGAACGGCGGGGAGTCGCGGGGTACGGGCATGCGAGCGGCCCCCGACCAACTTCCAGGTCGGGGGCCGTTCTCACTGCTCATCGCGCGGAGGCGGTGGGATTTGAACCCACGGTGACATCGCTGCCACGACGGTTTTCAAGACCGTTCCCTTAGGCCGCTCGGGCACACCTCCCCGCGCCTGCCGGTGATCGGCGGCGCGGGGACAAGGGTAACGGGTCCGGGGTCCGGGGGTGGGGTCAGCTGTCGCCCACGCGGGAGCCCAGGGTGAGTTCCGTGGTGCGCTCCTTGCCGCCGCGCTCGTAGGTGATCGTGACCTCGTCGCCCGGCTTGTGGGTCCAGATCTCGCCGATCAGGGTGGGGCCGGAGTCGATGACCCGGTCGTCGAGCTTGGTGATGACGTCGCCGGGCTTCAGGCCGGCCTTGTCGGCGGGGCCGCCGGGGTCGACGGGCTCGGAGCCGCCCGCTCCCTGTTCGGTGATCTTCGCGCCGCCCGTCGTCTCCTCCAGGGAGACCGACGCGCCGATCTTGGCGTACACCGGCTTGCCCGTCCTGATCAGCTCCTGGGCGACGTACTTGGCCTGGTTGATCGGGATGGCGAAGCCCAGGCCGATGGAGCCGGCCTGGCCCGTGCCGAAGCCTCCGTTGCTGGTGGACTGGATCGCGGAGTTGATGCCGATGACATTGCCCTGCGCGTCCAGCAGCGGACCGCCGGAGTTGCCGGGGTTGATGGACGCGTCGGTCTGCAGGGCGCTCATGTAGGAGGCCTGGCTGCCGCTGCCGTCGCTGGAGGCCACCGGGCGGTTCTTCGCGCTGATGATGCCCGTGGTCACCGTGTTGGACAGGCCGAAGGGCGCGCCGATCGCGATGGTCGAGTCGCCGACGGTGACCTCGTCGGAGTTGCCGAGGGGAAGGGGGTTCAGGTCCGAGGGGGCGTCGTTCAGCTTGATGACCGCGACGTCGTAGCCCTGTGCGTGGCCGACCACCTCGGCGTCGTACTTCTTGCCGTCGGGGAAGGTCGCCGTCACCTTGCCGCCGTCGACGGCCTCCGCCACGACGTGGTTGTTGGTGACGATGTGGCCCTGCTTGTCGAAGACGAAGCCCGTGCCGGTGCCGCCCTCACCGCTGCTGCTCTCGGCCTCGATGGTGACCGTGCTGGGCAGCGCCTTGGAGGCCACGGCGGCGACCGTGCCCGGGTCGCGCTTGACGTTGCCGCCGCTGGTGGACGACGACACGGTCGTCGAACCGCTGCTGTCGTTCTCCTTGGCCAGCGTGTAGCCGAGGCCGCCGCCCGCGCCGCCCGCGACCAGCGCGGCCGCCAGGACCGCGGCGATCATGCGCCCGCGCCCGCCGCCGTTCTTGGGTGCCGGCTGCTGGTACGCGGAGCCCCAGCCGCCGTGTCCCGCGCCGCCGTCGCCGTACGACGGGGTGGCCGGCGGCGGGGGCGGGGGCCAGGAGGCATCGGGGGCGGAGGAGTGGGCCCCGGACGGAGGGCCGGCGGGCGCGGCGCCGTGGGAGGCGGGCTCCTGGGTCCCGTCGCCGTCCCGGGGGCCGTACGCGCTCTCGGCCGTCGGGGGCTGCTGCGGGGCCGTGCCGTGTCCCTGGGCGTCCGCTGCCTGCGCGCCCGCGGGCGGCGGTGCGGTCGGGCCCGGAGCCGCCCCCGGGGCCTGGTAACCCTGGTGCGCCGAAGCAGCGGGAGCATCCACCGGCGCGGGCGGCGGTGCGGACGGGGCCGGGGGTACCGCGCCGCCCTCGTTCTCGGTGCTCACAGCTTCTCTCCTCGATCCACGGCTGTTGTTCTCGGTCGCACTCGGTCCCGCTCGTTCACGCACGTCCACGAGTCCGGCGCGATGCAGCTGTGCATGTCCCTTTGTATGACGTCAGCTTTTCCCACGGGCCGTCAGGGCACCATAAGCCGTTCCTGTGGGTCCGGGGTCATTCTTTATATAGGGCATTACTCACGTAAGGCGCGCCAACGCGATGCCTCCGACCGGACGCCGACACCGTTCACCCCACTCCGAGCGCTCGTCCACGCGCGCGCGGTGGCACCATGACGCGGTGACCCACGCACGGCAGCACCCGACCCAAGTCGTCGCGCACCGCGGGGCCTCCGAGGACGCCCCGGAACACACCCTGGCCGCCTATCGCAAGGCGATCGTGGACGGTGCGGACGCGCTCGAATGCGATGTGCGCCTGACCGCCGACGGCCACCTCGTGTGCGTGCACGACCGCCGTATCAACCGTACGTCCAACGGGCGCGGTGCGGTGTCGGCGCTCGAGCTCTCCGATCTCGCGGCCCTGGACTTCGGCTCGTGGAAGAGCCGTGACCCCGCGGGAGGGCCACGCGTCGAGGAGCCCGACTGGGAGCACCGCCCGGAGGACCGGGAGGCGACCTCCGTCCTCACCCTGGAACGGCTGCTCGAGCTCGTCTCCGACGCCGGGCGCCGGGTCGAGCTGGCGATCGAGACCAAGCACCCCACGCGCTGGGCGGGGCAGGTGGAGGAGCGGCTGCTGGTCCTGCTCAAGCGGTTCGGCCTGGACGCTCCCGCCGCCCCCGAGGACTCGCCGGTGCGCGTGATGAGCTTCTCCGCGCGGTCGCTGCACCGGGTACAGGCCGCGTCGCCGACGCTGCCCACGGTCCACCTCACGCAGTTCGTCACACCGCGGCTGCGTGACGGACGGCTGCCCGTCGGCGTGGGGATCGCGGGCCCCTCGATCCGTATCGTGCGCAGTCACCCGGCGTGCATCGAACGCCTCAAGCGTTCCGGCCACCAGGTGCACGTGTGGACCGTGAACGAACCGGAGGACGTGGACCTCTGCGTGGACCTCGGCGTCGACGCCATCATCACCAACCGTCCTCGCGCGGTACTCGACCGGCTCGGACGCTGACCGCGCGGTGATCCCCTCTTGTCACACCCTCCCCATCCGCCCCGGAAATTCCCCGCAGGCGTCTTGACCGCGCGCTCCGGGCGGGAGCATCCTCACATCTCGGCCACACCGACGAATTCCAGCCACACGGCTACGGGGAGTGCTCCGGCGCGTTCGGTGCGTATTCGCTCGTTCCGAGTGCGTCACCGCTCATGGATTGGCCGGTTTCCGGTTCAGGCCATTGGGGCATCCACACCGTGGCGTGGGGCGAAGGAGGTCTCGGGGGTGGCGTTGGTGGTGGCACAGGAGGTGCCCACGTCGTCGAGCATGGCCGTACCCCATGGCCCTGCGGGCGTGGGGAAGGCGAGGCGCCGTATGCGCACGCAACTGCGCGACGGGGGCGTGCCGGACTCGGTCGTCGACGATGCCGTACTGATTCTTTCCGAACTGCTGAGCAACGCGTGCAAGCACGGCCGGCCCCTGGGCGACGCCCTGGCCGGGGACGGCGACGTACGGGCAGCCTGGCGGGTGGATCCGTGCGGCCGGCTCGTCGTCGAGGTCACGGACGGCGGCGGTCCGACCCGCCCGGCGCCGGCCACCCCGTCGGTCACGGCGCACGGCGGCCGCGGGCTCAACATCATCACCGCGCTGGCCGACGACTGGGGCGTGCGCGACGAGGTGCCGGGCGAGGTCACGGTGTGGGTCGTCGTCCACGACGACGTCCACGACCCCGATGCCGGGGCCGGCCACCGGCGCGAGGACTTCGCCGCACGCGTGACGGCTCCCCCAGTCTCCCGCATACCGGGGCTGGACTTCGCGGACGTCTTCGACGACCTGGGCTGACGGCTCACCGGCCACGGGCGGGCGCGAGGGCGGGGGTGGTCCGAGGCCCGCCGGCCGCGGGGCCCGCGGGGTTCACGGTCCGGCACGTTGTCCACAGGTTCCCGACGGCCGTGGCACGAACGGCTAGGCTCGCGCCGTACGTGACGAGCCGTAACCGGGAGACACCCACGATGGCCAAGAAGCGACCCCAGACGAAGGCCAAGCGCCCGCAGCTCACGGACGGGCAGATCCCGGTCGTCGGCGCCCGCGAGCCCTGCCCCTGCGGCAGCGGCCGCCGCTACAAGGCCTGCCACGGCCGCGCCGCCGCGCACGCCGTGACCGAGCTGGTGCACCGCCCCTTCGAGGGTCTGCCCGGCGAGTGCGACTGGGTGGCGCTGCGCGAGCTGGTGCCGGCCGCCACCGTCGAGCTGACGCTCAAGGACGGACTGCCCGAGGGCATCCCGTCGGTCACGCTGGCCACGGTGCTGCCGATGGCCTGGCCGGCGCTGCGCCGCGACGACGGCTCGGTCCTGCTCGGCCTGCAGAACGACACCTCCTCCGGGGACATCAGCCGCGATCTCGCCGACACCCTCCAGCGCGCGCTCGGCGCCGACCCGGGCACGCCGGTGCAGGCCCGGCGCGCCCCCGCCGACGGTCCCCGGCTGCAGGACCTGCTGGCACCCGAGGGCGCTTTCGAGCCGGTGGTGCACAGCGGGTTCGAGTTCTGGGTCCCGGACCCGGAGAACGCCACGCCGGACGTCACCGCCTCCCTGGAGCGCGCCAACGCCGCCGCCATCCCGACGGTCAAGCTGTCGGGTGTGGACTCCGCGTACTGGTGCGAGACGCCCGAGAAGAACCATCTGCGGTGGGTCATGCCGCATCCCGAGGAGCAGCTTCTGGACGCTCTCGCGCGGCTGCACGCGGCGGGGCGGTCCTCCCTCGGCGAGGGCACCCGTCTGGTGGGCTCCTTCCGCGCTCACGGGCTCACCGTGCCGGTCTGGGACCTGCCCAGCGGCGTCGGCGCCGAGGACGTGGAGAAGCCGGCGGCCGAGTTCGCCGAGCGGCTCGCCGAGGCCCTGGCCACGAACGCTCCGCTCACCGCGGACGAGCGCCGCGCGCGGGGGGGCCTGACGAACCGCCAGGTCACCCTCAGCTGAGGCACCGGCGCGACAGCGGGTTCCGCCGGCGGCCGGCCGGCGGAACCGCCCGGGCGTGCACCACCCGCCCCATGCGTAACTCCCGGCGCGGACAAGCCAGTCGGTGACCGGAAAGGCCGAGATCGAATTTGCGAACCGCGGATCTCTTGTTACCGTTCCAGTAGCCCGGTTGCTGGTGCATCCCCCGTCGCCAGCAACCGGGTCTTTGCCTGCCGGTCCCCGCTCCCTCGGCGCGACCACGGGTCGACCGCTCGTTCCCGCCGGACCGGAATGCCCTTCCGGCCGACCGGCGTCTCGTCCCCCACCGGTCAACGGCTCCTCCCGGCCGTTCAGTTGCTCCCGGAGCGCAGCAACAGCCGCCCCTGCCCGGCGCGGTGCGCGAACTCGGCGACGGCCGTGTACCGAGCGAGGCCTCCGCTGCCGCGCCCGCGCGGCGTCTCGCACAGGGCCGGCTCGTCGCCGGCGTCCACGGCACAGTGCGTCCGCACGGTACGGCCGCCGGGCCCCATCAGACTCAGCCCGGCGGCCCGCTGCTCACCCGTGGCGTTGCGGTAGTAGGTCCGCGCCCACACCTCCTCGCCCTGCGCCACCACACAGGTCTGCGCCTCGATGCCGTCGGGGGAGGAGAGCACGGGACCGCAGCGCAGGGCGGTGGACAGGTGCGGGCCTGGTGGCGCCGGGGCACCGGCAGCCGGCGTCCGAGCCGTGCCGTCGCCGCGCGGGGCGGACCGTACCGCAGGAGCGGGGCCCGCGGACCCGGGGGCGGCACGGCGGTCGGCCTGGCCGACGGACTCCACCACCGACGGCAGCGCGAACGCGCAGGCCGCCGCGAAGCCCGCGAGGACAAGCGGACGAGCTCTTCGGAAGGCCCGGGCGCGGTCCCCGGCATGACGCGGCATGCCCCGGGAAGATAGCCGCCCGGGACGGCCGGCCGGGCGCGGCACGCGCCGGCAGCCGCTACATCTCGGGCGCGCTCACACCCGTACGGGTGAGGGCCTCGACCACGGCGTCCACCACGGCCTCGACACCGGGCACCCAGGGTGTGGCCGAACCGGGCAGCGGCGCGCGCTCCCAGCGGACCCCGCCCTGTGCGGTCTCGGACGGGGGCAGGACGAGATAGCCGCCCTCGCCGTGGAAGCGCAGGGAGCCGGGGACGAAGTCCTTGGCGTAGAGCAGCTCGCCCAGCTGTTCCATGGAGTACGGCTGCACGAGGATCGACCAGCGGTCGGGGGAGGCGACGACCGGCCCGAGCCGCATGCCCCGGCGGTCGAGCGCGGCCAGGGCCTGGGCGGCCGGCACGGCGGGCAGCGAGACCGCGCACGGGGCCCTGCCTCCGGTGGCGAGGACGACGGGCGCCGTCGGCCGGTTGCTCCACCACCAGCGCACCATGCGGGCGTCGGTGGTGGCGGCGAGGAGCCCGGGGTCGAACGGGTGGGCGCCCGGCACTGTGCACTCGGGGTCGGGGCAGCCGCAGCGGGACCGGCCCTGTGGGTCGGCCGCCACGCCGGGGAGTACGGGCCACTGCCACTGCGCGGCGTAGGTCAGGGCCGCGCCCATCAGCTCAGGCCCTCCGTCGCCGCGTCGGGACAGGAGCCTGCGTCGCCTTCCGAGGATCTCGCGCATGAGCGCTCGTTCCTTTCCGTTGCACGCCTGGCAACACCGTGGTCCACATCACGTCATGTGTCGATCACTTCACTGTGCGTACCTGTTGGCGCATCACACCCCCGCGCCGGGCAGGGGGAACCCCTATGGGCCGAGCTTGGGCTGCCTCCGCGGCCGTTCCACCCATACTGCGTCTATCAGAAGTACGGCGTGGCGTGGGGGTGGCGAAGTCTGGCGTTTACCGTCGCGCGTGTTTCTCTCCGCCTCCGCCACGGGAGGATGGGGCACGGTCGTCGGTGGTTAAGACGCCCGGGTCCGTCGCCAGGTTCCCGAGCGGTTTCCCACCACCCCTGGCCTTCACCGAGTACGTACCCATCACGACCGCTGTGACGCTTCCGTCGAGCAAGGCCAGTCGACCGCAATATGCCTCCCCCTGAGGCAGTTTCAAGCCAACTTCGCTTTTCGGCAAGGGGTCTGCGGGGAGTTCCCTTCAGTCCCACGGACACCAGGAATCCCAGCAGGACAATGCTGGACATCTCCTCACGAGTACGTGTACATGTGGAGACACTGCCGGCGACGCAGAATGACATGGGGGTTTGCGATGCTTTTGAGCAGTACGTACCGGTCGGAAAGCCGGACGCCATGAACGCCCCGCACCCTCCGAAAGTGGCCGGAATCGATTCTACGGTTCCCGCACCGGCACACACTGTCGCGCCCGTCCCAGGTACCTCACCGGCCCCTGCGGCAAACCCCCACCACGCGCCGGGCGCACTGCTCCAGGACCGTCTCGCCGGCTGGGTCTCCGACCTGACCACCCTCCACGAACTCACCGAACGCCTGGTCCGCGCCGGCACGCTCGACGACGCACTCCAGGAACTGCTGCGCGCCGGCGCCGCACTGGTCGGCGCGCGGCGCGGCCTCGTCGCCCTGGAACCCGCCGACGGACTCGGCCCGGTCACCACCATCGGCCTGGGACTGGCCCGCTCGGACCTCGGCCACATGGAGACGGTGCCGCGAGCCTCCCTGCCGTACGGCAGGATCCTCGACGGGCTGCCCGGCGCCGACGACGGCATCGCCGAGCCCGATCTGCTCGCCGAGAAGGGACTCGACCCGCGCCACCGCGAGGTCGCCGCCCGCCTCGGCTACGCCGCCAGCTTCGCCCTCCCCCTCGCCACCGCGGCCGCCGACCGCCTGGGCGCCGCGGTGTGGCTCTACGACGAGCCCGCCGAACCGTCGGAGCGCCAACGCCACCTCATCGGTCTGTATGCGCGCCACGCCGCCGAGCACCTGGCCCGGCTCCTCGAACTCGAGCGCACCCGCACGCGCATGGCCACGATGGCCGAGGAACTGCTGCCCTCCCGGCTCCCCCGCGTCGCCGGCGTCCAGCTCGCCGCCCGGCACCGCACCTCCCCGCGCGGGGGCGGCGACTGGTACGACGCGCTGCCGCTGCCGGACGCCGCGCTCGGCCTCGCGGTCGGGTCCGTCACCGGGTCGGGGCCCAGCGCCGTCACCGCGATGGGGCGGCTGCGGGCGTCGCTGCGCGCGTACGCCGTGATGGAGGGCGAGGATCCGGTCGCCGTCCTGTCCGACCTGGAACTGCTGCTGCGGCTCACCGAGCCGGCCCGGTCGGCCACCGCCCTGTTCGGCTACTGCGAACCCGCGCTGCGCCGGATCACGCTCGCCGGGGCCGGGCACAGTCCGCCGCTGCTGCTCGGGGAGCACCGCACGGAGTTCGTCGAGACCTCGGTCTCCGCCCCGCTGGGCATGCTCGCCTGCTGGGAGGCGCCGAGCGTGGAGGTCCAGGCGGAGCCGGGGGAGACGGTGCTGCTCTACACCGACGGGCTGCTGCACCGTACGGGCGACCCGACGGACCGTGCCTTCGCGCGGCTGCACGCCGCGGCGGCCGGGGTGCCCAGGGCGCTGCGCCGCGACCCCGGCGCCATCGCCGACCACGTCCTGCGCGCGGTGCTGCCGGAGGGGGCGGACACCGGCGACTCCACGGAGGACGTGGTGCTGCTGGCGGCACGGTTCGAGTAGCCGCGCACGGCCGCGGTCCGCCCGGCTCCCCCACGGCCTCGGTAACAGGCCCTTCACCGGTTCGTCCGTTTCCGCCCGACCGTACGATGGGGGGTGGTCCAGTGCCGTATCGAGGAGGATGACCGTGGCGGAGGAGCTGCCGGAGACCCCGGAGACTGCCGAAGAGGAGCCCGTCAAGCAGCGCAAGAACGGCCTGTACCCGGGCGTGTCCGACGAGCTGGCCGAGAACATGAAGAGCGGCTGGGCCGACACCGAGCTGCGCGGTCTGGCGCCGGTCGCGCAGGCCGCCGAGGCCGCCGCACGCCGCGCGGCGCTGTCCGCCCGCTTCCCGGGCGAGCGTCTGGTCGTCCCCGCGGGCAACCTGAAGACCCGCTCCAACGACACCGAGTACTCCTTCCGCGCGTCGGTCGAGTACGCCTACCTCACCGGCAACCAGACGGAGGACGGCGTCCTCGTCCTGGAGCCCACGGCCGACGGTCACCGGGAGACGATCTACCTCCTGCCCCGGTCCAACCGCGAGAACGGCGAGTTCTGGCTGGACGGCCAGGGCGAGCTGTGGGTCGGCCGCAGGCACTCCCTCACCGAGGCCGAGAAGCTGTACGGCATCCCCGCCTCCGACGTGCGCGAGCTGGCCGGGGCGCTGCGCGAGGCCACCGGCCCGGTCCGGGTGGTACGCGGGTACGACGCCGGGATCGAGGCGGCGCTGACCGACAAGATCACCGCCGAGCGGGACGAGGAGCTGCGCGTCTTCCTCTCCGAGATGCGGCTGGTCAAGGACGACTTCGAGATCGGCGAGCTGCAGAAGGCCGTCGACTCCACCGTGCGCGGCTTCGAGGACGTGGTGAAGGTCCTCGACAAGGCCGAGGCGACCAGCGAGCGCTACATCGAGGGAACGTTCTTCCTGCGCGCCCGGGTGGAGGGCAACGACGTCGGCTACGGCTCCATCTGCGCCGCCGGCCCGCACGCCACCACCCTGCACTGGGTGCGCAACGACGGTCCGGTGCGCTCCGGCGACCTGCTGCTGCTCGACGCGGGCGTGGAGACGCACACGTACTACACGGCCGACGTCACGCGCACCCTGCCGGTCAACGGCCGCTACACCGAGCTGCAGAAGAAGATCTACGACGCCGTGTACGACGCCCAGGAGGCCGGCATCGCGGCGGTGAAGCCGGGCGCCAAGTACCGGGACTTCCACGACGCCGCCCAGCGTGTGCTGGCCGAGCGGCTCGTCGAGTGGGGCCTGGTCGAGGGGCCCGTGGAGCGGGTGCTGGAGCTGGGGCTGCAGCGCCGCTGGACGTTGCACGGCACCGGTCACATGCTCGGCATGGACGTCCACGACTGCGCCGCCGCGCGGACCGAGACCTACGTCGACGGCACGCTGGAGCCCGGCATGGTGCTCACCGTCGAGCCGGGCCTGTACTTCCAGGCCGACGACCTGACGGTGCCCGAGGAGTACCGGGGCATCGGCGTCCGCATCGAGGACGACATCCTCGTCACCGAGGACGGCAACCGGAACCTGTCCGCGGGACTGCCCCGGCGGTCGGACGAGGTCGAGGCGTGGATGGCGGGCCTGAAGGGCTGACGCACCGCACGACGACGGCCGGGCACGCGCGCGCGTGCCCGGCCGTCGCTACACCGCCACCAGCGGCGCGTCCTTGCGCCACTTCAGGATCTTGTCGAAGCTCACCACCGCGCCGCCCCGTCCCGGCTTGTTGCCGAAGTGCACGTGGTCGGCCAGCTCCTGGATGAGACACAGCCCCCGGCCGTGCTCCGCGTCCGACGCCGCGGGACGGGCCGGCGGACGGGCGGGCGCCCCTGCCGCGGCGGGGAAACCGGGACCCGCGTCGGCGACCTCGATACGGCACTTCTCCCCGTCGAGATAGGCGGTCACCCGGTACGCCTCCGAAGTGCCGCCGCACGCGGCGTTCCCGCCGTGCTCGACCGCGTTCGCGCACGCCTCGCTGAGGGCGACGGACAGGTCGTAGGAGATGTCGGGGTCGACACCCGCGGTCTCCATGGTGCCGAGCAGCAGGCGCCGGGCGAGCGGCACACTGGCGGCATCGCGCCGCAGATGGAGTGACCACCAGATGCTCATGCTCCAGCCTCCTGGCTGCGGCTCGACATACCGTTACGTATTGCCCTGAGTCGTCGCTCGTAAGCGTGGAGTTGACGTGACACCGCCCATATGGCGGGTGTGCGACGGATCCGATCCGTGTATGTGGGACACCCCGTGGCAGAGGTGATCTACCGGTCGTACCGCATCTTGCGGACCTGCCGTACGGCGGCCGGGCGGGCGGTGCGATGATGAGGCCGCCATGTCTGCCCCCCACCGGCGCACGATGCGCTCCGGACGAGGACTCCGGATTCTGCGGGCCGCGGTGTTCGCCGCGGTCTGCGTCGTGCTGGCCGGGGCAGGTCACACGCTCGCCTCCTGCGACGCCGTTCCGCTGTGGACGCTGGGCGCGGGATTCGCCGGGGCGGTCGCGGTCGCCGCACCCCTCGCGGGGCGCACCCGGTCGCTGCCGGGCATCGCGGCGACGCTGGCGTTCGGCCAGACGGCACTGCACACGCTTTTCGGCCTGGGACAGCACGGCGCGCCCGGCACGGGTTCGTCGTCCGCACTCTCCGATGCCGCGCTGGTCGAACAGGCGGCGCGGCTGCTGTGCGGGACCACCGCGGCGGGGATCAGCCCCGCACGGGCCGAGCGCATCCTCACCGACGCGCGGATCCACCCCGGCGGAGCGGACGCCCACGCGGCGGACGCCCTGTCGGCCGCCGGGGAGTCCCCGGCGGCCCTGCTGCCGTCGCTTCCGATGCTGCTCGGCCACCTCCTCGCGGCGACGGCCGCGGGGTGGCTGCTGCGCCGCGGCGACCTGGCCCTGCTGCGCCTGGCCGAACTGTCGGCGCACGGTGTCGCCGAAGGCACCCTCGTACGGTCCCTCCGCGCGGCGCTCGCCCTGGTGCGTGCCCTGCGCGCCGGGCTCCCGGGAGCACCCGACGGGATGCCGCGCGCGGCGCGTACCGCACTGCTCGCGCCCCCCGTGCCCCGGACTCCCGTCCTCCAGCACACGGTGATCCGCCGGGGCCCGCCCGCCGCCGTCACCGCACTCGCTCTCGCCGCCTGACGCGACCACCACTCCGCCACTGCCGGATCCCCGGGGGGAGGAGCGGGGCGCCGGCGTCGGCACGCGCGGGTGCGTTCCGTCGCCGGTGTGCGTCCGGGGCGTCCTTGTAAGGACCCCCTGCGGTCGCACACGAGGCGCTTCCCTCACCGTCAGTGAAACCACCATCGAAGCGGAGTGCTTCTGCCATGAAGGCTTCCCGTATCGCCGCCGCCGGTGCCGTCGCCGGTGTCGCCGTCCTCGCCGTGTCCTCCCCGGCCCTCGCCCACGTCAGCGTGCAGCCCGAGGGCCAGGCGGCGAAGGGCGGTTACGCGACCGTCGGCTTCAAGGTCCCCAACGAGCGGGACGACGCCTCGACCACCAAGCTCGAGATCACCTTCCCCACCGACCACCCGCTGACGTCGGTGATGCCCCAGCCGGTCGAGGGCTGGGACGTCAAGGTCACCACGTCCAAGCTGGACAAGCCGCTCGAGATGCACGGCAAGAAGATCAACGAGGCCGTCTCCAAGGTCACCTGGACCGCCAAGGGCGACGGCATCCGGCCCGGCTTCTTCCAGAAGTTCCCGGTGTCCGTGGGCACGCTGCCCGAGGACGCCGACGAACTGGTCTTCAAGGCCCTGCAGACGTATTCCAACAAGGAGGTCGTCCGCTGGATCGAGGTGCCGCAGGAGGGCCAGGAGGAGCCGGAGCACCCGGCTCCCGTGCTCGCCCTCTCCGAGGCCTCCGGGGACCACCACGGCGCCTCGGGCGACGACAAGGCCACCGACGACGCCGGGCAGGCCGAGAACGCCTCCGCCGAGACCACCGGCGCCTCCGACGAGGGCGACTCCGGCGGCACCGACACCACCGCCCGTGTCCTGGGTGTCGTCGGCATCGTGGTCGGCGCCGCGGGCGTCGCCTACGGCGTCCTCGCCGGGCGCCGGCGCACGACCGCCTGATCCTCCTCCTCTCGTTCAACGGCGCGCACCGGGGCCGTCCACGGCCACCGTGGCCCCCGGTGTGCGCCGGAGCACTCACCTTCAGGAACATCCATGCGCAAGAAGACCTTCGCGGCCGCGGCCCTGCTCGCCGTCGCCTCCCTCACCCTCTCCGCCTGCGGCAGCGGCAGCGGCGACAGCGGCAAGCCCGTATCCGTGGTGTCCGAGGAGGCAGGTTCGGACAAGGCGGCCACGGTTCTCGACAAGCCCTTCGAGAAGCCGGACCTCGTCCTCACCGACACCCGGGGCAAGAAGTACGACTTCCGCGAGGAGACCGCGGGCCGGCCCACGCTGATCTACTTCGGCTACACCCACTGCCCCGACGTCTGCCCGCTGACCATGAACAACATCGCGGTGGCCAAGAAGCAGCTGCCCCAGGACCAGCAGGACGAACTGCGGATCGTGTTCGTCACCACCGACCCGGAGCGGGACACGCCCGCCGCGCTCGGCAAGTGGATCAAGGGCATCGACTCCCAGGTCGTCGGCCTGACCGGTGACTTCGACACCATCCAGGCCGGGGCCCGCAGCATCGGCGTCTCGATCGATCCGCCGCGCAAGGACGACAACGGCAAGACCGTCTCCGACCACGGCACCCAGGTCATCGCCTTCTCCCCGAAGACCGACGGCGGCTACGTCCTCTACGGAGAGGACGCCACCGTGGACGACTACACCAAGGACCTTCCCAAGATCATCAAGGGGGAGAACCCGTGAGGCGTCTGGCGGCCGCGGCCGTGGCCGTCGCCGGAGCGCTGGCCCTCGCCGGATGCGGCGGCTCGGACGGCTCAAGCTCCGGCGACGGCACGGCGGACCTGTCCGTGGGCTCGGCGTACATGCCCCAGCCGGTGTCGGACATGGCCGCCGGCTTCCTCACGATCACCAACGACGGCGACGCCGCGGACCGGCTGACCTCGGTCAGCAGCGATGTCGCCGACCAGGTCACCGTGCACGAGACGGTCGACGGCGCCATGCAGGAGGTCGAGGCCCTCGACATCCCGGCCCACGGCAGCCTGGTGCTGGAGAGCGGCGGCAACCATCTGATGTTCGAGCAGCTGAAGAAGAAGCCGAAGCAGGGTCAGCACGTCTCGGTCGAGCTGCGCTTCGAACGGTCCGCCCCCGTCACGGTCGAGATTCCGGTGAAACCGGCCACCTACACCCCGAAGACCGGACACTGAGGGAGACACCCCTGTGACCCAGACCATCGCCCCCCGCGTGCGGACCCTGGTGCTGCTGTTCCTGGCCGTCACCGGCGCGCTCCTCGCCGGAGCCGCTCCCGTGTCCGCGCACGCCGCGCTGACCGGCAGCGACCCCGAGCGGGGTGCGGTGGTCGACACGGCACCCACCCAGGTCTCGCTCACCTTCTCCGAGCAGATCGCGGTCAGCGACGACGCCGTGCGGGTGCTCGACCCCAAGGGCAAACGGGTGGACAAGGGCGACCCCGCCAACCCGAGCGGCACCACCTACACCGTGGGGCTGGTCGGCGGGCTCCCCGACGGCACGTACACCGTGGCCTACCAGGTGGTGTCGGCGGACAGCCATCCCGTCGCCGGGGCCTTCACCTTCTCCATCGGCGCGCCGTCCGAGACGTCCGTCCCGGTCTCGGCGCAGGGCTCCGACGACGGCCTGGTCGGCCTGCTGTACGGCTTCGGCCGGTACGTCTCCTACGCCGGCTTCGTGGTCCTGGCCGGCGGGGCGGCGTTCGTGCTCGCCTGCTGGGGGCGTGGTTCCGGGGTCCGGGCGGTGCAGCGGCTCGTGGTCTCCGGATGGCTGGCGCTCACCGCGGCCACGCTGGGCCTGCTGCTCCTGCGGGGCTCCTACACCACGTCCGGGGAGGCCGGCGACATCTTCGACCTGTCGCTGCTCGGGGACGTGCTCCAGACCAAGACGGGCGCGGCACTGGTCTCCCGGCTGCTGCTGCTCGCCGCGGCGGCGCTGTTCATCGCGGTCCTGTTCGGCGCCTACGACAAGCGGGAGGACGAGGAGAAGCGGGACCTCTCCTTCGGGCTCGCGATCGGGGGCACGGTGGTGGCGGCCGGGCTCGCTGCGAGCTGGGCCATGTCCGAGCACGCCTCCCAGGGGCTCCAGCCGGGTGTCGCCATGCCCGTCGACGTGCTCCACCTGCTGGCCGTCGCCGCCTGGCTCGGCGGGCTCACCGCGCTGCTCGTCGCCCTCTTCCGGGCGCCCGCCGAGACGCCGGTCGGCCGGGACGCCGTCCAGCGGTTCTCGCGGCTCGCCTTCGGCAGCGTGGTCACCCTGGTCGTCACCGGGATCTACCAGAGCTGGCGGCAGCTGGGCTCCTGGTCGGCGTTCACCGACACCCGGTACGGGCAGCTGCTCCTCGTCAAGATCGGGCTGGTGGTGGTGCTGGTGGGGATCGCCTCCGTCTCACGGCGGTGGACCGCACGGCTGGCGGAGGCACCCGCGGATGCCGTGCCCGCGCAGGCCGCGGAACAGTCCGACGGGGGGATGTCCGAGGCGCGGGCGGGTGTCGCCGCCGCCGGGCGGACCGGGAAGACCGAGGGCGCGAAGGCGGAGTCCGGGGACGGTGAGGCTTCGGGAGCGGGCTCCGCGCGGGCCGCTCAGCTCGCCCGGCAGCGGGCCGCGATGGAGACCGCCCGGCAGAAGCGGCTGCGGGACGCCGACCCTCACCGCTCCGGTCTGCGGCGCTCCGTCCTCGCCGAGGCGGGCGTCGCCGTCGTCCTGCTCGCCGTCACGACCGTGCTGACGCAGACCGAGCCGGGACGCACGGAGCAGGAGGCCAAGGCGGCCGCCTCCTCCTCGTCCTCCGCGTCCGCCCCCACCGGCCAGGGCACCGGAGCGGTGACCCTGACCATGCCCTTCGACACCGGCGGCAAGAACGGCAAGGGTGTCGTCTCGATCGACCTCGAGCCCGCCCGGGTCGGCGACAACGTCATGCACGTCCATGTCGACGGCCCGGACGGCCGTCCCGTCGACATTCCCGAGGTGAAGGTCGCCTTCACCCTCTCCGCCAAGGACATCGGGCCGCTGCCCGTCGTCCCCGACCACATCACCACCGGGCACTGGTCGACGAGCGGAGTGCAGCTCCCCATGGCGGGTGACTGGACGATCGAGGTGACGGTGCGCACCTCCGACATCGACCAGGTGACCGTCTCGAAGAACGCGCAGATCGGCTGAACCACCATGGCTGACCAGTCCATTCCGCAGACCCGTACTCCGGCGGCGCTCCCGGAGGAGTCCGGCCGGACCGCCCGGGAAGGCATCTCCCGGCGCCGGCTGCTCGGCACGGCGGGCGCCACCGGGCTCGTCCTGGGGGCGGCGGGCGGAGCCGTGGGATACGCGTCGGCGCCCGCCGGAGCCACTCCGCTGACCTCGGTGGGCGAGGGCCAGGTGCCGTTTCACGTGAAACATCAGCCCGGCATCACTCAGCCGCTCCAAGCCCGGGGCCACCTCATCGCCTTCGACCTGGCGCCCGGCGCCGGCCGCAAGGAGGCGGCCGCACTGCTGCGCCGCTGGTCGGACACGGCCCGCCGGCTGATGGCGGGCGAGCCGAGTGCACAGGCGGACACCGGCGTGGCCCGCGACGCCGGTCCCTCCTCTCTGACCCTCACCTTCGGCTTCGGACACAGCTTCTTCGGACGCACCGGGCTGGAGAAGCAGCGCCCGGCCGCCCTGGATCCGCTGCCGGACTTCTCCTCCGACCACCTCGACAAGGCGCGGAGCAACGGCGACCTGTGGGTGCAGATCGGCGCTGATGACGCCCTTGTGGCCTTCCACGCCCTCCGCGCCGTCCAGAAGGACGCCGGCTCGGCCGCCAGGGTGCGCTGGCAGATGAACGGCTTCAACCGCTCGCCGGGAGCCACCGCTCACCCCATGACCGCCCGCAATCTGATGGGGCAGGTCGACGGCACCCGCAATCCCAAGCCCGCCGACTCCGACTTCGACCGGCGAATCTTCGTACCGGAGAAGGGCGAGCCCACCTGGATGGCGAACGGCTCCTACGTGGTCGTACGCCGTATCCGGATGCTGCTGGACGACTGGGAGAAGCTGTCCGTCAAGGAGCAGGAGGGCGTCATCGGGCGCCGCAAGTCCGACGGGGCTCCGCTGTCCGGGGGCACCGAGACGTCGGAGATGGACCTCGAGAAGACCGACGCCCAGGGCAATCTGGTCGTGCCCATCAACGCGCACGCGAGGATCACCCGGCCCGACCAGAACGGCGGGGCGGCGATGCTCCGCCGCCCGTTCTCGTACCACGACGGCATCGGCACGGACGGGGTGCCGGACGCGGGTCTGCTGTTCATCTGCTGGCAGGCCGATCCGCTGCGCGGCTTCGTGCCGGTGCAGCGCAAACTGGACCGCGGCGACGCCCTGACCCCGTTCGTCCGGCACGAGGCGAGCGGGCTGTTCGCGGTTCCGGGCGGCGCGGCGGAGGGAGATTATGTGGGCCAGGCGCTGCTGGAGGGGTGAGAACGGCCCGGAGTCACCCCTGAGGGCTTTCCGGGGGCTGCCCTCGGCGCGGGCCCATTAGGGTGAGGACATGCCAGCGAGCTATGCGTATCTCGGCCCTGAGGGCACCTTCACCGAAGTCGCCCTGCGCACGCTTCCCGAGGCGGCGACCCGTGAGCTGATCCCTTACGTGTCCGTGCAGTCCGCGCTCGACGCGGTGCGGGCGGGCGAGGCCGAGGCCGCTTTCGTCCCCATCGAGAACTCGGTCGAGGGCGGGATCACCACCACCCTCGACGAACTGGTCGCCGGCGCCCCGCTGATGATCTACCGCGAGGTGCTGCTGTCGATCACCTTCGCGCTGCTCGTCCGTCCGGGCACCAAGCTGTCGGACATCAAGACGGTCACCGCCCACCCGGCCGCGCAGCCGCAGGTGCGCAACTGGCTGAAGGCGCATCTCCCGGACGCGGTCTGGGAGTCGGCCGCCTCCAACGCGGACGGCGCGCGCCTGGTCCAGGAGGGCCGGTACGACGCCGCCTTCGCCGGTGAGTTCGCGGCGGCCCGGTACGGCCTGGAGGCGCTCGAGACGGAGATCCACGACGCGGAGAACGCCCAGACCCGGTTCGTCCTGGTGGGCCGCCCCGCCCGGCCGGCGGCACCGACCGGTGCCGACAAGACCTCCATCGTGCTGTGGCAGCGCGACGACCACCCCGGTGGGCTCCGCGATCTGCTGGGCGAGTTCGCCACGCGGGGCATCAACCTCATGCTGCTCCAGTCCCGGCCGACCGGTGCCGGAATCGGCAATTACTGCTTCTGCATCGACGCCGAGGGGCACATCTCGGACCGCCGGATGGCGGAGGCGTTGACGGGGCTCAAGCGGATCTGCCTCCAGGTGCGCTACCTCGGTTCCTATCCGCGTGCGGATGTGCGGCCGGGGGAGGTGCGGCCTCCGTTCCCCGGGACGTCGGACAAGGAGTTCGGGGATGCGGCGGACTGGGTGGCGCGTTGCCAGGACGGCCGGTTCTGAGGGAGAACGGTGTCCCAGGGCGCCCGGTCCTACCTGCCGATTGTCGTTATCCACAGGAGTTATCCACAGGTCCGCTTCTCGACCTGGGGACAAGTCGACACCGAAGCCTGATTCGGTCGACAAATCACCCTTCAGGCGATGATCACGCTCATCGCGCCGCACTTCCCCTTCGTCCATCCTTTTCCTTTGGTCAACCCTTTGGAGGGAACTCTTTCCACTCAAAAGTAGGGCTGGAGGGGGTTTGTGCTGGGAATCCTCGGCAGGTGACCGGTGTTTCGGAGTGATCAATTCCGAAGTCCACAGACCTTCCCCACACCCTGTGGATAACTTTCGCCAGGGTGGGGACTCCTGTGGACAAGCGGGCCCCAAGTCCCGCTCCGCACAAGGGATTCCAGTCAACCGGAAGCCCTGCGACTGACCCGTTCCAGGGGAGGGGCGTCCTTTATTGACCCCTGCGGACACAATGTGCATTTTTCCCATAACGGACCGTGAACCGTCTTCTGGCAATAGTCAGTCGTGGGTGGTCATCCCGCACCGGTAGCCTTGACCGCGTGATTGACCTTCGCCTGCTTCGTGAGGACCCCGACCGTGTGCGCGCTTCCCAGCGCGCCCGTGGAGAGGACGTCGCGCTCGTCGACGCCCTCCTGTCTGCCGACGAACGGCGCAGGTCGTCCGGCGTCCGCTTCGACGAGCTGCGCGCCGAGCAGAAGTCGCTCGGCAAGCTCATCCCCAAGGCGGCCGGTGACGAGAAGGCCGAGCTGCTGAAGAAGGCCGAACAGCTCAAGGCCGACGTGAAGGCCGCCGACGCCGACCGCGACGCCGCCGCCACCGAGACCCAGGACCTCCTGCTCAGGCTGAGCAACCTCGTCCACCCCGACGTGCCCGTCGGCGGCGAGGAGGACTTCGTCACGCTGGAGACGCACGGCACCGCACGCGACTTCGGCGCCGAGGGCTTCGAGCCCAAGGACCACCTGGAACTCGGCCAGATCCTCGGCGCCATCGACGTCGAGCGTGGCGCAAAGGTCTCCGGCTCGCGCTTCTACTTCCTGACCGGCGTCGGCGCGCTGCTCGAGCTCGCCCTGGTGAACGCCGCGATGGCGCAGGCCACCGCGGCCGGCTTCACGCCGATGCTGACCCCCGCGCTGGTCCGCCCCCAGTCCATGGCGGGCACCGGCTTCCTCGGCCAGGCCGCGCAGGACGTCTACCACCTCGAGAAGGACGACCTGTACCTGGTCGGCACGTCCGAGGTCGCGCTGGCCGCCTACCACAGCGACGAGATCATCGATGCCGACCGGCTGCCGCTGCGGTACGCGGGCTTCTCGCCGTGCTTCCGCCGCGAGGCCGGCTCGCACGGCAAGGACACCCGGGGCATCTTCCGCGTGCACCAGTTCGACAAGGTCGAGATGTTCTCGTACGTGGCCCCCGAGGACTCGCAGGCGGAGCACGAGCGGCTGCTGGAGTGGGAGAAGCAGTGGCTGACGTCGCTGGAGCTGCCGTTCCGCGTGATCGACGTCGCCTCGGGCGACCTGGGCTCCTCAGCCGCGCGTAAGTACGACTGCGAGGCGTGGATCCCCACCCAGGGCAAGTACCGCGAGCTGACCTCGACCTCGGACTGCACGGAGTTCCAGTCGCGCCGGCTGTCGATCCGGGTGCGCGAGGACAAGAAGGTGCGGCCGCTGGCCACGCTCAACGGCACGCTGTGCGCCGTACCGCGCACCATCGTGGCGATCCTGGAGAACCACCAGCAGGCCGACGGCTCGGTCCGCGTGCCGGAGGTCCTGCGTCCGTACCTGGGCGGCCGGGAGCTCCTGGAACCGGTCACCAAGTGAGCGCCGGCTTCCCCTACCGGCTCGTCGCGACCGATCTCGACGGCACGCTGCTGCGGGACGACCACTCGGTCTCCCGCCGCACCCGTGACGCGCTCGCCGCGGCCACCGCGGCGGGCGCGGCGCACATCGTCGTCACCGGCCGCGCGGTGCCCTGGACGCGCCCCATACTCGACGACCTCGGCTACACGGGTCTGGCCGTCTGCGGCCAGGGCGCCCAGGTGTACGACGCCGGAGCGCACCGGCTGCTGACCTCGGTGACGCTGGACCGCCAGCTGGCCGGGGTGGCGCTCGCCAAGATCGAGGCGGAGGTCGGACCGCTGCACCTGGCGGCCAGTCGCGACGGCCTGAACGGCGAGGTGCTGGTCGGCCCCGGTTACGAGGTCGTGGGCGCGCTGCCCGCCACACCGTTCACGGACGCGTCGGACCTGTGGGCGGCGCCCCTCAACAAGCTGTACATCCAGCACCCGGACCTGACCTCCGACGAGCTCGCCGAGGCCGCCACCCGCACCGCGGGCGGTTTCGTCACCGTCACCATGGCGGGCGAGGGCATCGTCGAGCTGCTCCCGCTGGGCCTGTCGAAGGCCACGGGGCTGTCACTGGCGGCCCGCCGGCTGGGCGTGAAGGCCACGGAAACGATCGCCTTCGGCGACATGCCCAACGATCTGCCGATGTTCGCCTGGTCCGCGTACGGCGTGGCCATGGCCAACGCCCACCCGGACCTGCGTGCGGTGGCCGACGAGGTGACGGCCTCCAACGAGGACGACGGGATCGCGGTGGTCGTGGAGCAGTTGCTGGGCTGACGCCCGGCGCTGTGCGGAGGATGCACGGATCGAACGCGCGCGGGCTGTGAACCCGACCACGGTTGAGCAAACCGGTGCCTTACCACTCGGCCAATCCTCCGGGTGGGCGGCCCGCGCGACACGAATGCGCGCGCTCGAAGCGGCCGCCCCGGGCAGCTCCCCGTGCGGGGCGGACTCGACGGAGCAGTAGGGATTACTCCGGAGTCCGCCGCGGGCTGCCCTGACGGGAGCCGGACGTACTGCCGTGCATGGACATCGTCCCGCTCCCTTCCCGGCACATGGTCACCGGACGTTCCCGGCGATGCGGACACCCTCACTCTGCCCGGCGGACCGTGCGAACGCCACCGAATAAACCGCAGGCGGCGCCGCTGTCAGCGACGCCGCCACCCGCGTCGGCGGGCCGTACGGAAACGGACGCCTTCACTCCTCGCCGGCGAGCGTCAGCGAGCGCAGCTTCTGACCGGCGTACCAGGTGGCCAGCACGGTGACCGAGGCGAGCAGGACCGTCGCGGTCGTCAGGCCCACGTCCGACGTGACCAGGTCGCCCCCGGAGACCTTCTGCGCCACCGCGAGCGACCACTGCTGGACGCTCAGCGTGCGCGCGCCGGGCACCAGGGAGCCGAACAGCGCCTCCCAGACCAGCGCGTAGACCAGACCGAAGACCACCGCGTGCCGCGAGACCGTGCCCAGCAGCAGGAAGAGCGCCGCGTACGCGATGGAGGCGACCAGCGCGGCCACCGTGTAGGCGACGGCGACCTGCTGGCCGTTGCCGTTCAGGACGAAGCCCGCGATCAGCGTGGGCACCGCCGAGAACACCATGGTGACGGCGATGGCGACGATCAGCTTGGTGAAGATGATCGTGGGCCGCTTGATCGGCTTGGACAGCAGGTACACGACCGAGCCGTCGTCGATCTCGGGGCCGATCGCCCCGGTGCCCGCGATGACACCGATGATCGGCACCATGGTGGCGAGCGCGAGTCCGCCGAGGACGTCGGCGGCGGTCTGGTCGTCGGCGCCGGCGAGGGCGCGCACCGCCAGGGCAATCGCGATCAGCAGCAGGGGCAGCGCGCCCAGGATGAGGGCCCGGCGACGGCCGAGCAGGGCCCGGTAGGTGAGCCGGGCGACTGTGGGGTCGTACATCAGGGGCCTCCTACGCCGCGACGAGATACGAGAAGACGGACTCGAGGGACTCGTCGGACGGCGAGACCGTGAGCAGCCGGATGCCGTGGTCGCGTGCGACCTTGGGCAGCAGGGACGTGAAACGGCCGAAGTCGACGGCCTGGATGCGCAGCGCGCCCTCCGCCACGTCCACCTCGATGCCGGACGTCGACGGGTCCGCGATCAGCGCGGCCGCGAGCGCGCGGTCGTCGCTGGAGCGCACCAGGTAGCGGTGCGGGCGGTCCGTCATCAGGCGGCGGATCCTGCGGAAGTCACCGCTGGCCGCGTGCCGGCCGGCGACGACGACCTCGATGTGCCAGGCGAGCTGCTCGACCTCTTCGAGGATGTGGGACGAGAACAGCACGGTGCGGCCCTCGTCGCCCATGCGCCGCAGCAGGTCCATCAGCTGCATGCGCTGGCGCGGGTCCATGCCGTTGAAGGGTTCGTCCAGCAGGAGCAGCGACGGGTCGTGGACCAGCGCGGAGGCCATCTTCACGCGCTGCCGCATGCCCTTGGAGTAGGTGGCGATCCTGCGGTCCTGCGCGTACTCCATCTCGACCGTGGCCAGCGCCTTCTGGGCGGCCTTGGCGCCCAGGCCGTGCAGTTCGGCGTTGGCGACGACGAACTCGCGGCCGGTGAGGAAGTCGTACATCGCCTCGCGCTCGGGGACGATGCCGATGTGCTGGTAGATGGCCTCGTTGCGCCACACCTGCTGTCCGTCGAGCGTGACGGTGCCGGTGGAGGGGGCGAGGAAACCGCCCATCATGTTGATGAGGGTGGACTTCCCGGCTCCGTTGGGGCCGAGCAGACCGGTGACCCCGGGGCCGATGGTCATGGTGATGTCGTTGACGGCGACCACGTTGCCGAACCAGCGGGAGACGTGGTCGATGCTGAGCGTGGTCACAGTCCCACCTTCTTGTAGCGGCGCATCAGGAGGCCGTAGCACGCGGCGATCAGACCGAGGCAGAAGAGGACGTAGACGACGCCCTCGGCGTTGGTCGGGCCCACTCCGCCCGGGAAGGCCGAGGTCGCGCCCAGGAAGGCCGACTGCACACCGTCGATGAGGGTGATCGGCGAGAACAGGCCGATCCAGGCGATGCCGTCGCCGCTGTTCTGGACCTCCGCGATCGCCTGGAGGGTGGAGACGGCGCCGTAGGAGATGGTCAGGACGGCGATCACGGCCGCGATGCCGAAGCCGCGGCGCGGGGTGACCGACGCGATGACCAGGCCGATGCCGGCGAAGAGCAGCGAGAGCAGTGCCACGGAGACGAGTCCCTGTGCGAATCCCTTGGTCTGGTCGGAGAAGTCGAGCTTGGCCAGCAGCGCGCCGATGTACAGGACCAGCAGGGGAGCGGCCGTGAGGATGAACAGCGCCGAGGCCAGCGCGGCGAACTTGGCGCGCACGTAGTCGGCGGTCTCGATGGGCCGCGAGAAGTACAGCGGTACGGTCTTGAAGCGCAGGTCGCGCGAGACGGACTGGGGCGCCTGCGAGGCGACGTACAGGCTGACGACGGCCTGCATGATGATCGCGTAGCGCGTGTAGTCGACGGGCAGGTCGCCCGCCTTGGTGGCGACGGCGACGGCCACCATGATGGCGGCGGGCACGCACATCACCACGAACAGCAGCATCGGCAGCACCTTGGACTTCACCGAGCGGCCGAGGCCGTAGGAGCCGCGCAGGGACTGCGTGTACAGCGACAGCCGGGCGTAACCGCGGCCCAGTCGGGGGCCGTCGTAGGAGCGGTAGCCGATGTTGTGGATACGGGTGTCACCCGGTGCAGTGGCTGGTGTCTGCATGGACTGCTCAGCTGCCATGGCCGACCGCCTCCTTCCGCGCCTCGTCACTGTTCTCGTCGCTGTTCGTGAAGACCTCGGAGATGTGGTGCCGGCGCTGCTCCATACGCACCAGGCCGAGGCCGAGGTCCGCGATCACGTCGCGGACCAGGTCGTACGTCTCCTCGCCCTGCGCGGTGAGCAGCAGGACGTGGCCGGCGCCCGGCAGCCCGCTGCCGTCCTCGACGTCCACCCCGCGCGCGTGGAGCGCCTCGCGCACCGCGCGGGTGCCGTCCGGGTGCTCGTCGGTGTCGGTGACCTCGATGGCGAGGGTCGTGGTGGTCTGGGTGAAGTCCGTGGTGGAGCTGGAGCGCAGCAGCTTGCCGCCGTCGATGACGACGACGTGGTCACAGGTGCGCTCCAGTTCTCCCAGCAGGTGGGAGGTGACCAGGACCGAGATGCCGAAGTCGGTGTGGATCCGGCGGATCAGGCCGAGCATCTCGTCGCGGCCGACCGGGTCGAGGCCGTTGGTCGGCTCGTCCAGGAAGACCAGCTGGGGGTCGTGCACGAGGGCCTGGGCGAGCTTGACGCGCTGCTTCATGCCGGTGGAGTAGCCGCCGATGGGACGGTAGCGCTCCTCGTACAGGCCGACATGGCGCAGGGTGTCCGCGGTGCGCTCCCGCGCGGCGGTGGGCGGCAGGCCGGACATGCGCGCCATGTGGACGACGAACTCGGTGGCCGAGACGTCCGGGGGCAGACAGTCGTGTTCCGGCATGTAGCCGACCCGCTCGCGGATGGCGGCGCCCTTGGTGGCGACGTCGAGGCCGAGCACTTCGGCGCGGCCCTCCGTGGCGGGGGACAGACCCAGAAGGATCTTGATCAGTGTGGACTTGCCGGCTCCATTGGCTCCGACGAGTCCGGTCACACCGGGCCCGACGTCCACGGAGAGCCGGTCAAGAGCGGTCACCCTGGGGAACCGCTTGCTCAGGCTTTCGGTCGCGATCACAGTCACGTCCATGACACTAGTGACCCGTGCCACTCCGGTCGTCAGACCGGAGAGCCGTCTTGGCGTCCCCCTGGAGTCGTACGGGCCCGTAGGGGAAGCCCTGCCCGAGAGTTATGCACAGGGATCGAGGCACTGTTGACGGGCTCTCTAACAACTGCCAGATTCGCCGGTGTGACGGGACTGAAGGGCGCGCGGGAGCGCCGGGTGCGTACGGGCGGGGTCGAACTGTGTGTGGCCGAGCTGGGCGACCCCGGGCGGCCGACGGTCGTCCTGGTGCACGGGTACCCGGACAGCAAGGAGGTGTGGTCCGAGGTCTTGCCCCGGCTCGCCGGCCGCTTCCATGTCGTGGCGTACGACGTCCGGGGCCACGGCCGGTCCACGGCACCGCGTCCGCTGCGCGGCGGGTTCACCCTGGAGAAGCTGACCGACGACTTCCTGGCCGTCGTGGACGCGGTCAGCCCGGACCGGCCGGTCCATCTGGTGGGGCACGACTGGGGGTCGGTGCAGTCCTGGGAGTTCGTCACCGTCGGGCGCACCGCGGGACGGATCGCCTCCTTCACGTCGGTGTCGGGCCCGTCGCTCGACCACTTCGGGCACTGGATCAACCGCCGGGTGAAGCGGCCGACCCCGCGCCGGGTCGGCCAGTTGCTGGGCCAGGGCGCCAAGTCCTGGTACGTGTACCTGCTGCACACGCCCGTGCTGCCGGAACTGGCCTGGCGCGGGCCGCTGGGCAGGGCCTGGCCGCGCATCCTGGAGCGCGTCGAGAAGACGCCCGGGGACGGGTATCCGACCGCGTCCCTGCGGTCGGACGCGGCCCACGGGGCCTGGCTCTACCGGGACAACGTGCGGCGCCGGCTGCGCAGCCCGCGCGCGGACGCCTACGCGCACGCACCCGTGCAGCTCGTCACGCCCCTGGACGACGCGTTCCTCTCGGAGCGGCTCTCCGAGGATCTGGAGCAGTGGGCTCCGAGGCTGACCCGGCGGACGCTGCCGGCCCGGCACTGGGTCCCCCGCAGCCGCCCTGATCAGCTGGCGGCATGGATCTCCGACTTCGTGACGTCCGTGGAGGCGGGCCGGCCAAGGGCGTCCACCACGGGCCGGTACGCCGACCGGTTCGGCGGGCAGCTGGTCCTGGTCACGGGGGCGGGCAGCGGCATCGGGCGGGCCACCGCGCTCGCGTTCGCGGAGGCGGGCGCGCGCGTGCTGGCGGTCGACCGGGACGCGGAGGCCGCGGCCCGCACCGCCGGGGAGGCCCGCCGTCGCGGCGCGGCGGCGGCCTGGGCGGAGACGGCGGACGTGTCCGACGAGCAGGCCATGGAGAAGCTGGCCGAGCGGGTGACCACCGAGCACGGGGTGGTGGACGTCCTGGTGAACAACGCCGGCATCGGGCTGGGCGGATCCTTCTTCGACACCACCACGGAGGACTGGAAGAAGGTCCTGGACGTCAATCTGTGGGGTGTGATCCACGGCTGCCGGCTCTTCGGCAGACGGATGGCGGAGCGCGGACAGGGCGGCCACATCGTGAACGTGGCCTCGGCGGCGGCGTTCCAGCCGTCCAGGGCGCTGCCCGCCTACGGCACGTCCAAGGCCGCGGTGCTGATGCTGAGCGAGTGCCTGCGTGCGGAACTGGCGGGGAGGGGGATCGGCGTGTCGGCGATATGCCCCGGGTTCGTGAACACCGCCATCACGTCCACCGCGCGGTTCGCGGGCGTGGACGCCGACGAGGAGCGGCGCCTGCAGCGGCGGGCGGCACGCCTGTACGGGTTGCGCGGCTACCCGCCGGAGAAGGTCGCGGCCGCGATCCTGCGGGCGGTGGTGCGCGACGCGCCGGTGGTGCCGGTCACCCCGGAGGCACGGACGGCGTATGCCCTGTCGCGGTGGATGCCGGGCGCCTTGCGGAGGATCGCGCGGATGAAACCGCCGCTGCGCTGACGCCGTTGGGACGGCGGTTGTCCACAGAGTCTCCAAATCCCCTGTGGATAAACGCACTTGGCTGTGGATCAAACCTCCGAAGCAAAATCGATCGCGTGATGCGCGTCTCTCCCGGCACTCTGAACGGATGGACGAAAGACGCACCGTCAAGGTGTCGAAGTACCTCGCCAAGCATCTGCGCCACCAGCCCGACAGGATCGGGCTCACTCTGGACGAGGGCGGATGGGTCGAGATCGATGCGCTGATCTCGGCGGCGTCCACGCACGGCTTCCGGTTCACCCGGGAGGAGCTGGACCATGTCGTCGCCACCAACGACAAGCGGCGCTTCGCCGTCGAGGGCACCCGGATCCGCGCCAGCCAGGGACACAGCGTGGAGGTCGACCTCGGACTGCCGACCGCCACCCCGCCGCCGTACCTCTACCACGGCACCGTCGCCCGGAACCTCGAGGCGATCCGCGCCGAGGGGCTGCGCCCCATGAACCGTCACGCCGTGCACCTCTCCGCCGACCGCGGGACGGCGACCCGCGTCGGGGCCCGCCGGGGCAACCCGGTCGTGCTGTCCGTTGACGCGGGTGCCATGCACCGCGACGGCCACGTCTTCCATGTCAGCGCGAACGGCGTATGGCTGACACAGGCCGTACCGAGCCGGTACCTGCGTTTCCCCGGCAGCCGCTGACGTACATGATCGGTGGTATGAACCACCTGCCCAGCACCGAGGCCGCCGTCACCGCCCTCCGCGCGCTCGCCGACACCTACGAGCGCGAGATCGAGGTCACTCATGACATCGGCGCGGACCAGACCTCACGCCGCACCGCGGCCGGCGTCGGCGTCAGCACGGACCCCGACGGCTCCCTCCCCCACGAGGCCTACGTCGAGTTCGGCGGCCTGCCCCGGGTGAGCGTACGGCTCTACCCCGAGGACGACGCACTGATCGAGGTCGAGGGCGTGGAGTGCCCCGACGTCCCCCGGGACGACGTGCCGGCATTCCTGCGCTCCTTGTTCGACGGACTGGCGTACGTCAGGGCACGGCGCTTCCCTCCGGGCTATTTCCTGATCGTGCCCATGCCGGGAGACCGGACGCACAAGGAGTTCATCCCCATGATCCTGCTCACCCCCTGGCTGAGCGCACGGGTACGCTGACGGACTCGCGCGCAGGTGTTTCACGTGAAACCTGCGGCGGCGCATAGGCTCGGTGGCATGAGCCTGCGCCTGAGCACCGTGATCCTCCCCTACCGCCGCTGGCACGAGGGCAGCCGTACGGCATGGATGCGCGCCGAGGAACTCGGCTTCCACACGGGCTACACCTACGACCATCTGTCCTGGCGCAGCTTCCGGGACGGCCCGTGGTTCGGCGCCGTCCCCACCCTGACCGCCGCCGCGGCCGTCACCGACCGGATGCGCCTGGGCACGCTCGTGACCTCGCCGAACTTCCGGCACCCGGTCACCCTCGCCAAGGAACTGATCTCCCTCGACGACATCTCCGGCGGCCGGGTCACGCTCGGGGTCGGCGCGGGCGGCACCGGTTTCGACGCCACCGCGCTCGGTCAGGAGCCCTGGACCCCGCGCGAGCGGGCCGACCGCTTCGCCGAGTTCGTGCCGCTGCTCGACCGGCTGCTCACCGAGGACTCGGTCTCCTACGAGGGTGACTTCTACGCGGCGCACGAGGCACGCAACATCCCAGGCTGTGTACAGCGGCCCCGGCTCCCCTTCGCGGTGGCGGCCACCGGACCACGCGGACTGCGGCTCGCGGCGCGCCACGGGCAGGCATGGGTGACCACGGGCGACCCCCGGCTGTACGAGAGCGGCACGCCCGAACAGTCGGTTCAGGCCATTCGCGGTCAGGCGGAGAGGCTGGCCGACGCCTGCGCCGAGCTCGGCCGGGACGTGACCGGGCTGGACAAGATCCTTCTCACCGGATTCACCCCGGACCGCAACCGTCCGCTGGAGTCCCTGGACGCCTTCGTCGACTTCGCGGGCCGCCACATCGAGCTGGGATTCACCGAGATCGTCGTCCACTGGCCCATCCCGGACACGGAGTTCACCGCGGACCAGAAGGTCTTCGAACACATCGCCATGGAAGCACCGGCACAGTTGCGGTGAGCCAGGACGGGGGACCGCCCCGCCGCACCAACGAGAAGACCACTGGTGACGGTGGTAACCACTCAGATGTGCGGAGTCCCGCACGGTCGTGCGGGCATATGCGGGACAATGACCGGGTGACCTCAGCGACCCGACAGCCCGAGACCCCGGCAGCCCTCACTCCACCGCGGCTCATCGCGACCGACCTCGACGGCACCCTGCTGCGCGACGACAAGTCGGTCTCCCCCCGCACGATCGCCGCCCTGGCCGCCGCCGAGGAGGCCGGCGTCGAGGTCTTCTTCGTCACCGGCCGCCCGGCCCGCTGGATGGACGTCGTCAGCGACCACGTCCACGGCCACGGCCTCGCCATCTGCGGAAACGGTGCGGCCGTCGTCGACCTGCACGGCGGCCCCGGCGCCCACCGGTTCGTGAAGGTCCGCGAGCTGCCCCGCAAGAACGCCCTGGACGCGGTGCAGTTGCTGCGTGACGCCGCCCCCGGCACCGTGTACGCCGTCGAGCAGACCTACGGCTTCAACCAGGAGCCCGACTACCCGAAGCTGCACATGGAGGTCCCGGACACCCTGGCCCCCGCCGAGGACCTGCTGGCCCCGGACTCCCACACCGCCGGCGAACCGGTGCTCAAGATCCTCGCCTACCACCCCGAGCTCGGTCCCGACGCCTTCCTCACCCTGGCCCGGCTCGCCATCGGCGACCGCGCCAACGTCACCCGCTCCAGCCCCAGCGCCCTCCTGGAGATCAGCGGCCCGGGGGTGTCCAAGGCCAGCACGCTGGCCCTGTGCTGCGCCGAGCGCGGCATCTCCCACGAGGAGGTCGTCGCCTTCGGCGACATGCCGAACGACGTCGAGATGCTGACCTGGGCCGGCCGCTCCTACGCGATGGGCAACGCCCACCCGGACGTGCTCGCCGCCGCCTCTGGCCACACCGTCGCCAACAACGACGACGGCGTGGCCGTGGTGATCGAGCGGCTGCTCAACGGGCGGGTGTAGCAGCTCAGAGCGGCACCCCGTGCCGGGCCAGCCACGGCACGGGGTTCACGGCCGACCCCATCTCGGGAGTGACCCGCACCTCGAAGTGCAGATGCGGCCCCGTGGAGTTGCCGCTGGTACCGGACTGCCCGATCCACTGCCCGGGCGTGACCCGGTCGCCCTGGTCGACGGCGACCGCGGCGAGATGGGCGTACTGGGTGTAGTAGCCGCCCGCGTGCTGGAGCACGATCTCGATGCCGAAGGCCCCTCCGCAGGACACCTTCACCACCCTGCCGGTCCCCACGGCCCGCACCGGCGTGCCGATCGGCACCGCGAAGTCCTGCCCGGTGTGCCGGTTCGCCCACCGCGCCCCACCGCTGCCGTACGACGCGGACAGCTCGTACGTCTCCACCGGCGCCACCCAGCTGCTGTCGAACCGCGTCTCCGGCTGGTCGAGGCGGACCGCGCCGCGGCAGGCGCCCGCCGCGACCGAGGCGTCCGCCTGCCCCTGCAGCTTCCACCGCGCGGTTTCGAGCTTCGCCTCGATGCGCTGCTTCAGGTCGGCCAGTTCCGAGTTCCGTTTCTCCAGCCTCCGCCACGCCGCCGCGGCCTTCGCCTCGTCCCGGACCAGCCGGGCCTCCGCCCGCTCGCTCTTGTCGATCGCCTTGTCCAGGGTCACCTCGGCTTGAGCGACTGCCCGCTGACCGCGCATCAGCTCCTCGGGGTCGTCCGCGAGCAGCATGTGCGCGGTGAGGGGAAGCCCTCCGCCGTCCCGGTACTGGGAGCTGGCGATACGGCCCAGACCCTCGCGCAGGCCGGCCATCTCCTGCCGCTCCCGGTCCAGCCGCTCCTCCAGCCGCTGCGCCCTGGCCCGCTGCTCCTCCGCCTCGCGGCGGCCGGCCTCGTACCGTTCCGTGGCCGTGGCCGCTTCCTCGTACAGCCGCGCCACCTCCGCGCCGATGCCGGAAGCGGAACCGTGACCGGGGACATGGGAGCCGTCGCCGTCGGTGGGCCGGGCGGCGAGCACGGCGAGCGCGCACAGCAACACGGTGACGAGCAGCGGATGGCGGCGGGTGAAGCGCATGACTGCGATCCTGGACCCCGCCCCGGCGCGCGGTCCTGTTCATGTCGTACACATGGGGGAGCGGTCACCCCGGACGGCCCATCAATACCGCCGAACAGCCGCTTGACGCCCTGTCACGCACGACGGAACTCCTTCTGCCGTCACCCCTGACGGGTCGCCACCAGCAGTTCCGACTCCTCCTCCCGCAGCGCCATCTCCCGCAACGGGCCGTCCACGGCGGCGAGTTCCGCGTACGGCCCGCGCTGGACCACCCGTCCCCCGTCCAGCACGACGACCTCGTCCACCGCCTCCAGACCGGCCAGCCGATGGGTGATGAGAAGGGTCGTGCGGCCTTCGGTTGCTCCGAGCAGATCGGCGGTGAGCGCGTCGGCGGTCCGCAGGTCGAGGTGTTCCGCCGGTTCGTCCAGCACCAGCACGGGGAAGTCGGCGAGCAGCGCCCGGGCGAGCGCCAGCCGCTGCCGCTGTCCGCCGGACAGCCGCGCCCCGTGCTCACCGACGAGCGTGTCGAGCCCTTCGGGCAGGCCGTCGGCCCACTGCAGCAGCCGGGCCCGGCCGAGCGCGTCGCGCAGCTCGTCCTCGGTGGCGTCCTTCCGGGCGAGCAGCAGGTTCTCCCGTATCGAGCTGTTGAAGAGGTGCGCGTCCTGAGCACACAGACCGACCAGCCGCCGCACGTCGTCGCCGTCGAGGGCGCACGCGTCCACACCGGCCAGCGTGTACGAGCCCGCGCCCGGGTCCAGGAACCGCAGCAGCACCTGGGCGAGCGTCGTCTTGCCCGCCCCGGAGGGTCCGACCACCGCGATGCGGCGGCCCCGTTCCAGGGTCAGGTCCAGCCCGGCGAGGGCGTCCCGGCCCTGCCCGGCGTGCCGCGCGGACAGCCCCTTGACGACGAGCGGGAACGGGGACACCGGCGCCTGCCTGGGCGTTTCCGGCTCCCGTACGGGCACCGGGGCGTCCAGTACCTCGTACACGCGCTCGGCGCTCCGGCGCACCCGCTGCCGGTACTGCACGGCGAGCGGCAGTCCGAGGACGGCCTCGAACGCGGCCAGCGGGGTGAGGATCACGACGGCCAGGGCCACACCGTCCAGCCGTCCGGTGGCCACGGCCCCGACGCCGGCGAGTGCGGCGGCGGCGACGGTCAGCCCCGAGATCAGTGCGGTGAGCCCGTCGCCGAGCGCTGTGGCGGTGGCCGCGCGCGAGGCGATCCGGGTGAGTGCTCCGTCGGCCCGGCGTGCCTCGGCGGTCCGCGCGGGCAGGGCGCCCGCGACGGTCAGCTCGGCGGTGCCGGTGAGCACATCGGTCACCCGGGTCGCGAGGACGCCCCGGGCCGGTGCCAGCCTGCGTTCCGCACGGCGGGCCACGGCACCGGTCAGCAGGGGCACACCGGCGCCCGCCGCGAGGAGCCCGGCCGCGAGTACGGCCCCGGCCTCGGGCAGCAGCCACGCGGTGAAGCCGACGGACAGGGCGGAGACGGCCACGGCCGCACCGGCCGGCAGCAGCCAGCGCAGCCAGTAGTCCTGGAGGGCGTCCACGTCGGAGACCAGACGGGAGAGCAGATCACCCCGGCGGGAACCGCGCAGCCCGGCGGGCGCCAGCCGCTCGAGCCGCCGGTAGACCGCGACCCGGGTGTCGGCCAGCATGCGCAGGACGGCATCGTGCGACACGAGCCGCTCGGCGTAGCGGAACACGGCCCGCCCGATGCCGAAGGCCCGGGTAGCCGTCACGGCGACCATCAGATACAGCACGGGCGGCTGCTCCGACGCCCGCGAGATGAGCCACCCGGACGTCGCCATGAGCCCGACGGCGCTGCCCAGGGCGAGGCTGCCGAGCAGCAGCGCGAGCGTGATCCGCCCCCGCCGGGCGCCGGACAGGGCGCGGACGCGGGCGAGGACACCGCCCGGCACCGGGTCGGCCTCGGCGGGCTCGCCGGGCGGTGGGTCCAGGGCGTGGACACCGTCCTCGGCCGGCTCCGCTCCCGGTTCCTCCGGGAGGCCGGCCACCGGGCGCAGGGGTTCTCCGCGGCCCTCGGCGGTGCCCTGTTCCGCCAGCCGGACCACCCGGTCGGCGACGGCGAGCAGAGCCGGCCGGTGCACCACGAGCAGCACCGTCCGGCCGGCCGCCAGCCGCCGTACCGCCGCCACGACCTCGGCCTCGGTGGCGCCGTCCAGCGCGGCCGTCGGCTCGTCGAGCAGCAGGACGGGCCGGTCCGCGAGGAACGCGCGGGCCAGCGCGAGCCGCTGCCGTTGCCCGGCCGACAGACCCGCTCCGTCCTCTCCGAGCACCGTGTCCGTGCCCTCGGGCAGCGCGTCCACGAACTCCAGCGCCCCCGCGTCCCGCAGGGCACGCCGTACGGCGTCGTCGCCCGCCCCGGGCCGGGCGAGCCGTACGTTCTCCGCGATCGTCCCGGCGTACAGGTGCGGCCGCTGCGGCACCCAGGCGACGCGGCTGTGCCATGCGGCGAGGTCGAGCCCGACCAGATCGGCTCCGCCGATCCGCACCCGCCCCTCGGCGGGCCGGACGAACCCCAGCAGTACGTTCAGCAGGGTCGACTTTCCCGCCCCGCTCGGCCCCACGAGCGCGACCGTCTCCCCGGGGGCGACGGCGAAGGACACGCCGGTCACGGCGTCCGTGTCCCGGCCGGGATGGCGGACCGTCACGTCCTCGAAGGAGACGGCGCCCGTCGGCACCGCACCCGTTGCGGGGTCGGGGGCGGGTGTCTCCAGTACGGCGAAGATCTCCTCGGCCGCCCCGAGCCCCTCCGCCGCCGCGTGGTACTGGGCGCCCACCTGCCGCAGCGGCAGATAGGCCTCCGGCGCCAGGATCAGGATGACCAGGCCCGTGTAGAGGTCCATTTCGCCGTACACGAGCCGCATGCCGATCGTCACGGCGACCAGTGCCACCGAGAGCGTGGCGAGCAGTTCGAGCGCGAAGGAGGAGATGAAGGCGATCCGCAGCGTCCGCATGGTGGCCCGCCGGTATGCGGCGGTGATCCGCCGGATCGACTCCGCCTGGGCCTTGGCCCGTCCGAACACCTTCAGCGTCGGCAGCCCGGCGACGACATCGAGGAAGTGGCCGGAGAGCCGGGACAGCAGCAGCCACTGACGGTCCATCCGCGACTGGGTGGCCCAGCCGATCAGCACCATGAAGAGCGGGATGAGCGGCAGGGTGCCGACGATGATTGCCGCCGAGACCCATTCCTCGGTGACAATCCGCGCCAGCACCGCCACCGGTACCACCACCGCGAGACCCAGCTGGGGGAGATAGCGGGAGAAGTAACCGTCGAGCGCGTCGACTCCACGCGTCGCCAGGGTGACCAGCGATCCGGTGCGCTGTCCGGCCAGCCACTCCGGTCCCAGAGCCGTCGCCCGGCTCAGCAGCCTCCCCCGCAGCTCCGACTTGACCGCCGCGCTCGCCCGGTGCGCGGCCAGTTCGGTCAGCCAGCCGACCAGACCTCGGCCGACCGCGACGGCGGCGAGCAGGAGCAGGGGAGTGCTGAGGTCGCCGGCGGACAGACCGTCCTCGAACGCGCCCACCACGATCTCGGCGATGAGCATGGCCTGGGCGATGACCAGCACCGCGCCGAGGACCCCCAGGCCGACGACCGCCGCCAGGAAGCCCCGGGTGGCACGCGCGTACCGGAGCAGTCGCGGGTCGATTGGTTTCACGTGAAACACACCTCAGTGCACGGGATCGGCGATGTGCTGGGTGCCGATCCGCTTGCGGAACACCCAGTACGTCCAGCCCTGGTAGAGCAGCACCACCGGTGTGGCGATCACCGCCAGCCAGGTCATGATCTTCAGGGTGTAGGGGCTGGAGGAGGCGTTGGTGACGGTGAGGCTCCAGTCCGCGTCGAGCGTGGACGGCATGACGTTCGGGAACAGCGTCAGGAAGAGCATCGCCACGGCGGCCACGATGGTGATGCCGGACAGGGCGAACGCCCACCCCTCGCGTCCGGCCCGGTTCGCCAGCAGGGCGGCGACCAGTGCGGCGACCGCCACGGCCAGCGCGATCAGGCTGGTGGCGTCGCCCTTGTCGGCCTGCGTCCACAGCAGGAAGGCCGACGCCAGTACGGCGGTGACGAGCCCCACCCGCCGGGCCAGCCTGCGCGCCCGTTCCCGGACCTCACCGACCGTCTTGAGCGCCGTGAACACCGTCCCGTGGAAGGTGAACAGCGTCAGGGTCACCAGGCCGCCCAGGAGGGCGTACGGGTTGAGCAGGTCCCAGACGCTGCCCACGTACTCGAACTCGGCGTCGATCTTCACCCCGCGCACGATGTTGCCGAAGGCCACACCCCACAGGAACGCCGGGATCAGCGAGGTCCAGAAGATCGCCGTCTCCCAGTTGCTCTGCCAGCTCTCCTCCGGCCGCTTCGCCCGGTACTCGAAGGCGACACCGCGGATGATCAGGCAGATCAGGATGACCAGCAGCGGGAGGTAGAAGCCGGAGAAGAGCGTGGCGTACCACTCGGGGAAGGCCGCGAACGTGGCGCCGCCTGCCGTGAGCAGCCACACCTCGTTCCCGTCCCAGACGGGACCGATGGTGTTGATCAGCACCCGCTTCTCGGCCCGGTTCCGGGCCAGCAGCCGGGTGAGGATCCCCACCCCGAAGTCGAAGCCTTCCAGGAAGAAGTAGCCGGTCCACAGGACGGCGATCAGAACGAACCAGACGTCGTGCAGTTCCATGACAGTACGGCTCCCTCGGCCTAGTACGAGAAGGCCATCGGCTTGTCGGCGTCACGGACGTCGCCGCCGAGCTTCGTGGGCGGATTGAGGTCGGCGTCGCTGAGTTCGGGCGGGCCGGCCTTGACGTACTTGGCGAGCAGCCTGACCTCGATGACGGCAAGGACGGCGTAGAGCAGGGTGAAGACGGACATCGAGGTGATGACCTCGGCGGTGGACACACCGGGGGAGACGGCGTCCTCGGTCCGCATGACGCCGTAGACCACCCACGGCTGACGGCCCATCTCGGTGAAGATCCAGCCCCAGGCGTTGGCGATGAGCGGGAACGCCATGGTCCACAGCGCCAGGAGCCAGTACAGCCGGGTGAGCCGCGAGCCGAGCGGCTTCTTCAGCAGCACGAGGTGCGGCACCTCGTCCTCCCCGGTGCGGTGGGCGGCCGGCAGCAGGAACTTCTTCCGGGTGAGCCACAAGCCGAGGAGGCCGAGTGAGAAGGAGGCCATGCCGAAGCCGATCATCCAGCGGAAGCCCCAGTAGGCGACGGGGACGATGGGCTTGTAGTCACCGGGGCCGAACTTCTCCTGGAGGACCTCGTTGGTGTCGTTGATACCGGGCACGTAGGACTCGAAGTCGCTGTGGGCGAGGAAGGACAGCAGGCCGGGGATCTCCAGGGCGACCTCGTTGTGTCCTTTGTCGACGTCCCCGTAGGCGAACACGGAGAAGGGTGCCGGTTCCTCGCCGTCCCACAGGGCCTCCGCGGCCGCCATCTTCATCGGCTGCTGCTCGTACATGACCTTGCCGAGGGTGTCGCCGCTGACCGCGGTGAACAGCCCGCCGACCGCCAGGGTGACGAGGCCGAGCCGGAGCGACGTGCGCATCACCGGGATGTGCTTCCTGCGCATCAGGTGGAAGGCGGCGATGCCCACCATGAAGGCGCCGCCGGTCAGGAAGGCGGCCGAGAAGCTGTGGAAGACCTGGTTGAGGGTGGTGTTCTGGGTGAGCACCAGCCAGAAGTCGGTGAGCTCCGCGCGGCCCTTCTCCTCGTTGATCCGGTAGCCGACCGGGTGCTGCATCCAGGAGTTGGCGGCGAGGATGAAGTACGCCGACAGCAGGGTGCCGATCGAGACCATCCAGATGCAGGCCAGATGGATCTTCTTGGGGAGTCGGTCCCAGCCGAAGATCCACAGGCCGATGAAGGTGGACTCGAAGAAGAAGGCGATCAGGGCCTCGAAGGCGAGCGGGGCTCCGAAGACATCACCGACGAACCGGGAGTAGTCGGACCAGTTCATGCCGAACTGGAACTCCTGCACGATGCCGGTGACCACACCCATGGCGATGTTGATCAGGAAGAGCTTGCCCCAGAACTTCGTCGCCCTGAGGTACTTCTCCTTCCCGGTGCGCACCCAGGCGGTCTGCAGCCCGGCAGTGAGAGCGGCCAGCGAGATCGTCAGGGGAACGAAGAGGAAGTGGTAGACGGTGGTGATACCGAACTGCCATCGCGCCAGGGTCTCCGGCGCCAGAGCAAGATCCACGTCGTCGCTCCTTACTCAGCGGTGGTCACAGCGACCGCTTGATCCCGTTCGTCCCCGCACATCTCGGGAAAACGGGATGCGCTTGTGAACGCGTTCACATTCACAAGCAATTATGACCTACTGCTTTTCAGACCCGGAAGGGGGGTCCCCTGTGACGTCAACCCCTTCGCGCGGCCTTCCGGAACAGCGGCCTCGCGGACATACGCGGGCGGCCGACGGATGCCCGCCGGCCGCCCGAACCCACGCCCTGGTCAGAACTCCTTGCGGAAGTCCTCCGTGACCTTCAGGAAGATGTCGTTCGCCTCGGTCTCGCCGATGGTGACCCGCACCCCTTCTCCAGGGAACGGCCGGATGACCACACCCGCCTGCTCGCACGCCTGCGCGAACGGCACCGTGCGCTCCCCCAGCCGCAGCCAGACGAAGTTGGCCTGGGTCTCGGGCACCGTCCAGCCCTGGGCGCGCAGCGCGTCCATCACCCGGTTGCGTTCGCACACCAGCGAGCCGACCCGGCCGATCAGCTCGTCCTCGGCCCGCAGCGACGCGATCGCCGCGTCCTGCGCGATCTGGCTCACCCCGAACGGCACCGCCGTCTTGCGCAGCGCCGCGGCCACCGGCTCGTGCGCGATGGCGAAACCGACGCGCAGCCCCGCCAGGCCGTACGCCTTGGAGAAGGTCCGCAGGACACAGACGTTGGACCGCTCCCGGTAGATCTCGACGCCGTCCGGCACCTCGGTGTCCCGGATGAACTCGCGGTAGGCCTCGTCGAGCACCACCAGGACGTCACCGGGCACCCGGTCGAGGAAACGTTCCAGTTCGGCCCGCCGCACCACCGTGCCGGTGGGGTTGTTCGGGTTGCAGACGAAAATGAGCCGGGTGCGGTCGGTGATCGCGTCGGCCATCGCGTCCAGGTCGTGCACATCGCCCGGGGTCAGCGGCACCTGGACCGCGGTGGCACCGCTGATCTGCGTGATGATCGGGTACGCCTCGAAGGACCGCCAGGCGTAGATCACCTCGTCGCCGGGGCCCGAGGTGGCCTGCAGCAGCTGCTGGGCGACGCCGACCGAGCCGGTGCCGGTGGCCACGTGGGACACCGGCACGCCGAAACGCTCGGACAGCTCGGCCGTCAGCGCCGTACAGGCCATGTCCGGGTAGCGGTTGAAGGAGGAGGCCGCGGCCGCCACGGTCTCCATCACGCCCGGCAGCGGCGGATAGGGGTTCTCGTTGGAGGACAGCTTGTACGCCACCGGTCCCCCGGCCGCAGCCGGCTTGCCCGGCTTGTACGTGGGAATCCCCTCCAGCTCGGCGCGCAGCTTGGGGCTCGTCTCGCTCACCGCAGTCCTCCTCGCGAAGACCGGCGGCCCATGACCGCCGCCGACATCCAATACTGCTCACCTTATGAGGATTCGGCGCCGCTGCGTATAGGCGCGGTGGTCGCTCCCGTCCGCCTCCTGCGTCACCGTGGCAACAGGGGCAACATCACCCGTAGGGGTACGAACGGCGCGCGGGGCAGGGGCGCGCCGCACATATATCTATGCGCCGGTGGCTCGCGCCGTGGCGCGCATCCCCCGTGCAGGTGAGTTGAGACCTCTTCGCAACATCGCACCGTCGGCAGGCCCGCATGCGCCCACACGTCAGGTCCTGCCATTGGAACGTTCAACTCCCTTTATTTCCCAGGGCATTGATCATTAATGATCATGCAGAAACGTGCCTGTCAACGCGTGCATATGCGTCCGCCCTACCCCACCGCATGAGCCCTACTATCGGCTCGCCATGACAGCAGCAGGGAAGCACCAGGTGAGCCGCGCGGAAACCTCACGCCGAGGCAGCCGGCCGGGTCGAGCGGGCATCAGGGACGTGGCCGCCGCCGCCGGAGTCTCCATCACGACCGTCTCCGACGCCCTCAACGGCAAGGGCCGGCTCCCGGACGCCACCCGGCGCCACGTCCGCGAGGTGGCCGACAGACTCGGGTACCGCCCCTCGGCCGCCGCCCGTACGCTCCGCACCGGGAAGTCCGGACTCATCGGCCTGACCGTGACGACATACGGGGATGAACCTTTCACCTTCACGGAGTTCGCGTACTTCGCCGAGATGGCGCGGGCCGCCACCTCCGCCGCGCTCGCCCGCGGCTACGCCCTCGTCATCCTGCCCGCGACCTCCCGCCACGACGTGTGGTCCAACGTCGCCCTGGACGGCACGGTCGTCATCGACCCCTCCGACCAGGACCCGGTCGTCAGCGAACTCGTCCGCCAGGGGTTACCGGTCGTCTCCGACGGCCGCCCGGCCGGCTCGCTGCCGGTCACGGCCTGGGTCGACAACGACCACGAGGCCGCCGTCCTCGGCATCCTCGACCACCTCGCCGACTCCGGCGCCCGCCGCATCGGCCTGCTCACCGGCACGTCCACCGACACCTACACCCACCTGTCGACCACCGCGTATCTGCGCTGGTGCGAGCGCGTGGGCCAGGACCCGGTGTACGAGGCCTACCCGGCGCACGATCCGTGCGCGGGCGCCGTCGCCGCCGACCGGCTGCTGGCCCGCCCCGACCGCCCCGACGCCGTCTACGGCCTGTTCGACCCCAACGGCACCGACCTGCTCGCCGCCGCACGCCGCTACGGTCTGCGCGTCCCGGACGACCTGCTGCTCGTCTGCTGCAGCGAGTCCACCGTCTACGCCAACACCGAGCCGCCCGTCACCACGCTGTCCCTGAAGCCGCGCCGCATCGGCACGGCGGTGGTCCAGCTGCTGATCGACGCCATCGAAGGGGTCGACTCCGACCAGCCGGTGGAGCAGGTCATACCGACCGAGCTGATCGTGCGCACCTCCTCACAGCGCCGTCCGCCGCGCACGACGGTCAGCCCGCCGAGGTCGCCGAGGTCGCCGAAGGGGAGGTGAGCCCGGGCCGCCGCCGGGTCGTACGGCGGGCCCGGAGCGTGGAGCTCCCGCTTCCGGCAGACCGGAACGCGGGCTTCCAGCGAGAAGAACGGGCCGGCCCCCAGGTGAAGGCGGACCGGCCACCGGCAGCGAGCGCGCGACAGGAACGGCCACAGGGCGGCCGTGGACCGCCCGAAACGGGACGAATGCCACGGCGAACCGGGGTCTCGCTCCGATTCACCACCCCTGGGTCATCACACAGCGCGATCCGCATTCCTATGATGGGCCCACGACACCGCGGGCCGCTGCGACCAGGCAGTCCGAAGCGGTGCAGATGCGGCGCGATGGTGGAGGGGTCGATGACTCAGGGGGCCGGTCAGGGACCCGAGGTGGAGCGGACGGCGACGTTGCGCGACTTCCGGGTGCCCGCTTACGTCCACGAGACCGGTCCGTATGCCCAGAGCACGCACCCCGGCGACACCGTCCCGCCCTCCGAGGAGACCTACCCGGAGGGGTACACGCCCACCCAGCGGGACCTCCCCGTCATCAATCGGGGCGACACCGTCCAGGTGACCGTCGACCCCGTGTCCGCACCCGCTCCGCAGGCCACCACCGGTCAGGGACCGCTGTACGTGGTCGGCGACGTCCACGGCTACCTCGACGAGCTGATCGCCGCCCTCCGCGAGCAGGGCCTCGTCGACTCGGCGGGGCAGTGGTGCGCCGGCACCGCGCGGCTGTGGTTCCTGGGCGACTTCACCGACCGCGGCCCGGACGGCATCGGCGTCATCGACCTCGTGATGCGGCTGTCCGCCGAGGCCGCCGCGGCCGGCGGCTACTGCAAGGCCCTCATGGGCAACCACGAACTGCTGCTGCTCGGCGCCAAACGGTTCGGCGACACGCCCGTCAACTCCGGGGCCGGCACCGCCACCTTCCAGGCGGCGTGGCTGCTCAACGGCGGTCAGAAGACCGACATGGACCGCCTCCAGGACCACCACCTCCAGTGGATGGCCCGCCTCGACGCCGTCGAGGAGGTCGACGGCCATCTGCTGCTCCACTCCGACACCACCGCCTACCTCGACTACGGCCGCTCCATCGAGGAGGTCAACGACACCGTCCGCGAGACACTCACCCGCAACGACGCGGACGAGGTCTGGGACCTGTTCCGCAAGTTCACCAAGCGGTTCTCCTTCCGCGACGAGGGCGGCGCCGACGCGGTGCGCTCGCTGCTGGACACGTACGGCGGCACCCGGGTCGTGCACGGCCACAGCCCGATCCCGTACCTGCTGGGCGAAGTCGGCTCCGAGGACGGCGAGGACGACAGCGGTCCCGTGGTCGCCGGCCCGCACGTCTACGCCGACGGACTCGCCATCGCGATGGACGGCGGCGTCACCATGGCCGGAAAGCTGCTGGTCCAGCAACTGCCGCTGGGCGTCTGAGCGTTCCCCGGGCCGCGTTCCGGCGGCCCGCGACCGCACCGCGAGAGCGGCAATTTCGGTAAACCCCCTGTCACCGCGCGCCGTCACCGCTCTACCATCGGCTTATCCGTAGCAGGCTCCCCTCCGTTTCTGCCCGACGGCTCGTCAGCATGCCGAGCCCCAAGCCCTACGGAGCATCGGGGGATGCACATGAACAGCGTTCCGCAGCACCTGCTGAGCGAGGACCGCCAGGAATACGAGCGGATTCTCGATGAGGCGCTGCGCTCCGCACCACACAACCCGGAACTGGCCGCTGTCGGACAGCGGCTCAACTCGGAACAACTGCGCACGATGGCGCTCAACGCCACCGCGATCGTCACGGCGGCCGCGGCGACCGAGTACCAGCACTATGTGAAGGTCCGCGAGGAACTGCGCCGGCCACCGGCGGCGTCCGCCGCGACCGGCCGCGAGTCCGGCTCCGCCGAGCCGGGCACGGGCGCGGCGGGGCTCGCCGCCACCATGGGAGAGGTCGCCGAGACCGCCGGGGCGGGCGTCGTGGCCGTCGTGGCCGTCCTGGCGCCGGTGCTCGCCGGGACCGCGGCCGCGATCTTCCTGCTCGTCGGCTACATCCTGCGGATGCTGGACCCCGAGGCGGCGTTCGCCCGGACCATGCTCACCACAGGGTGGGTGTTCGGCGCGGTGACGGCGGTCGCCATCCTCGTCGCCGCCGTGGGTCTGCTGCTCACCGCGCTGCGCAACAAGCCTTCGGCGTTCGGCGGCGCCTACCGCGAACTCGACGGGGAGGTGAAGCAGGCCAGGGACGCCTGGCGGGAGGCGCTGCTGGAGCGGGGGATCATCCCGTTCCTGAGCGACGCGCTCGCCGACCCGGCGGCGGCCGCCGCGCTGCAGCACACGGCACCGCCCGCGCCGACCAGTCGTATGCCGCACCTCGGGTACGACCGGCCGGGCTTCTCCAGTCCCGACGCCGGCTCGGCCCGTGGCACGCGTCCGAGCTACTCCAGTCCGGACTACTCGAGCCCGGACTTCGGCGGGCCGGAGCACCAGCCGGAGTAGCCGGCCCGGCCCGGCCGGCTGTCCGGTGGCCCGTCCGTCGGCTTGCGCTTCCCGCATCGGGGGCGCGAGCCGGGTGGATGGGGCCGGCACGCGTGCGGTCCTCGTCGGGCCGTCGTCCGGTCCTGATCCGGCCGTCAGAGGATGCCCGCGTGCCTCGCCGCTTTGATCCACAGCGGGAACTCGGACAGCAGACGGTCGTACAGCTCCGGGTCCGGTACGGTGCCGATGTCGTCGACGGCGAAGAAGCCGACGTTGTCGACGCGGCGCCCGGGCAGGGTGTCGAACCGCTCCAGCACGCCGTAGTTGGACCTGCCCAGCCCCACGAACTGCCAGAAGACGGGTTCCTCCACCGCCTCCCGAAGCTCGCGTTCGATCTCCTTGTTGCGGTAGACACCGCCGTCGGAGAAGAAGAGGACGAGGGTCGGGGCGGACGCCGGGTTGCTCCGGACGAACGCGCGGACCTCGGCGATGACCTTCTGCTCCTCGTTCTGGATGCCGACGTCCCGCATGTCGACCTGACTCGGCTCCAGTCCCTTCTTCCTGCCCCGCCGGAAGAGGCCCACCTCCCCCACGCGCACGTGCAGCCGCAGCCACTCGGGAAGCTCGCCCAGCCTCAGATCCGGCAGCCGCGCCGGGTTGGAGGCGAACGTCCAGGCCTGCATCTCACCGTCGTCGTCCAGTTGCGCCGCGACCGCGGCCATCCGCTCGACGACATCGGAGACGGTGCCCTTGGAGTAGAGGAAGGACATCGACCCCGAGGCGTCCAGTACGAGGATGACGCGCGCGGTGATCCCGGCCGCCCCGTGTTTGCGCAGACTGACCGCCACCTGCTCCTTGCGCAGGGAGAGCCGCTTGCGCATGTCGACGGGCAGCCGCTCCTCGCCCTTGGTGAGCCTGGGGGCTCCCTGGTCGGAGTGCGGGGCGGGGGCCGGGCCGGGTGCGGACGCGGGCGCGGGGGGCGGAGACGCCGGAGCCGGCGGAACCGGGGCGGGCGCGGGGGCGACCGCCGCGGGGGACGGGTCGTCCACGGTGATACCGAAGTCCGTGGCCAGCCCGGCGAGCCCGGAGGCGTACCCCTGCCCCACCGCCCGGAACTTCCACTTCTCCTGCCGCCGGTACAGCTCTCCGCCGATGAACGCGGTCTCGGTCCCCGCGGCCATGTCGAACCGGGCGACCTCGGTCCCGCTTCCGGCGTCGAGAAGCCTGAGGACCAGCCCCGGTACCTGGCCGAACGTCCCGCCGTCGGCCGACGCGCACAGCACGATCCGGTCGACGACCGGTTCGACCAGGCCCAGATTCACCTCCATGGTGTCGGTCGCGGCCCCGGTGGCACTCCGCTTCCCGAGATGCGTCACGGCGGCGGACGCGTGACGAGGCTGGTTGTAGAAGACGAAGTCCCCGTCGTCCCGCACCCGCCCGGCCTCCGTGAGAAGCAGCGCCGAGGCATCGATATCGGGGACCGTGGGCCCCGCCGCCCAGGCGAGCTCGACACGTACCACGGAGGCATCGACGGAAAGATTGGACCCCTTGCTCATCGAACTCGCTGTCATGGGGCCAGTCTGCCCACCGGCTCCGGCGAAGACGAGGGAAACCGCCCCACGGGAGCGGCACCCGCGACGGGCACCGCTCCCGTGTTCCGCGGCCGGACGCTCAGTCCGCGATCGGCAGGTACACGCGATTGCCCGCCGCCGCGAACTCCCGCGACTTCTTCGCCATGCCCTCCTCGATCTCGTCCCGACTGCCCCCGTGCTCCCGGCGAATGTCCTGGGAGATCTTCATCGAGCAGAACTTCGGGCCGCACATCGAGCAGAAGTGGGCCGTCTTGGCGGGTTCCGCCGGAAGGGTCTCGTCGTGGAACTCACGTGCCGTGTCCGGGTCGAGGGCGAGGTTGAACTGGTCCTCCCACCGGAACTCGAAACGGGCGTCGGACAGCGCGTCGTCCCATTCCTGGGCGCCGGGGTGCCCCTTGGCGAGGTCGGCCGCGTGCGCGGCGATCTTGTAGGTGATGACGCCGGTCTTGACGTCGTCGCGGTTGGGCAGGCCCAGGTGCTCCTTCGGGGTGACGTAGCAGAGCATGGCCGTGCCCCACCAGGCGATCATCGCGGCACCGATGCCGGAGGTGATGTGGTCGTACGCCGGCGCGACGTCGGTGGTCAGCGGGCCGAGCGTATAGAACGGAGCTTCATCGCAGATCTCCTGCTGAAGGTCGATGTTCTCCTTGATCTTGTGCATCGGGACATGGCCCGGGCCTTCGATCATGGTCTGTACGTGGAAACGCTTCGCGATCGTGTTGAGTTCCCCGAGCGTGCGCAACTCCGCGAACTGCGCCTCGTCGTTGGCGTCCGCGATGGAGCCGGGGCGCAGGCCGTCGCCGAGCGAGTACGTGACGTCGTACGCGGCGAGGATCTCGCAGAGCTCCTCGAAGTTCTCGTACAGGAACGACTCCTTGTGGTGCGCGAGGCACCACGCGGCCATGATCGAGCCGCCGCGGGAGACGATGCCGGTCTTGCGGTTCGCGGTGAGCGGCACATACGCCAGACGCACGCCCGCGTGGACCGTCATGTAGTCCACGCCCTGTTCAGCCTGCTCGATGACCGTGTCCTTGTAGATCTCCCAGGTCAGTTCCTCGGCCCGGCCGTCGACCTTCTCCAGGGCCTGGTAGAGCGGCACGGTGCCGATCGGGACGGGGGAGTTGCGCAGCACCCACTCGCGGGTGGTGTGGATGTTGCGGCCGGTGGAGAGGTCCATGACCGTGTCCGCGCCCCAACGGGTCGCCCAGGTCATCTTCTCCACTTCCTCCTCGATGGAGGACGTCACCGCCGAGTTGCCGATGTTGGCGTTGACCTTCACCAGGAACCGCTTGCCGATGATCATCGGTTCGATCTCCGGGTGGTTGACGTTGGCGGGCAGCACCGCCCGCCCCGCCGCGATCTCCTCCCGGACCACCTCCGGTGAGACGTTCTCGCGGATCGCCACGAACTCCATCTCGGGCGTGATCTCACCGCGGCGCGCGTACGCCAGCTGTGTGACCGCCTGACCCGGCCGGCCCTTGCGCGGCAGACGCGGCCTGCCGGGGAAGACGGCGTCCAGGTTGCGCAGGCCACCGCGCGGAGACGTGTGCTTGACTCCGTCGTCCTCGGGACGGACGGGACGGCCCGCGTACTCCTCCGTGTCACCGCGGGAGATGATCCAGTTCTCCCGCAGCGGAGTGAGTCCTCGGCGGACATCGGTGTCGACGAGCGGATCGGTGTACGGGCCCGAGGTGTCGTACAGCGTGACAGCCTGCCCGTTGGTGAGGTGCACCTGACGGACCGGCACCCGCAGGTCGGGGCGCGAGCCCTCGACGTACGCCTTGTGCCAGCCGATGGACTTCCCGGCCCCTGCGTCCACCGACGTCTCCGTCGGGTTCTGCGTGGAGGCAGGCGTGCGCGCGTCCTTGTTGGTCATGAGACCTACTCCCTACGCCGGCATTACCCGGTAACAGGTTCGGCGGTCGACGCAGCGGTTTCCGTCTGACGACATTCCGTGTGAAACATCACCCGACTTCGGTGATGTTTCATGTGAAACATCGCTGGGACGGAGGTCAGCGCCCTCTCAGCCCGGTGCTCCGAGCTCCCGCGTGTACAAAAGGTGCCTCCACGCTAGCGTCATTTCTGGCGCGGTGAACAGAGGGCCCCCTTCGTTCTTGCGATGATCGGGCGGTGACCCCGACTCAGCCTCCTCCGTATCCGCCGCCCGAACCACAGCACGGCCAAGGCGCCGGCAGCGGACACGGGCACGGACACAGCCACAGTCATGGCCCCGCGGCCCCCGTGTCCCGGCATCTGCGCAGAGTCATCGCGGCGATCCTGATCCCGTTCGCCGCCGCGGTGCTGGTCGGACTCGCCGTGCTGTGGCCGGGCGGCGCCCCGGCGCACGAGCGCACCGGTGTCGGTTTCGACCGGCAGACGCAGCAGGCCACGGTCACCAAGGTGGTGGAGGTGAGCTGCCAGTCCGTGAACGCCTCCGGAGGCGTCCCGACCGGCGACACCTCCACCGCCGAGGGTTCCTCCGCCCAGCAGCAGGCGGACGGTACCTGCAAGCGGGCGACGATCAGGGTCGACACCGGCGACGACAAGGGCCGTACGTTCGACGAGATCGTGCAGCCGGACCAGTCCCGGCAGCTGAGCGAGGGTCAGGAGGTCGTGGTCGCCTACGAGCCCTCCGCCCCCGAGGACCTGCAGTACTCGGTCACCGACGTGAACCGGCGCTTCCCCATGGCGCTGCTCGCCGGTATCTTCGCGCTCGCCGTCGTGGCCGTGGGACGGATGCGCGGCGTCATGGCGCTCGTCGCCCTGGCCGTCAGCTTCCTGGTGCTGAACTTCTTCATCCTGCCGGCCATCCTGCAAGGGTCGAACCCGCTGGTCGTGGCGGTGGTGGGCGCGAGTGCCATCATGCTGCTCGCCCTGTACCTCTGCCATGGGCCGTCGGCACGCACCTCGGTGGCGGTGCTCGGCACCCTCATCTCGTTGCTGCTGATCGGCATCCTGGGCTCGGTCTTCATCGGTTGGGCCGCGCTCACCGGCAACACCGACGACAACACCGGTCTGATCCACGGGCTGTATCCCGGGATCGACATGAGCGGTCTGCTGCTGGCCGGCGTGATCATCGGGTCGCTCGGTGTCCTCGACGACGTGACGGTCACGCAGACGTCCGCGGTCTGGGAGCTGCACGAGGCCAATCCCTCGACGGGCCGGCGCGGGCTGTACCGCGCGGGAATCCGTATCGGCCGCGATCACATCGCGTCCGTGGTCAACACGCTGGTCCTCGCCTATGCGGGCGCCGCGTTGCCGCTGCTGCTGCTGTTCTCGATCGCGCAGAGCGGTGTGGGGACGGTCGCCAACAGCGAGCTGGTCGCGGAGGAGATCGTGCGCACGCTGATCGGTTCGATCGGCCTGGTGGCCTCGGTGCCGGTCACCACGGCACTGGCCGCGCTGGTTGTCTCCGCCGACCGCCCGACGGCACGGGCACAGGGGCAGGGCCGGAGCCCCGGGCTGGGCCGCCCGCAGGTACCGGATGCCCGGTCGGCCGCGGGGTCCGGCGGGAGGGGCAGGCGCCGCAAGCGCTGATGCCCGCGGAGGGGGCAGAACGCGCTGAAGCGTTCCGTCACCGGCCCACCCGACTGGCGTAACGCTTCAGCCGGCGCTCTGCTCCGCCAGGATCCGGTCCAGGGCGTCGTCGAGGTGGGCGTCGAAGTCGGCGAGCGCCCCTTCCTGGCCCAGCGGCACCAGCTTGTCGGTGCGGTCGAGGAAGGCCACCAGCGGTGCGGTCGACGACCGGAACAGCGCTTGGTCGGTGCCGACCTGAAGCCGGATCAGCACCTCGCCCAGCAGGTCGCCGTCGACCGGCGAGACGCGCACATCCCCCTCGCCGCACGGCCGGCCCACGCCGTCGATCAGCAGTTCCCGGCCGAATGCCCAGGTCACCGGGGCATCCCCGGGCAGGTGGAAGGTGAGCCGCACGGCGTAGGGATCACAGGTGTCGTACCGCAGCTCCACCGGGATGCGGAAGGACAGCTCCTCCGACACGAGAAAGCTCATCATGACCTCTGCCTGTACGGATTCGCGCATCGCCTACCCCGTCATTCGCCGCGGACTGGCCGGGCATGGACCCTGGCACCAGAGGGAATCTTGCTGAACGTACACAGCAGATCACAAGGAGTGAGTTTTCAGATACTGATAGACAGCGTGAGCGACCCGAGCAGACGCCCCAACTCGGCCTGCAGATGGCGCGCCGCGGGGAGGAGCCGGTCGACCTGGTGTGCGGGCAGGGAGATGGCCATCGACGCCGCCGTGGTGCCGACGGTGATCGGGATGGCCGCGCAGACGGTCCCGAGGGCGTACTCCTGGCGCTCCGTGACCAGCTCCGCGCGCCGGTTGCGGTCGAGGCGCCTGAGCAGGCTGTGGTCGTCGCGCACGGTGTACGGCGTGACGGGACGCACGGGGTAGCGGTCCAGGTGGTCGCGGCGGGTCTCCTCGTCGAGCTGCGAGAGCAGGCACTGCCCGATGGCGTGGGCGTGGCAGGTCTCCCGGAAGTCGGCCCACTCCTCGACCGCGGGGTTGCCCGGGGTGTCGGAGACGCAGATGACGTCGATCTCGCCGTCGCGGTACACCGCGTAGTAGACGGGGACACCGATCACGTCGCGCCAGCGGGCAAGGGTCTCGACGACCTTGCTGCGACGTTTCTGCTCTGCTCCGCTGCTGCTCAGCCGATCGGCCGCCTCCCCCAGGAAGAACAGTCCCTTGTCGCGGCGCAGATAGCCCTCGTGCACCAGGGTGCGCAGCAGGTGGTAGGTGGTGGGGAGCGCCAGCCCGGTCTCGCGGGCCAGCTGCTTGGCGGGGGCCCCGTACTCGTGCCCGGCGACAGCCTCCAGCAGCCGCATGGCCCGCTGCACGGATCCGATGAGGGTCGCCGTGGGCGCCGCTGCGGCCGCCGGCGAACGGGGTTGTGAGGGGACTGCGGTCAGATGCGCGGAGGCGGTGCCAGTCGTGGCCAAGGGTCACTCCCGAAACGCGAGGGGGCGGCCCGTGTGAGGTACACGGGTCGGGGGGTCGCCGCTCGCGGGGATCGTCCACCCCGCGTCGAGTTCCGGACTCTAACGGGCTGTCACCGCGCTCAGACGGCCCGCCGGAGAAATGTCCCCCGCCCGAGGGAACCGGCGATTCCTGTTACCGCCTCACCGGTCCCCTTCGGCTCACCAGTCGTTGCGTGAGGAGGAACTCGACGTGAACTTGCGTACGACGTAGATCAGTCCGCCGATCAGCGCCACGAACACCAGCAGCTTGAAGAGCAGCCCGATCACGAAACCGACCACGCTCGCTATCAGCCCGCCGAACACCACCAGAGCGATGACCGGCACCGCGATCCACTTCACCCACCACGGCAGTCCCGCGAAGATCTCTCGCATCGCCCTCGTCCTTACCTCTCCGCCCGCAGCGTGCCGGGTCGCGTCCATCATGTCGTCCTGCACTCGATGCTAGGGCGGCGGGTGGTCCGGCGGGGGCGTCGGATCCCTTGTCCTCCCCTGACCGATCCCCTAGGGAACCCCGAACGCCCGGCTCAGCTCTCGGGCGGAGAGAACACCACCAGAACCCGCAGGTCCTCGCTGATGTGGTGGAACTTGTGGGCCACACCGGCCGGCACGTACACGACACTGCCGCGTGCCACCTGCGTGGTCTCCATGCCGACGGTGATCGACGCCCGGCCGCTGACGACGAAGTACACCTCGTCCTGGCTGTGCGGCTGCTGCGGGTCCTGGGCTCCGGCGTCCAGCGCATAGAGGCCGACCGACATGTTCCGCTCCCGCAGGAACTGCAGGTACGCCCCGTCGTTGGCGGCGCGTTCCGCCTCCAGTTCGTCCAGCCGGAATGCCTTCATCTCCTGGTCCCGCCCCTACCTCACTGCTCAAGCCCGATCGTGTCTGCCACGATCAGACACATGATGAATTTCCTAGTCAAGACGATCGCCAACGCGGGCGCACTCGCCGTCGCGGTCTGGCTGCTCGACAAGATCACCCTGACCGGCGACAGCACGGACAAGGAGATCAGCACCCTTATCCTGGTCGCCCTGATCTTCGGTCTGGTGAACTTCCTGGTCAAACCGCTCGTGCAGTTGCTGAGCCTCCCCCTGCTCATCCTGACGCTCGGACTGTTCACCCTGGTGGTGAACGCGCTGATGCTGCTGTTGACCTCCTGGATCGCCGACCAGCTCGACCTGAGCTTCCACGTGGACGGCTTCTGGACGGCCGTCCTGGGCGGTCTGATCATCTCCGTCGTCTCCTGGGCGCTGAACGTCGTCCTGCCGGACGGGGACTGAGCGCGATGGCCTACCGCGTCTGCTTCGTCTGCACGGGCAACATCTGCCGTTCCCCGATGGCCGCGTCCGTCTTCCGCGCGCGGGTGGCCGAGGCCGGGCTCGACGGCCTGGTCGAGGTGGACAGCGCCGGCACGGGCGGCTGGCACGAGGGCGACGACGCCGACCCGCGCACGGTGACCGTGCTGCGGGAGAACGGATACGGCGCCGAACACACCGCCCGTCAGTTCGACCGCTCCTGGTTCGCCCGGCTCGACCTCGTCGTCGCGCTCGATTCCGGCCACCTCAGAGCGCTGCGCCGGCTCGCCCCGACGGACCAGGACGCGGAGAAGGTCCGTCTGCTGCGTTCGTACGACCCCGCCGCCGGCGACGACCTCGACGTGCCCGACCCCTACTACGGGGACTCCGAGGGGTTCGACGAGTGCCTTGAGATGGTGGAGGCGGCGAGCACCGGACTGCTCGCCGCGGTACGCGCGCACGTGGAAGGACACGCGGCATGAACGATGCGACGACGGACGCCGGCAACGGCCGGACGGTCCCCGACGGCACGGGTGACGGCACCCGCGCGGTGCGGGCCGGACTGCCCGAGCCGGTCAAGCACGAGCCGACCCTGCCCGGCCCCGTGTTCGCCGCCCACTTCCACCTGCCCGGCGACCCCACCGGCCCGTACACCTACGGCCGGGACGAGAATCCGACCTGGACCTTGCTGGAACGCGCCGTCGCCGAACTGGAGGCACCGGGGCAGGACGGTGCCGAGGCCCTGGTATTCGCCTCGGGCATGGCCGCGATCTCCTCGGTGCTCTTCTCCCAGCTGCGCGCCGGGGACGCGGTCGTCCTGCCGGACGACGGCTACCAGGCGCTGCCCCTGGTGCGCGCCCAGCTGGAGACGTACGGCATCGAGGTGCGCACCGCGCCGACCGGCGGCGATGCCCAGCTGGAGGTCCTCGAGGGCGCGAAGCTGCTGTGGATCGAGACGCCCTCCAATCCGGGGCTCGACGTGTGCGACGTGCGGAGGCTCGCCGATGCGGCGCACACGCAGGGGGCACTGGTCGCCGTCGACAACACCCTCGCGACGCCGCTCGGCCAGCGACCGCTGGAACTCGGCGCCGATTTCGCCGTGGCCAGCGGCACCAAGCAGCTCACCGGGCACGGTGATGTACTGCTGGGCTACGTCACCGGCCGCAACGCCGAGGCCATGGCCGCCGTCCGGCGCTGGCGCAAGATCGTCGGTGCGATTCCCGGGCCCATGGAGGCCTGGCTCGCGCACCGCTCGATCGCCACGCTGCAGCTGCGCGTCGACCGGCAGAACGCCACCGCTCTCGCGCTCGCCCAGGCACTGCGGGAACGGCCGGAGGTGACGGGCCTGCGCTATCCCGGGCTGCCCGACGACCCGTCGCACAAGATCGCTTCGCAGCAGATGCGGCGCTACGGCTGCGTGGTGTCCTTCACGCTGCCCACGCGCGCGCATGCGGACCGTTTCCTCGACGCGCTGCGGCTCGTGGACGACGCGACCAGTTTCGGCGGCGTACGGTCCACGGCGGAGCGGCGCGGGCGCTGGGGCGGGGACGCGGTGCCGGAGGGCTTCATCCGCTTCTCCGTGGGCGCCGAGGACCCGGAGGACCTGGTGGCGGACGTGCTGCGCGCCCTGACCGCATCAGCCTCCTGACCAGCCGCCGTACGAGACGACCGGACAGCAGGAGTACTGCGGCGGACGGTCCGAGCCTCCCCCCTCGTGGCTCGGACCGTCCTCGGTTCCGCGCGCGAAGAACCGCGCGACCAAGGCTAGTTGACTCAGTGTCAGTGTCCAATCACAGTAGCGACAGCAACCTATCGACTTATTTATAGTTGGCCATATCCGGCCTGCAGCGGGGGGCTGACAAGGGAGGGTGCGCCGTGGATCTGGCCTTGCTGCGGACCTTTGTGACCGTGCACCGGGCCGGCTCCTTCACCCGTGCGGCAGCCCTGCTCGGCCTCTCCCAGCCCGCTGTCACCTCGCAGATAAGGACGCTGGAACGGCAGCTGGGGCGCCCGCTGTTCCTGCGCCAGGCGCGCGGTGTGACACCGACGAGCATCGGCGACGAGCTCGCCCACAAGGCCGCACCGCATCTCGACGCCCTGGTGGAGATAGCGGAGTCCGGGCTGGAGGAGGACTCCTCCTTACGGACCTTGCACCTGGCCGGACCCCCGGAGTTCACCGCCGAGCGTGCGCTGCCCGCGCTCACGGAGCTGGCCGGTGAGGACGGTCAGGGCTTCGCCCTGCGGGCCTCCTTCGGCACCGCCGAGGAAGCCCTGGAAGGGCTCGCCGCCGGACATCATGATCTGGCCATCAGCACGGCCCGTCCACGCGGCGCCCTCCTCACGGCGACTGCGCTCTGCGACGAGGAGCACATCCTGGTCGCCGCCCCACGCTGGGCCGAGCGGATCGGCGCCGACGCGGTCGGCCGCACCGGTCCGTCCGCTCTCGAGCAGGTCCCGGTGGTCGAGGTGCATGAGACGCTGCCGTTCGTCGCCCGCTACTGGGCGTCCGTCTTCGACTCCCACCCCGTCGCCCCAGGCACCGTCATCGTTCCGGATCTACGCGCGGTGCTGGCCTGCGCCACGGCGGGAGCGGGGATGGCGGTGCTGCCGCGGTACTTGTGCACGGGTGCACTCGAGCGGGGTGAGGTGGTGGCCCTGCACGAACCGACCGTGCCTCCGCTGCGCACGTACTTTCTGGTGGTCCGCACCGGCACGCTGGCGATGCCCCACATCGCACGGGCCCACGAGTGGCTGGAACGGGCCGCCACCGACTGGTGCTGACCCGCCGGCGCGCGTCACGTCGCGCGAAACCGGCCGGTGGGGCCGTGCGATGTTTCACGTGGAACCAGCCGGGCCACATTTCCCCCATGACCGTCCGACCCGTGGTCAAGCGCACCGCCCGAGCCGTTCTGCTCGACGGCGAGAACCTGATTCTGATCAAGCGCACCAAACCCGGCATGGATCCCTACTGGCTCACCCCGGGGGGCGGAGTCGAGCCGGAGGACCCGACCGTCGTGGACGCCTTGCACCGGGAGGTGTACGAGGAACTCGGCGCGAAGATCACCGATGTGGTGCCCTGTTTCGTCGACACCGTGGAGCACATCGGCGAGGACGGCGGCGCCACCGGCGTAAAGGTGCAGCACTTCTTCGTATGCCGCCTCGAATCGATGGACCCGTCCCTGCGGCACGGTCCCGAGGTCGAGGAACCCATCGGCGAGTACGAGATCGTCCGAGTGCCGTTCACCCGGGTCGGCATCGCCTCCGTCCACCTCGTGCCGCTGTCGCTGCGCCATTACCTGGACGGCAACATCGAGGGTGTGCGCGCCATGCACGCGCCCGACCTCGGCTGACCTCCAGCCCTCACGGGCATGGCCAAAAGGTCGCACGAGTCCATGGAAACCGGTGGACGCCGACGGCTCCTGTCGGACAGCCTGACCTGCGTGCCGACGCCTTCCCTTGACTCTCTGCCCATCCGCCGTCTGACGCTCCGCGATCTCACCGCCTGCGCCGACTTGTCCGAGGACCGGGGGTGGCCACGGGAGGAGCACAAGTGGGGACTCCTGCTGGCGTCCGGGAAGGGGTACGGCATCGACGACCCCGGCGGCGGTCTGGTGGCCGCCTGTGTCGTCACCGAGTACGGGCCGCAGGAGCACCCCGTACTCGCGGCCATCGGCATGGTCCTGGTCGCCGAGCGGCATGCGCGCCGGGGCGTGGGGCGCCGGTTGATGCGCCACGTCGTCGCGGAGGCGGGAACCACGCCTCTCACCCTGCACGCGACGCCCTCCGGCCGACCGCTCTACGAGGAACTCGGCTTCAAGGTCACCGGCCGGGCCGAGATGCTGCGGGGCCGATTCGTCGGTACCGGCATTCTGCCGGAGGTCGCCACCCGTGCCGCGACCGCCGAGGACCTCCCGGCGATCCTCCGGCTCGACGCGGAGGTGTTCGGGGCGGACCGGACGCATGTCGTCACCCGGCTGCCCGCCTTCGCCGATCAGTTCCGCGTCGCCGAGGAGGACGGACGGCTCATCGGCTACGCGGCCGCCTGGCCCAACATGGACACCCATGTCGTGGGCCCGTTGATCGCCCGCGACACCACGACGGCCAAGGCGCTCCTCGCTTCCCTCGCCGCCCACACCGTCCGGCCCCTGCGCACCGACATCGACGTGCGGCACGAAGAGCTGCTGGACTGGGCGAAGGCTCACGGCCTTGCGTCGGTCGCGTTCAACGCCGTGATGACGTACGGGACCACGGAGCTGCCCGGGGACCGGAGCCGGCGGTTCGCCCCGGTGACGGTCGCGGCGGGCTGACGGCGACGCCGCGGACAGAGCGACGCCGGTCCCCGCACGCTGGGGACCGGCGTCGTCGTCCGTCGCGAGGCACGTCGTCAGACGAGGGCCTCCACGGCGGCGGTGGCGAAGGCATGGTCCTGCTCCGGAGCACCACCGCCGACGCCGATCGCACCGATCAGCCGGCCGTCGCGCCGGACGGGCACGCCCCCGGCGATGAAGAGCAGCGGCCGGTCGAGGGCGGTGGGCAGGGTGTGGAAGGGGCCTCCGGGCTGCACGGCGTCCACCAGGTCGGCGGTGGGCGCGTTCAGCTGGAGGGCGGTGTACGCCTTGCGGGTGCTGGTCTCACCGGAGATCAGCACGGCGCGGTCGTCCCTGCGGAAGGTGAGCAGATGCCCGCCGGCATCGACCACGGTGACGCTGACCGTGACACCGGCCGCTTCGGCGGCCCGTCGTGCGGTGGTGACGAGGGTTTCGGCGTCCGCGGTGCTGAGCGGGGCGACGGCGGTGGTGCTCATGAGGGGTCTCCTTGCGGTACGGGGGGACATCGATGGTGCGGGTGTGGCATCGGCGGGCGAGGGGACGGCCCTGGCCCCGCGCCTGTCGGTGCCGTGGTCAGCGGGTGAGGGCGGTCGGCCGCTCGGCGGGTGCCGAGCCGGTGACCGGAGTGCCGGCCGCGGTCCGAGCGGCGCTCGAGGGCGGCCGAGACGAAGGCGAGCACCAGGGCGGCCGCGGCGAGGACGGCGCCGACCCAGTTGGGGGCGGTGTAGCCGAGGCCCGCCGCGATCACCAGGCCGCCGAGCCAGGCGGACAGGGCGTTGCCGAGGTTGAAGGCGCCGATGTTGAGGGCCGAGGCCAGGGTGGGGGCCCCGTGCGCGTGGTCGAGGACCCGCTTCTGCAGCGGCGGCACCGTGGCGAATCCCAGAGCGCCGATGAGGGCGATGGTGACGGCAGCGGCGATCTTGTTGTGCGCGGTCAGGGTGAAGAGCGCGAGCACGACGGCCAGGGCGCCCAGGGACACGTACAGCATCGGCATCAGGGCCCGGTCCGCGTACCGGCCTCCGACGAGGTTGCCGCCCACCATGCCGAGGCCGAAGAGGACCAGCAGCCAGGTGACGGAGCCGTCGGCGAACCCGGCGACGTGCGTCATCATCGGCGCGATGTAGGTGATCGCCGCGAAGACACCGCCGAAGCCGAGGACGGTCATCGCCATGGCGAGCAGGACCTGGGCGTTCTTCAGGGCGGCCAGCTCATGGCGCAGGCGTACGCCCTGAGGCTTGGGCATGTCGGGGACGAGCCTGGCGACACCGGCCAGGCCGACGACGCCGATGACGGCCACGACGGCGAAGGTGACGCGCCACCCGATGGACTGGCCGACGAGCGTGCCCAGGGGGACGCCGACGACGTTGGCGACGGTCAGCCCGGTGAACATCAGGGCGATGGCTCCGGCTTTCTTGTCGGGTGCGACCAGTTCGGCCGCGACCACGGAGCCGATACCGAAGAAGGCGCCGTGGGCCAGCGAGGCGATCACGCGTCCGGTCAGCATGAGGCCGAAGGTGGGGGCCAGCGCCGAGAGCAGGTTCCCGACGACGAACAGCCCCATCAGCAGCATCAGCATCCGCTTGCGGGAGATCTTGGTGCCGAGCACGGTCATCAGGGGTGCGCCGAGCATGACGCCCAGTGCGTAGCCGGTCACCAGATAGCCGGCGGTGGGGATGGAGACACCGAAGTCGCCCGCGACCTCGGGCAGCAAGCCCATGATCACGAACTCCGTGGTGCCGATTCCGAAGGCCCCGATCGCGAGGGCCAGAAGCGCGAGAGGCATGAGGGGAGAAACCTTCCGAAGGTTGCATGAGCGCTTTAGGTGCCACCACAATAGTTGCAAGCGCGCTTTACTTGCAAGCGCTGACTATTGCGTCCTTGCTCTACTCTTGTGTCAGGAGCTCCTGGACGGAGGAAACGCCCATGACAGCCACGGATCCCGCGCTCACCGCTCTCGCTCAGGGCTGGTGCGCACTCTCCCTGCTGCACGGGAGGATCGAGGCGCACATCGAGCGCGCCCTTCAGACCCGGCACGACCTGAGCGTGCGGGAGTACTCCCTGCTCGACGTCCTGAGCCGACAGCACGACGGCGACGGCGGCCATCTGCAGATGAAGCAGGTGGCCGACGCGGTCGTGCTCAGCCAGAGCGCCACCACCCGTCTGGTCACCCGGCTCGAGGACCGAGGGCTGCTGGAGCGCTATCTCTGCCCCACCGACCGGCGCGGCATCTACACCAACGTCACCGAGTCCGGCCTCGAGCTCCTGGAACAGGCGCGGCCGACCAATGACACCGCCCTGCGTGAGGCGCTCGACGAGGCGGCGAAGAACCCGGAGCTGGCCCCTCTGGTCCGGGCGGTGGAGACGCTGAAGGCGCCGGTGCCCGCATAGGGTGCCGACATGGAAGATCTTGAGATACGCGCCGCGGTCGCCGACGACCTCCCCGCGATCGTCGGCATGCTCGCGGACGACCCCCTGGGCGCGGAGCGCGAGTCACCCGACGACCTCAGCCCGTATCTGACCGCGTGGAAGCGGCTCGTCGCCGACTCCAACCAGCACCTGGTCGTCGCGGTACGCGAGCAGCGTGTCGTCGGCACGCTGCAGCTCACCATCGTTCCGGGACTGTCCCGCCGTGGCTCCACCAGGTCGATCATCGAAGGAGTCCGCATCCATGCGGACGAGCGCGGCAGCGGCCTGGGCAGCCGGCTCATCGAGTGGGCGATCGAGACATCCCGCCGGGAGGGCTGTCGACTGGTCCAGCTCACCTCGGACAACACGCGCACCGACGCCCACCGCTTCTACGAACGACTCGGCTTCACGGCCTCCCACGTCGGTTTCAAGCTTCCGCTGTGACGAAGCGCTCAGGGCCGTGTTTCACGTGAAACACGGCCCTGTCGAGGCTTCCGGCGGCCGTCGGCTAACCGATGCCCCTCCATCCCCCGGGGTCCACTCCACCCGGCACCGGAGCCTCTTCGTCATACGGCCGCCGCGTGAACACGAACGACCCCAGGTCGAGATGGCTCACCTGCCCGTCCGAGCGCCGGACAGGATTCAGCAGTTCTCCGGCGTAGTAGCCCTCCAGCCCCACCCAGGTGCCGTCCCCGTTCGAGCGGAAGCGTGAGCGCCGGCCGCTGCCGGACAGCGGCTCCAGCGAAATGAACCCGTCGGCCGAGAGCCGCAGAGCGCAGGCATGCGTACCCCAGTACCACTGCCCCACCAGCTCCAGCACCGCCGGATCCACCTCCCTCAGCGGCTTCCAGGGAGCGGGGATACGCGGCTCTGCCTGGGCGACGATCCGGACCAGGTCGGCCGCGACCGTGAACGGCGCCGGTCCGGAGGTGCAGTTGGCCAGGACCACCGCGCCCACGTCGTCCGCCACGCTGATGGTGAGGCAGGCGAGGAAGCCGGGAAGTGATCCGGTATGCCCGGCGAGAGTCCGCCCGTCCTGGTGACGGAGCTCCATCCCCAGGCAGTACGCATAGCCGTCGGCCACGTCCGCCGCCTCGACCGGTGTGGCCGGCGTCCTCATCTCCCGCACGGCGTCCGCGCTCAGCACCCGCTCGTCACCCTCGGCCAGAAAGGCTGCGAAACGCCCCAAGTCCGCAGCCGTGGACCATAGTTGTCCGGCGGGCGCCATCACTCCGAGGTCCTCCGGCGGCTCAGGCAGCATCACATCGGCCCACGGATGCACCGCCCAGCCGCCCGCATGTGGCGCCTCGGGCCGCACGCTCGTGCGGCGCAGGCCCAGCGGTTCGAGCACTTCCCCCCGGAGCGCTTCCTCCCACGGGGTGCCACGCAGCTTCTCGACCAGCGCTCCGAGCAGCGCGTAGCCCGGGTTCGAGTAGTGGAACCGCCTGCCCTTGGGGTGCAGCAGCGGCCGTTCGCCCAGCACGTCGGCGAGACCGGGCCGCAGCGTCCCCGGGGTTCGCTCCCACCAAGGGCCGGGCGTCTCAGCGGCCAGCCCGCCGCTGTGCGAGAGCAGTTCGGCGATGGTCACCTCGCCCGCACCGGTGTCCGGCAGGTGCTTCTCCAACGGGTCGGAGAGATCCAGCGCACCCTCCTCACGCAGCCGGAGCACCAGAACGGCGGTGAAGGTCTTGGTGATCGAACCGATCCGGTACTGCACGTTCTCGTCCGGGGCATGGCCCTCCACCGAGGTCCGTGCCCCTGTCCACACCGCCTTCCCACCCCGCACCACGACCGCGGACAGCGAAGGCGCACGCCCCTCGGTCTGGGCGACGGCGATCCGGTGCAGCAGAGCACGCCGCGTCCCGGGCAGCAGTTCTTCCTCTGATGTCGTCATGCCCCCAGTCCAGCACGGGCGGCCGGGTCAGGTCTGTGCCATGTCCACGAAGCGCGAGTAGTGCCCCTGGAAGGCGACCGTGATCGTCGCCGTCGGACCGTTTCGGTGCTTCGCCACGATCAGGTCGGCCTCACCCGCACGCGGCGACTCCTTCTCGTAGGCGTCCTCACGGTGCAGCAGGATGACCATGTCGGCGTCCTGCTCGATCGATCCGGACTCACGCAGGTCGGACACCATCGGCTTCTTGTCGGTGCGCTGCTCCGGTCCACGGTTGAGCTGGGAGAGCGCGATGACCGGGATCTCCAGCTCCTTGGCGAGCAGCTTGAGGTTACGGGACATGTCCGAAACCTCCTGCTGGCGGCTCTCGGCCCGCTTGGAACCGCCGGACTGCATCAGCTGAAGGTAGTCGATGACGACCAGCTTCAGATCGTTGCGCTGCTTCAGACGACGGCACTTGGCGCGGATCTCCATCATCGACAGGTTCGGGGAGTCGTCGATGTAGAGCGGCGCCGCGGAGACATCCGGCATCCGACGGGCCAGACGGGTCCAGTCCTCGTCGGTCATCGTGCCGGAACGCATGTGGTGCAGGGCGACGCGCGCCTCGGCGGACAGCAGACGCATCGCGATCTCGTTGCGCCCCATCTCCAGCGAGAAGATGACGCTGGGCAGATTGTTCTTGATGGACGCCGCCCGTGCGAAGTCCAGGGCGAGCGTCGACTTGCCCATCGCCGGACGCGCGGCGATGACGATCATCTGTCCCGGGTGAAGGCCGTTGGTGAGCGAGTCGAAGTCGGTGAACCCGGTGGGCACGCCGGTCATCTCGCCACTGCGCGACCCGATCGCCTCGATCTCGTCGAGGGCACCCTCCATGATGTCGCCGAGCGGCAGATAGTCCTCGCTCGTGCGCTGCTCGGTGACGGCGTAGATCTCCGCCTGCGCCCGGTTGACGATCTCGTCGACGTCGTCGTCGGCCGCGTATCCCATCTGCGTGATGCGCGTACCGGCCTCCACCAGACGCCGCAGCACGGCGCGCTCGTGCACGATCTCGGCGTAGTAGGCCGCATTGGCAGCAGTGGGAACCGTCTGAACGAGGTTGTGCAGGTAAGAGGCCCCGCCGACCTTGTTGATCTCACCGCGCTTGGTCAGCTCCGCGGCGATCGTGATGGGGTCTGCGGGCTCGCCCTTCGCATAGACGTCGAGGATGGCCGTGTAGACGGTCTCGTGGGCCGGCTTGTAGAAGTCGTGGCCCTTGAGGATCTCGACGACGTCGGCGATGGCGTCCTTGGACAGCAGCATGCCGCCCAGCACGGACTGCTCGGCGTCGAGGTCCTGGGGCGGCACCCGCTCGAACGCGGAGCCTCCGCCGTCCCACCCGCCGCTTTCCCTGCCACGGTCGTGCTGCTCGTCGCGGCCTCTGCCGTGGTCATCACGACGGCGGGAGGCGGGCAGACGATCACTGGGACCGCTGTCGGCCCACGGGTCGTCCAAGGGCTCGGAAATGCTCACCGAGCCACCTCCTCCCGTCCGCCGAGCGGACCTCGCCGTGCCTCTCTGTTCTACGGCACGGCACTGACAAATAAGAGGCCCAACTCCGGTTGTCGCGCGCCGGATTTGTGGCGTTTCTAAAACCGGCGGACGGAGCGGGCGCCGGACCACCGTAGGCCCGTCGGCAGCGTCAGCCAATCTGGTTATCCACAGGCCATGTGGACGACGGGCCCAATGCTGTGGAGAACTCCGGGAAACCTGTGCACGAGGCGGTGGACAGGCCTGTGAACAAGCCCGGCACTCCCACTTGGAAAACCCCGTGACCTGCAGATTTACCGTCCACCGGCTGTGCAGAAGAAAAACTTGCTCAGCAGGATCAAGATCGCTTCATGGGGTGTACGCAAGCCCACACCCTGCGCCACAAAGTAAGACCCGCAGATGCTTTGCATCTCTTACCTGTGGACGATTAGATTGGTGCACATGACACAGGCCCCCGCGCGCCCCAAAGCCGTCCGCCGGCAGCACGACCGAGAGATCGTCATGCTGGCAGTCCCGGCCTTCGGCGCTCTCGTCGCCGAGCCACTGTTCGTCATGGCCGACAGTGCCATCGTCGGCCATCTCGGAACGGCACAGCTCGCCGGCCTCGGAGTCGCCTCGGCGCTCCTGATGACCGCGGTCAGTGTCTTCGTTTTTCTGGCCTATGCCACCACGGCCGCCGTCGCCCGGCGGGTCGGCGCGGGCGACCTCCCGTCCGCCATCCGTCAGGGCATGGACGGAATCTGGCTGGCACTTCTCCTCGGCGCCACGGTCATGGCCGTCGTCCTGCCAACCGCGCCCGCCCTGGTGAGCCTCTTCGGCGCCTCTGACACGGCGACCCCCTACGCGACCACGTATCTGCGGATCTCCGCGCTCGGCATACCCGCCATGCTCGTCGTACTCGCCGCGACCGGTGTCCTGCGCGGACTGCAGAACACCAGGACACCGCTCTACGTCGCCATCGCCGGCTTCATCGCCAACGCCGTCCTCAATGTCGCCCTGGTCTACGGCGCCGGTCTCGGTATCGCGGGGTCGGCCTGGGGCACCGTGATCGCGCAATGGGGCATGGCCGCGGTCTATCTGATCGTGGTGCTTCGAGGAGCGCGCAGGCACGGGGCCTCACTACGCCCGGACGCCGCTGGGATCAGGGCCTCGGCCCAAGCAGGCGCCCCCCTGTTGGTGCGCACTCTCTCCCTGCGGGCCATCCTGATGATCGCGACAGCCGTCGCCGCCCGCCTCGGCGACTCCGACATAGCGGCGCACCAGATCATCCTGTCGCTGTGGAGCCTGCTCGCCTTCGCGCTGGACGCGATCGCCATTGCCGGACAGGCCATCATCGGGCGCTATCTGGGAGCCGGAGACGCCCAGGGAGCCCGCGAGGCATGCCGTCGCATGGTCGAGTGGGGAGTCGCGGTCGGTGTCCTCCTCGGCGTCATGGTGATACTTGCCCGGCCGGTGTTCCTCCCTCTGTTCACCAGCGACGCCACGGTGAAGGACGCGGCGTTGCCCGCGTTGGCGCTCGTGGCGCTGTCCCAGCCGATCTGCGGCATCGTCTTCGTCCTGGACGGAGTCCTGATGGGCGCGGGAGACGGACCGTACCTTGCCTGGGCGATGCTGCTGACTCTCGCGGTGTTCACTCCGGCCGCCCTGCTGGTCCCCGCACTCGGCGGCGGACTCACCGCACTGTGGGCCACGATGACGCTCATGATGACCGTCCGCATGCTGACCTTGTGGGTGCGTAGCCGCTCGGGCCGCTGGATCGTCACGGGCGCGGCGCGCTGACTGTTTCACGTGAAACATGACCATGGGGGCCACATCCCGAAGGATGCGGCCCCCATGCTCACTGCTTCAGCAAGCCCGGCACTCAGCCGGCGACGACCTCGATGCTGACCTTGGCGTCAACCTCGGGGTGCAGACGCACGGACGTCTCGTGAGAGCCCAGCGTCTTGATCGGCGCACCCAGCTCGATGCGGCGCTTGTCGACCTCGGGACCACCGGCGGCCTTGATCGCGGAAGCGATGTCGGCCGGGGTGACGGAACCGAAGAGACGACCGGCGTCGCCCGACCGGACGGCCAGGCGGACCTTGACGCCCTCGAGCTGGGCCTTCACCTGGTTGGCCTGCTCGATGGTCTGGATCTCGTGGATCTTGCGAGCACGACGGATCTGCTCGACGTCCTTCTCGCCACCCTTGGTCCAGCGGATCGCGAGCTTCCGCGGAACCAGGTAGTTGCGAGCGTAACCGTCCTTGACGTCGACGACGTCGCCCGCGGCACCGAGGCCGGAAACCTCGTGGGTGAGGATGATCTTCATGAGTCGGTCACCCTTCCCTTATCGCGCGGTGGAGGTGTAGGGCAGCAGCGCCATCTCACGGCTGTTCTTGACGGCCGTGGCGACGTCACGCTGGTGCTGCGTGCAGTTGCCGGTCACGCGGCGGGCACGGATCTTGCCGCGGTCGGAAATGAACTTCCGCAGCATGTTCGTGTCCTTGTAGTCCACGTACGTGACCTTGTCCTTGCAGAATGCGCAGACCTTCTTCTTCGGCTTGCGCACAGGCGGCTTCGCCATGATGTTTCTCCTGTGTGATCAAGAAGTGTGGGTACGGCCCCGCTTAGAAGGGGGGCTCGTCCGAGTAGCCGCCGCCACTGCTGCCGCCGGAGCCACCGCCCCAGCCGCCGCCACCGCCCTGCTGGCCGCCTGCGGGAGCACCGGTCGCCCACGGGTCGTCGGCGGGAGCGCCGCCGCCCTGCTGGCCGCCGCCGGGACCGCCGCCCCAGCCGCCGCCACCCTGGCCGCCGCCACCGCCGCCGTAGCCGCCCTGGCCACCGCGGCCGGTGGTCTTGGTGACCTTGGCCGTGGCGTTGCGCAGACTGGCGCCGACTTCCTCGACGTCCAGCTCGTAGACCGTGCGCTTGACGCCCTCACGGTCCTCGTAGGACCGCTGCTTCAGCCGGCCCTGCACAATGACGCGCATGCCTCGCTGGAGCGACTCGGCGACGTTCTCCGCCGCCTGACGCCAGACCGAGCAGGTCAGGAACAGGCTCTCGCCGTCCTTCCACTCGTTTGTCTGACGGTCGAAGGTGCGGGGGGTCGACGCGACACGGAACTTCGCGACGGCCGCACCGGACGGGGTGAAGCGCAGCTCGGGGTCGTCGACAAGATTGCCGACGACCGTGATGACGGTCTCGCCTGCCATGGGGGAACCTCTCGGCGGGTTTGCTGCTGGCTGCTTGTGCTGCTACTCGAGTCCCGAGATCAGCTGAGCGGAAGAGCTCAGTGGGTTTCGGGGCGGAGGACCTTGGTCCGGAGGACCGACTCGTTCAGGTTCATCTGGCGGTCGAGCTCCTTGACGACCGCAGGCTCGGCCTGCAGGTCGATGACCGAGTAGATGCCCTCGGGCTTCTTCTTGATCTCGTACGAGAGACGACGACGGCCCCAGGTGTCGACCTTCTCGACCTTTCCGCCGCCATCACGGACGACAGAAAGGAAGTTCTCGATCAGCGGGGAGACAGCGCGCTCCTCGAGATCGGGGTCGAGGATGACCATCACCTCGTAGTGACGCATGTGGAACCCACCTCCTTTGGACTCAGCGGCCACGGTCGTTCCGTGGCAGGAGGGTCGTGATGCGTTGCGCAACGATGCCTGTCAGTAAAACAGCCGCCACTGACAATCGAGGTCGGGCGGCGGTTCCGGGCCGGCCGGGACGGGCCGTGGCCCCTCCCTGTTCCTGCCTGGCTCTGTCCGGACAGACGCCGGTGCAGACGCTACAGAGTACCCGCACAGCGGCTTGCGGTTGAAATCCGGCTGCGAGGACCCCCAATCTGTACACATCGGGTGTGTACGGCGCTACGATCCGCCGCCTTTCGCAGGAGGTGCCCCATGGCACAGGCAATGCGACCCAACACCGCCGGAGGCCTTTTCGCCACGGACGGCAAGCCCCATCCCGTCCAGGACACGCTGCTCGCAGTGACCCTGGTGCTGGGGATCACGTCCTTCATCACGGCGATGTTCCACCATCTGCACCTGCTCAGCTCCTGGACCGGCCTGGTGGGAATCCTCACCGGCGCGTACGGCCAGTGGATCTCGGTGACGACGCGCGAGCGCTTCGGGCTCGTCCTGGGCCTCGGTGCGTCGGCGGTCGGGTTCTTCCTGGGCATGGCGCACGGCGGCCTCTTCGGCGGAGTCGGCTGACCGGCTCCGGACACCACTCCTTCCGCACATCGTCCAGCGCCCCGGCCGGCACCAAGGCCGGGGCGAAGGTCCCGTGCGCCCAACCGGGGCGCACCCAAGGCGCAGTAGGCTTCGCGCGAGAGCCGGAGCCCCTGACCCATGGGGACACACCAGCCCGAGGAGCGCCCCGAATGAGCCTGACCCTGAGGACCATCAGTCGAGAGCAGCATCTGGCCTACATCCAGAGCCTGCCGTCGGCGAGTCACATGCAGGTCCCGGCCTGGGCTGATGTCAAGGCGGAATGGCGCTCGGAGAACCTCGGCTGGTTCGACGACCGGACCGGCGAGCTGGTCGGTGCGGGTCTCGTCCTCTACCGGCAGCTGCCCAAGATCAAGCGCTACCTCGCCTATCTGCCCGAGGGCCCGGTCATCAACTGGTTCGCACCCAACCTTCAGGAGTGGATCGAGCCCATGCTCGCGCACCTGAAGCAGCAGGGCGCCTTCTCTGTGAAGATGGGTCCGCCGGTGATCATCCGGCGCTGGGAGGCCGCGACCATCAAGAAGGGCATCCAGGACCAGGACGTGAAGCGTCTGCGCGACTTGGAGGCCGACTTCATCGAGCCCCGCGCCTTCGAGGTCGCCGACAAGCTGCGCCGCATGGGCTGGCAGCAGGGCGAGGACGGCGGCGCCGGCTTCGGTGACGTCCAGCCCCGCTACGTCTACCAGGTGCCGCTGGCCAACCGCTCCCTGGAAGAGGTCCACAAGAATTTCAACCAGCTGTGGCGCCGCAACATCAAGAAGGCGGAGAAGGCCGGTGTCGAGGTCGTCCAGGGCGGCTACAACGACCTGCCCGAGTGGCAGCGGCTCTACGAGATCACGGCCGTGCGCGACCACTTCCGGCCCCGCCCTCTGTCGTACTTCCAGCGCATGTGGACGGCCCTCAACACCGAGGACCCCAACCGCATGCGGTTGTACTTCGCCCGGCACAACGGCGTGAATCTGTCCGCGGCGACGATGCTGATCGTCGGCGGCCACGTCTGGTACTCCTACGGCGCCTCCGACAACATCGGCCGTGAGGTCCGGCCCTCGAACGCGATGCAGTGGAGGATGCTGCGGGACGCCTACGCGCTCGGCGCCACCGTCTACGACCTGCGCGGCATCTCCGACTCGCTGGACGAGACAGACCACCTCTTCGGCCTGATCCAGTTCAAGGTGGGTACTGGCGGCCAGGCGGCCGAGTACCTCGGTGAGTGGGACTTCCCGCTGAACAAGCTGCTCCACAAGGCACTCGACATCTACATGTCGCGCCGCTGAGCGGCTCTTCGTCACGGTCTTCGTCTTCGTAGCCCCGCGGGCTTCGTTGGCTCCCATACCTTTGATACACCGCAGCCACGAGAAAGGTTCCAGGTCCGGCCATGGCGCTCACGCTCTACGTCGACACCGCGCGCTGGCGGGCGCATCACAAGCACGTGCAGGAGCAGTTCCCGGGGCTGGTCCCGGTCTGCAAGGGCAACGGCTACGGCTTCGGCCACGAGCGCCTCGCCGAGGAGGCCACCCGGCTGGGCTCCGATGTCCTCGCCGTCGGCACGACGTACGAGGCCGCCCGGATCAAGGACTGGTTCGGGGGTGACCTGCTGGTGCTGACGCCGTACCGGCGCGGCGAGGAGCCGGTGCCGCTGCCCGATCGGGTCATCCGCTCGGTGTCGTCGGTCGACGGCGTGTACGGCCTGGTGGGTGCCCGGGTGGTCATCGAGGTGATGTCCTCGATGAAGCGACACGGAATCAGCGAGCAGGACCTGTCCCAGCTGCACTCCGCGATAGAGAACGTCCGGCTGGAGGGCTTCGCCATCCATCTGCCGCTCGACCGTACCGACGGCTCGGACGCCGTCGAGGAGGTCATCGGCTGGATGGACCGCCTCCGGGCGGCCCGCCTCCCGCTGCACACGATGTTCGTGAGCCACCTCAAGGCCGACGAACTCGCCCGGCTCCAGCAGCAGTTCCCGCAGACCCGCTTCCGCGCCCGGATCGGCACCCGGCTGTGGCTCGGTGACCACGAGGCCACCGAGTACAGGGGCGCGGTCCTGGACGTCACGCGCGTCGCCAAGGGGGACCGGTTCGGCTACCGGCAGCAGAAGGCCGCCTCCGACGGCTATCTGGTGGTCGTGGCGGGCGGTACGTCGCACGGAGTGGGCCTGGAGGCCCCCAAGGCCCTGCACGGGGTCATGCCGCGCGCCAAGGGCGTCGCCCGCGCCGGCCTCGCCACGGTCAACCGGAACCTTTCGCCCTTCGTCTGGGGCGGCAAGCAACGCTGGTTCGCCGAGCCGCCGCACATGCAGGTGTCGATCCTGTTCGTGCCGGCCGACGCACCGGAGCCGAAGGTCGGCGAGGAGTTGGTGGCCCACCTCCGGCACACCACCACGCAGTTCGACCGGCTCGTCGACCGCTGACCCGACGGAAAGGGCCGGGCACGCAACTTCCGTGCCCGGCCCTTTCCGTGTGCAAGGCGCCCTGCCAGCGAGCTGTTCGCTCAGAGCAAACCGCCGGTTGCCCCCGTCCTGCCCCACTCGACCCGGGGGCCCTCGAAGTGGGCCGCGTGCCGGGCGGGACGGGCCGCGGGACCGAACACGAAGACATCCTCGGCCCCGTCGAGCACACCGCCCGAAGGGTCGTCGTCACCGGACCGGCGCACAGGATCCCGCTCCGGCATCAGGATGTCGCGCACGACCATGACACACAGGTAGAGCGTCCCCAGCAGATGCATGCCGATGACCCAGTGGTAGCCGTCGGTCGGCAGGCCCTTGTGGGCGTCGCCGCTGGTCGTGTACGCGAGATACATCCAGATGCCCAGGAAGTACGCCACCTCGCAGGCCTGCCAGATGAGGAAGTCCCGCCACTTCGGCCGGGCCAGGGCGGCGAGCGGCACCAGCCACAGGACGTACTGCGGCGAGTAGACCTTGTTGGTGAGGATGAACGCCGCGACGATCAGGAAGGCGAGCTGGGCGAAACGCGGACGGCGGGGAGCCGTGAGCGCGAGTGCCGCCACACCCGCGCAGCACAGCAGCATCAGCAGGGTGGCGAGCGTGTTGACCGTGTCGGTGCTCAGCGGGTCGTCCGAGTTCTGCGCCAGGATCAGCCAGAAGGACCCGAAGTCGACGCCTCGCTCCTGGCTGAACGTGTAGAACTTCGACCAGCCGTCGAACGCGAACAGCATCACGGGCCCGTTCACGACGAGCCACGCGACAGCCGCGCCCGCGAGGGCCGTTCCGTACTGCCGCCAGCGGCCCACGCGCCAGCACAGCACCAGGAGCGGCCCCAGCAGCAGTACGGGATAGAGCTTGGCGGCCGTCGCCAGGCCCAGGAGGACGCCGAAGGCGAGGGAACGCCCCCGTGACCACATCAGCATCGCGGCGGCAGTCAGAGCGACAGCCAGCAGATCCCAGTTGATGGTCGCGGTCAGCGCGAAGGCCGGTGCCAGGGCGACCAGCAGTCCGTCCCAGGGCCGCCGTGCGTGCGTGCGGGTCACACAGACGGCGATGACGGCCGCGCACGCCATGAGCATCCCGGCATTGACCATCCAGTACCACTGCTCCTGGTCCTGGATGCTGCCGCTGCCGGGGGTGAGCCAGGCGGCGACCTCCATGAACACGCCGGTCAGCACCGGGTACTCGAGGTACTGCATGTCCCCGGGAAGCTTGTCGAAGTAGGGCACCAGCCCGTCGGCGAAGCCGCGCCCCTGGTAGAGGTGAGGAATGTCCGAGTAGCAGGCGTGTGTGTACTGGGAGCTGGCGCCGAAGAACCAGGCACCGTTGTAGCAGGGCGCCTTCTGCACCAGGCCGAGGGTGAACATGCCGATCGCCACGAGCGCGATCACCCGCACCGGTGTCCACCAGGACCTGCCGGTCAGGGCGCGCCGTCCGAGCGGGCCGCCGATCAGCTCGCTGCCGGCCGAGGCGATCCGGTCCTCCTCGGTCGGCCGCACCGGCTCCGGCTCGTGGACGCTCGCTTGCGTCGATTCTCCACTGGGCATGCCGCACATCCTGCCGTACGAGGCCGGGGATACGCCGAGGGCCGCCGTACCCGTCGGGTACGGCGGCCCTCGTGTTTCACGTGAAACACCCCATCCGGGCGATGGTCGGACTAACCGGTCGAGCCTCCGAAGAGACCGCCACCGTTGCCGTTGCCCCGACTGGTCCCGGTGTCACCACTCTCTGTGGGATCGGGCGAGTTGGTCACGCCGCCGTCCGTACCGCCGGAGTCCGTCCCGCCCGGCCCGGTGCCGCCCGTCTCCTCTTCGTCGTCGTCATTGCAACGGAAGTCGAAGGGCGCACACGTTTCGGTCTCCGTGGGCGGCGGCGGGGTGGTCTCGGTCTCCGTGGGCGGGGGCGGCGTCGAGGGAGTCGACTCCTGGGTCTCCGTGGCGGTCGGGGTCGGGGACGGCGCGCCGACCCCGTCGGCGATCTCGCCGATCTTCTCTGCCTCGGGGAACCCGGGGTCGTCCTTGCCCTTCAGCGCGGCCTTCATGTACTCGGTCCAGATCTGCGTGGGGACGTCACCACCGTGGATGGAGTCCTCACCCGCCGTGCCGTTCATGGAGAGCAGCTTGTGGCTCTTGGGGTCCTCGCGGAACATCGCGACCGAGGTGGCGAGCTGCTGGGTGTAGCCGACCCACCAGGCCGACTTGTTCTCGTCCGTCGTACCCGTCTTGCCGGCGGCCCTGCGCCCCAGCTCCTGCGCGTGGTAGCCGGTACCGTTCTCGATCACGTTCTCGAGGGTCTTCGTGACGTTGTTCGCCACGTTCTCGGGCATCGCCTGCTTGACCCGCGGCTTGTCGAAGCCCGGCAGCTCCGAACCCTTGTGCTTGACGGCCGTCACCGAATACGGGTCGGCCTGCTTGCCGGATGCCGCGAACGTCGCATAGGCATCGGCCATGCGGATCGCGCTGGGGGTTGAGGTACCCAGGGCGAACGACGCGTTCAGGCCGGCGAAGCTTTCCTTCAGGATGCCGGACCTCTCCGCGACATCCGCCACGTTCTTCATCCCCACGTCCATGCCGAGTTGGACGAAGGGCGTGTTGACGGACTGCTCCATCGCCTTGTGCAGGGTGATGTAGCCCCACGGGTAGTTGCTCTCGTTCTTCTGGAAGAAGGGCGTGTTGTCCTTCTTGAGTACGTACGAGCCGTCGTTGTTCCTGATCTTCAGGTTGTCGTCACCGTTGTACTTGCTCTGCGGCGAGACGCCTTCACCGTTCGTCTTGTACGTTCCGTGCTGCATCGCGGCGGCCAGGACGAACGGCTTCCAGGTCGAACCGACGGGGATACCCGAAGTGTCCGCGTTGTTGTTGAAGTGGCCGTTCTCGAAGCCGGCGCCACCGTAGAGGGCCACGATCGCACCGTCGTTGGGCTTCACCGACGCCGCGCCGAACTGGACGTGCTGGTCCTCCTTGCGCTTCTTCGGGTCGATCTTCTCCTTCTCGACCCGCTTGACCGCCTTGGCCAGCGCGTCGACCTTGTCCTTCTCGAAGGTCGTGTAGATCTGGTAGCCGCCCTGGTCGAACTGCGCCTCCGTGATGTCGGAGTTCTTCAGGACGTACCGCTTCGCCGTGTCGACGAGGTAGCTGACCTGGCCGGTCATGCCCTTGGTCGCCTTGCGTCCCTGCGGCATGGGGTACTTCGCGGTCGCCTTCTGGTAGTCGGCGTCGGACAGGTGCCCGTCGTTGTGCATCTGCTCGAGGATCCAGCCCCAGCGCTCCTCGGAACGCGCGAGGTTGGCCTCGGCGGTGGCGGCCTTGTCGAGGTTCTCGTTGCCCGCCGGGTCGTAGTACGTCGGGCCCTTGAGCAGCGCGGCGAGGAAGGCGCACTCGCTCGGCTTGAGGTCGACCGCGTCCTTGCCGTAGTAGGTCTGGGCGGCGGCCTGGATGCCGTAGGCGCCGCGGCCGTAGTACGAGGTGTTCAGGTAGCCCTGAAGGATCTCGTCCTTGGTGAGCTTCGTGCCCACCTTGATCGAGATGAACATCTCCTTGAACTTCCGGGAGAGCGTCTGCTCCTGGCTCAGGTAGGTGTTCTTCACGAACTGCTGGGTGATCGTCGAGCCGCCCTGGGTGTCACCACCGGTGGCCATGTTGCCGAGCGCTCGGGCGATACCCATGGGATCGATACCCGAGTCCTCGTAGAAGCTCTTGTTCTCAGCCGAGATCACCGCCCGCTGCATGGCCTCGGGGATCCGGTCGATCGTCACGTTCTGCCGGTTCTGGCCGGCCCCGGTGGCGACCATCTGGCTGCCGTCCGCCCAGTAGTAGACGTTGTTCTCGGACAACGCCGCGGCGTTCTCCTCACTGGGGACGCTCACCATCGCGTACCCGATGCCCGCCACGGCGACCAGGCTGCCGAAGAAGGCGAGGAACAGGCCGGAGACGAGCTTCCAGGACGGCGCCCAGCGACGCCAGCCGTCCTTGTCGTAGCGCGGATAGTCGATGATCCGCTTCTTGTCGGGCGGGGCCGCACGCCCTCTGCCGCGGCCGGGCGCGGCGGAACCCGCACGACGGGCACCTCCCCGCTGAGCCGCGCGTCGCGCCTCGGCGCGGCTGCCGTACGTACGGTCCTCGACCCCCGAGCCGCGGGACCCCGACCCATAGGCATCGGACGGAGATCCGGTGGCGCCTCGCGGTGCCGCGCGGCGGCCGGAGGACGAGCCGGACTGGCCGCGTCGGGCCGCGGCACGTCCGCCTCCCTGCGGCTGCGGCGGTTTGCGACGGTGCTCGCTCATCGAACGACTACTCCTCGGGCAGGCGCACCCTTGCGCGCCTGGAAACGGCGGCTGGTTTCCGGTCCCCCCGAAGTACGGATGCGGCGCTTCCCGCATTCACCCGTACTGCACCGGGGACAGAGACGCCCCCAGGCGTCACTCGGTTCCCGGTGGTGTGCATGGCGCACAGACTACGCACCGCCAAAACCTGCCGAGCACAGAAGTTCACCTCAAATCAGGCAACTTGCTCGCAACGAATCGACGATGTGATCCCGTTCACCCTTGACCCCCTTGTCGCTTCCGGAAGGTCGTTCTATCGTCGTGATGTATCGAGTCGATACATCAGCTCGGCATAAGGGCGGCGATGAGCCGTACACGAGGCCGTCATGGCATGACCGCGGCAGAGGGGAGGCGACGATGAGCCGGCGTTCCGGGATCCTCGAGTTCGCCGTACTCGGCCTGCTCCGCGAATCTCCGATGCACGGCTATGAGCTGCGCAAACGACTCAATACGTCACTGGGTGTGTTCCGTGCCTTCAGCTACGGGACGCTCTACCCCTGCCTCAAGACGCTGGTCGCCAACGGCTGGTTGATCGAGGAGCCGGGGAACACCACCGAGGACGCCCTCGCCGCTCCGCTCGCGGGGCGCCGCGCCAAAATCGTCTACCGGTTGACGGCGGAGGGTAAGGAGCACTTCGAGCAGCTGCTCTCCCAGACGGGTCCGGACGCGTACGAGGACGAGACCTTCGCCGCGCGGTTCGCATTCTTCGGGCAGACGTCGCGCGACGTACGGATGCGCGTGCTCGAGGGCCGCCGCAGTCGGCTGGAGGAGCGCCTCGAGAAGATGCGCGCCTCCCTGGCCCGGACCCGGGAGCGCCTCGACGACTACACGCTTGAGCTCCAGCGCCACGGGATGGAGTCCGTGGAGCGCGAAGTGCGCTGGCTGAACGAGCTCATCGAGAGCGAGCGGGCCGGGCGGGACCTGAAGGGGTCCGCCACCGGGGGGCCCGCTCAGCAGGACACCACATCTGGAGCGCCGGGCGGCCTGCCCCGGCCGGGGGACGACCCCCGGCCGGATTCGCCCGACGACACCGCCACGTGAGACCCGCTCAGGGCCTCACTCGTACACACAGGGAGCAACCGGAATGGGTTCGGTTCGCGTAGCCATCGTCGGCGTGGGCAACTGCGCCGCATCGCTGGTGCAGGGAGTCGAGTACTACAAGGACGCCGACGCGGCGTCCAAGGTGCCGGGCCTGATGCACGTCCAGTTCGGCGACTACCACGTCGGTGACGTCGAGTTCGTCGCCGCCTTCGACGTGGACGCCAAGAAGGTCGGCCTCGACCTCGCGGACGCCATCGGCGCCTCCGAGAACAACACCATCAAGATCTGCGACGTCCCCAGCACCGGTGTGACGGTCCAGCGCGGCCACACCCTCGACGGTCTCGGCAAGTACTACCGCGAGACCATCGAGGAGTCCGCCGAGGAGCCGGTCGACGTCGTCCAGGTCCTCAAGGACAAGCAGGTCGACGTCCTCGTCTGCTACCTGCCCGTCGGCTCCGAGGACGCGGCGAAGTTCTACGCCCAGTGCGCCATCGACGCCAAGGTCGCCTTCGTCAACGCCCTCCCGGTCTTCATCGCCGGCACCAAGGAGTGGGCGGACAAGTTCACCGAGGCGGGCGTCCCGATCGTCGGTGACGACATCAAGTCCCAGGTCGGCGCCACCATCACGCACCGCGTCATGGCGAAGCTGTTCGAGGACCGGGGCGTCATCCTGGACCGCACGATGCAGCTGAACGTCGGCGGCAACATGGACTTCAAGAACATGCTCGAGCGCGACCGCCTCGAGTCGAAGAAGATCTCCAAGACGCAGGCCGTCACCTCGCAGATCCCCGACCGGGATCTCGGCGAGAAGAACGTCCACATCGGCCCGTCCGACTACGTCGCCTGGCTGGACGACCGCAAGTGGGCCTACGTCCGGCTCGAGGGCCGCGCCTTCGGTGACGTCCCGCTGAACCTGGAGTACAAGCTCGAGGTCTGGGACTCCCCGAACTCCGCCGGTGTCATCATCGACGCCCTGCGCGCCGCGAAGATCGCCAAGGACCGGGGCATCGGCGGCCCGATCCTCTCGGCGTCCTCGTACTTCATGAAGTCCCCGCCGGTGCAGTACTTCGACGACCAGGCCCGCGAGAACGTCGAGAAGTTCATCAAGGGCGAGGTCGAGCGCTGAGACCTCCCTGCTGTGGGCAGTTGAGGGTCTCCGGGTCGTATGTCCCGGAGACCCTCTTCGTATGTGAGGCTGTGCCCCATGGCCGTCGTCCGTGACCTGCGCGTTCTGCTGCGCTTCCAGGGCTTCCGACGCCTGCTCGCCGTCCGGCTGCTCTCCCAGGGCGCCGACGGGGTCTTCCAGGTCGCGCTCGCCTCGTACGTGGTCTTCTCACCGGAGAGGCAGACGTCGGCCGCGGCGATCGCCTCCGCGATGGCGGTCCTGCTCCTCCCGTACTCCGTGGTCGGGCCCTTCGCCGGGGTCCTGCTGGACCGCTGGCGCCGCCGTCAGGTCTTTCTGTACGGCAATCTGCTGCGCGCCCTGATGGCGGCCGTGACCGCCCTCCTCATCCTCGGCCGGGTGCCCGACTGGCTCCTCTTCGTCTCCGCCCTGTGCGTCACCGGCGTCAACCGCTTCGTTCTCGCTGGACTGTCCGCCGCGCTGCCCCGCGTGGTGGACGGCGAACGGCTGGTCATCGCCAACTCCCTGTCCCCGACCGCGGGCACGCTCGCCGCGACCGCGGGGGGCGGCCTCGCCTTCGTGGTCCGTCTGGTCGTCGCCGACTCCGACGCGGCCGTGGTGCTCGTGGGCAGCGTGCTGTATCTGAGCGCGGCCGTGGCCTCGCTGCGCATGGCAAAGGAACTGCTCGGTCCCGACCGGGCGTTGCTGCGCCCCCGCCTCACCGAGGCGCTCACCGGAACCGCTCGCGATCTGAGGGCGGGAATACGCCACCTCGCCGCGCCTCCGCGCCGGGAGGCGGCCTGGGCGCTGACGGCGATGTCCCTGATGCGGTTCTGCTACGGCGCCATGCTGGTGCTGCTGCTGATGCTGTGCCGGTACGCGCTGACCTCGACCACCGACGAGGGACTTGCCCTGCTGGGGCTCGCGTTGGGAGCTTCGGGCGCCGGATTCTTCGCGGCGGCCGTCATGACGCCCTGGACTGCAGGACGGCTCGGTGCCGGACGCTGGATCGTGGTGTGCGCCGCGTCGGCCGCGGTGCTGGTCCCCGCCTTCGGGCTGCCGTTCGCCACCGGCCCGCTTCTGGCCGGGGCATTCGTCCTGGGGCTGACCACACAGGGCGCCAAGATCGCCACGGACACCATCGTCCAGGCCGCCGTCGAGGACGGCTTCCGCGGACGAGTCTTCTCCCTGTACGACGTCCTGTTCAACGTGGCCTTCGTCGGCGCCGCCGCAGTGGCAGCCCTGATGCTCCCGCCGGACGGCCGATCGGTTCCGCTGGTCGTAACGATCGCCGTTATCTACGGAGCAGTAGCTGTGGCTTTGGCCCGTTTCGGGCGCCAGTAAGTGTCACATCAGCGCCACAGAGCCTTATAGGGCTACGAAGTTGTCAGCGCGGGCCGGTAGCTTACGTGCGTCTTATCAGCGCAGCTTTTGCGCCACACGCCTATGTTCTAGGGGGACCCCCAAGTGACCACTCCGCCGCCCCAGGGCAACCCGTTCGCACAGGGCCAGCAGCAGCCCTACGGCCAGCCCCAGGGCCAGGCCCCCTACCCGCCCCAGAGCGGCTTCCCGCAGCAGGCCGGCCAGCCGGGCTTCCCCCCGCCGGGGGCTCCCGTTCCGCCACAGCAGGGTCGCAAGCTGAGCTTCAAGACGATCAAGAACATCGTCATTGTTCTGATCGTCGCGGGTGTGGCGATCGGCGGCTACATCGCCAGCCAGGACGACGCCAACACCGCCGCCGTCGGCGACTGCATGCACCGCGGCAGCACGAACGACAACGACCCGGACCTCGAGGTCGTCGACTGCGGTGACACGAAGGCGCAGTACAAGGTGATGGCAAAGATAGAGGGCGACTTCTCCGGCCTCACCGCTCAGAGCAAGTGCGAGGCGGAAGCCAAGGGCTTCCAGTACGTGTACACGGAGACCAACGGCAGCAAGAGCTTCCTGCTCTGCCTGAAGGACAAGTAGGACAGGACGCCGAAGGGCGGTGTTTCACGTGAAACACCGCCCTCGTCATGTTCAGCGGGGTCATGTTTCACGTGAAACATGACCCGTTTCGCGCTGTCAGCCCTGCTGCGCGGCCCACCACTCCTTGAGTGCCGCCACCGCCGCATCGCGCTCCATCGGACCGTTCTCCAGCCGGAGCTCCAGCATGTGCTTGTAGGCCTGCCCGACGGCCGGGCCCGGCTTGATACCGAGAATGTCCATGATCTCGTTGCCGTCGAGGTCCGGACGGATCGCGTCCAGCTCCTCCTGATCCTGCAGCTGCGCGATCCGCTCCTCCAGGCCGTCATACGCACGGGAGAGCGCGGCGGCCTTGCGCCGATTACGCGTCGTGCAGTCCGAGCGGGTCAGCTTGTGCAGTCGGCTGAGCAGCGGTCCAGCATCGCGTACGTAGCGGCGGACGGCGGAGTCCGTCCACTCTCCTGTGCCGTAGCCGTGGAAACGCAGGTGAAGCTCGACGAGACGCGAGACGTCCCTCACCAGCTCGTTGGAGTACTTCAGCGCCGTCAGACGCTTCTTCGCCATCTTGGCCCCCACCACTTCATGGTGGTGGAAGGAGACACGGCCGTCCTTTTCGAACCGGCGCGTGCGGGGCTTGCCGATGTCGTGCAGCAGGGCGGCCAGCCGCAGGGTCAGATCGGCACCCTCCTCCTCCAGCGCCATCGCCTGCTCCAGGACGATCAGCGTGTGCTCGTAGACATCCTTGTGGCGGTGGTGCTCGTCCCTCTCCAGGTGCAGAGCCGGCAGCTCGGGCAGGACGTACTCAGCGATCCCGGTGTCCACGAGCAGTGACAGGCCCTTGCGGGGGTGCGCGGACACGATCAGCTTGTTCAGTTCGTCGCGTACCCGCTCGGCGGACACGATCTCGATGCGCGCGGCCATCTCCTTCATCGCCGCGACAACCTCGGGCGCCACCTCGAAGTCGAGCTGCGCAGCGAACCGGGCGGCCCGCATCATCCGCAGCGGGTCGTCGGAGAAGGACTCCTCAGGCGTACCTGGAGTGCGCAGCACATGCGCCGCGAGATCGTCGAGACCGCCGTGCGGATCGATGAACCGCTTCTCCGGCAGGGCGACGGCCATCGCGTTCACGGTGAAGTCGCGACGGACGAGATCCTGCTCGATGGAGTCGCCGTACGACACTTCCGGCTTGCGCGACGTGCGGTCGTACGCCTCCGACCGGTACGTGGTGACCTCGATCTGAAAGCTTCGGTCGACGCCTCCGACACGCGCGTTCTTCTGCGCACCCACCGTGCCGAAGGCGATCCCGACCTCCCACACGGCATCCGCCCAGGGCCGCACGATCTTCAGCACGTCCTGCGGACGGGCGTCCGTGGTGAAGTCCAGGTCATTGCCGAGGCGGCCGAGCAGCGCGTCCCGCACCGAGCCGCCGACCAGGGCGAGGGAGAACCCGGCCTCCTGGAAACGGCGGGCCAGGTCGTCGGCGACAGGGGCGACCCGGAGCAGTTCATTCACGGCGCGGTCCTGCACCTGGCTCAGGGCACTGGTTTCTTCTTTGGCGTTCGGCACAACAGAAGAGGGTACGTGGCTCGAACGGCCGGAAGCTCCTCCATTACATGCGCGCGGACACCCCCGGCGATACACGGACAAGGCCCACGTCCCCCGATCTTGTGCGCCGGTCCGCGGCACTTCCCCTCAGCGCGCATCGTTACCATGCCTGGACGCACATTCCGACGACCACTGACGACGACGAGGGACGGGCGAGCGCGTGGCCGAGGCGGCAGACTTCCAGGGGACGAGTCCCTCACCTGCCCGCCGCTGGCTGCGGCGCACCGGAGTCCTGCTCGCCGGAGCACCCCTGCTGGCAGGGCTCCTCCAGCTGCCGTCCGCATCGTCGGCGGACGCCGCCGCCACGGACGCGTCGCAGACCCCGACCGGAGCGGGCTCGGTCTCCGTGTCGGTCGACTCCCTGAGCCCCGGCGCACCGACTGACGGCGACACCGTGACCGTATCCGGAACGGTGACCAACAAGGGCAAGCAGACCGTCACCGACGCCCACGTGGGCCTGCGCCTCGGGCCCCTGCTGAACACCCGCTCGGGTATCGACTCCATCGCCAGGAACAGCGACGACGTCCAGGGCACCGTCGGTCCGGAGATCGACGACAAGTACTCCGACAAGTTCTCCGAGCTCACCCCGGGTGTCTCGCAGCCCTTCACCATCTCGGTGCCGGTGGACGAGCTGAACCTGGGGCAGGACGGCGTCTATCAGCTGGCCGTCTCACTCGCCGGGGAGACCTCGGCCCAGCCGTGGGAACAGACTCTCGGCGTCCGGCGGACCTTCCTCCCGTGGCAGCCCGAGGACGCCGGCACAAAGACGAAGACGACGTTCATGTGGCCTCTGATCTCCACCGTCCACATGACGGCGGAGACGGGATCGGACGAGCAGCAGACGCCGGTCTTCCACGACGACGACCTGGCCAAGGAGATCTCTCCGGGCGGCCGGCTGGACCGGATGGTGGCGCTGGGCAAGGACCTGGACGTCACCTGGGTGATCGATCCGGATCTGCTCGCGACCGTCGAGGCGATGACCGACCGGTACGAGATCCCGGGTGAGGGTGACGACAACCTCGTCGGCGCTCACCAGGAAGTCGCCAAGCGGTGGCTCACCGAGGTCCAGGAGGCGGTGGCGGACAAGGAAGTCGTCGCGCTCCCGTTCGGTGACCCCGACCTGGCCTCCCTCGCCCACAACGGCACGTCCGTCACCGGGTCGCTGAGCCACCTCAAGGAAGCCACCGACGTCGCCTCCAGCACCGTGCAGTCGATTCTCCACGTGACGCCCACCACGGACTTCGCCTGGCCCGTCAACGGCGCCGTCGATCCCTCGGTCGTCAGGGTCGCCACGTCCGCCGGAGCGGACAAGGTGATCGCCCGCAGCGACACCTTCGAGGAGAGCGGCCTGACGTACACGACCACCGCGCCCCGCCCCATCGGCGGCGGCACCACGGCCGTCGTCGCGGACGCACGCCTGTCCACCGCGTTCCAGGGCGACATGACCAAGGCCTCCACATCGACGCTCGCGGTGCAGCGGTTCCTGGCCCAGAGCCTGACCCTCGGCCTGCAGACCGACCGGCAACGCAGCGTCGTGGTCGCACCGCAGCGCACGCCTTCCGCGAGCCAGGCGCAGACGATGGCCGAGGCCTTCGGAATCCTCCAGGACGGCACCTGGTCCGAGTCCCAGAACCTCACGGCGGCCGCCAAGGCCAAACCGGATCCGGCAGCCGCCACCAAGGTCCCTCCGGCCTCCTCCTATCCCTCGTCACTGCGCAAGCAGGAGCTCCCGAAGTCGACGTTCGAGCAGATCGCCAGAACGCAGCACAAGCTCGACAAGTTCAAGGTGATCCTCTCCGACCCCTCCCGGGTGGTGACCCCGTTCGGACGCGCTCTGAACCGGGGCATGGCCGTGTCGTGGCGGGGCCGCGAGTCCGAGGCCGCGATCTACCGAAGCGGTGTCGAGTCCTATCTGGACGTGCTCATCAGCCAGGTGAGACTCATCGACAAGTCGGAGACGAAACTCTCCGGCCGGAGCGCCACGATCCCCGTGACGGTCCAGAACAACCTGGTGCAGGGCGTCGAGCACCTGGTGCTGCGGCTCACCTCCACCAACCCGACCCGCCTGGAGATCGGCGGGGACGCCTACGAGGAGCAGCCCGTCACCGTCTCCGGCGGCCACAGCCAGTCGGTGAAGTTCACCACGTCGGCCAACGCCAACGGCCGGGCAACGGTGGTCGCCCAGCTGTACACGCAGGACGGCCAGAAGTACGGCGCCCCCGTCACGTTCGACGTCAAGGTCACCGAGATCACCGCCACAGTGATGCTGGTCATCGGGGGCGGCGTGCTGCTGCTCGTTCTCGCCGGCTTCCGGATGTACACCCAGCGCAAGCGCGCCGCGGCCCGCGACGCCGAGGATCAGGACGGGGAAGGCGAGGCCGACGAGGACACCGACGGCCCACAGAACTCCGAGGCACCCGAGGCGCGTCTCCCCCAGGAGTCCGCGACGGAATCACGGAATGAGGACCCGGAGCAGCCGAGTGACCCGGCGCCGGACACCGCACCGGAAAGCGCCGACCCGTCCGGCACGGGTGAGAGAGTGGACCGTTGAGGATGTCGTGGCCGTGGGCCCGGGACGATGAGGTGGGGTAACCATGAACGCGCCGTACGACGGTGACCGCGGCCATGCCGCGGGCAACTCGGGCCATCCCGAGTCGGACCCCTCCCAGGGTCCGCCGCCCGGGCACGACCAGGTGCCGCAGCCACCCCCCGACGTGTACGTCCAGGACGCCTACGACCAGGATCCCTACCGGGCGCAGGACATCGCCGCCCAGGACCCGGTCGCTGAGGCGCTGTACGACCGCGCCGCGCACCCGCCGCCCCCACCGGGCACCTACCCCCCTCAGCAGCCGCTGTACGGGCAGCCTCCCCAATCGCCGTACGCTCCCGACCCGCGGGTGTGGGCCCCGACGCCCGCGCCCGAGCCGGACGGCCCGACGCAGTACCTTCCGTACGGCGACGACCCGCGCACGACCCAGTTCGTGGGCGTGGACGACCTGGTCGGCCAGGCCGGCGACCAGCGCCACGAACCGGATGCCTTCGCCCATCTCTTCCGCGACCAGCAACAGAGCGGTGCCTTCCCGGATCAGCACCAGGGCGGTGGACACCCCCCACAGCACGGTGGTGGCCACCCTCCCGTGCATGGCGGGCAGCACTACGCACCGGTGCCGGGTCCGGCGTCCCCGTCGCCCGGCCACTACGCGGGTGCCACCCCGCCGCCCGCGGCCGAAGCACCCGTCCCCGAGGCACCTCCCGCCGCGGCGCCGAAGAAGGGCGGCCGTGCCGGAGGACTGCTGAAGTCGAGCGCCGTGATGGCGGCGGGCACGATGGTGTCCCGCATCACGGGGTTCATCCGCTCCGCGATGATCGTCTCGGCGCTCGGCCTCGCTCTTCTGGGCGAGTCCTTCCAGATCGCCTACCAACTGCCGACGATGATCTACATCCTGACCGTCGGCGGCGGCCTCAACTCGGTGTTCGTGCCGCAGCTCGTGCGAGCGATGAAGGACGACGAGGACGGGGGCGAGGCGTACGCCAACCGCCTGCTGACACTCGTGATGGTGGCCCTTGCCGCGCTCACCGCCGTCGCGTGGCTGGCCGCCCCGCTCCTGGTGCGTGCGCTGTCGGTCCCGGTCGCCAGCGACCCCGCGGCCAATGACGTCGCTGTCAGCTTCACCCGTTTCTTCCTGCCCTCGATCTTCTTCATGGGCATTCACGTGGTGATGGGTCAGATCCTGAACGCCCGCGGCCGGTTCGGCGCGATGATGTGGACCCCGGTCCTGAACAACATCGTCATCATCGTCACCCTCGGCACGTTCATCTGGGTCTACGGCACCGCCGCGGACTCGGACATGAAGGTCACCAACATTCCGCCGGAGGGACTGCGGCTGCTCGGCGTCGGCGTCCTGCTCGGACTCGTCGTCCAGGCCCTGGCCATGATTCCGTACCTGCGCGAGACCGGATTCCGTATCCGTCTGCGCTTCGACTGGAAGGGCCACGGGCTCGGCAAGGCCGCCATGCTCGCCAAGTGGACCATCCTCTTCGTCCTCGCCAACCAGGCGGGCGCCCTCGTCGTCTCCCAGCTGGCCACCGCGTCGGTCAAGGACACGAACATCGCCGGCACGGGCTTCAGCGCCTACTCCAACGCCCAGCTGATCTGGGGCCTGCCCCAGGCCATCATCACGGTCTCCCTGATGGCCGCTCTCCTGCCCCGTATCTCGCGCTCGGCAGCCGACGACGACGCCGGTGCCGTCCGCGACGACATCTCCCAGGGACTGCGCACCACAGCCGTCGCCATCGTGCCGGTCGCCTTCGGCTTCGTCTCTCTCGGCATCCCGATGTGCACGCTGATGTTCGGCTCCTCCGGCACCGGCGCCGCCACCAACATGGGCTACATGCTGATGGCCTTCGGCCTCGGCCTGATCCCCTATTCGGTGCAGTACGTCGTGCTGCGTGCCTTCTACGCGTACGAGGACACCCGGACCCCCTTCTACAACACCGTCATCGTGGCCGCCGGCAACGCCGTCGCCTCGGGCATCTGCTTCATCGTGCTTCCGGCCCGCTGGGCCGTGGTCGGCATGTCCGCCTCCTACGGCCTGGCCTACGTGATCGGTGTGGGCGTCGCGTGGCGGCGGCTGCGCAAGCGCCTTGGCGGCGACCTGGACGGCGCCCGGGTGCTGCGGACCTACGCCCGGCTGTGCATCGCCTCCGTACCGGCCGCCCTGCTCAGCGGCGCGGCCTGCTACGGAATCAGCCGGGCACTGGGCCAGGGGGTCATGGGCTCGTTCGCCGCGCTGCTGGGCGGAGGGGCCGTCCTGCTCGGAATCTTCTACGTGGCGGCCCGGCGCATGCGTATCGACGAAGTCAACTCATTGGTCGGTATGGTGCGCGGACGCCTGGGACGCTGAGTCGGGGGGTAGGCGCACAACCATCAACAGCCCCTGTGTGTCGTGCATAGCGGCGGACTGTGGGCACAATTGGTCTCGGCGTCGGACGGGCGCGCAAGGCCGACGCGCAATGGATGGGGAGGCAGGGAACGACGGTGGCGGAACGGAGCACAGCTGCCGTCGACGTGGCAGACAACAGCGGCGAGCAGCCGCTGACCGCAGAGGCGGACCAGTCCACGGCCGACGGGGTGGCCAAGAACCGGGAGCGGGACACGGACAGCGACGAGGCACAGGAGAGCACCGGGGCCGACGGCTCCGAGAAGACCTCGCCGACCGAACTGCACAGCGGTCACAAGCTCGCCAGACGCTACCGCCTCGAAGAGTGCGTCACCCGTCTGGACGGATTCAGCAGTTGGCGTGCCGTGGACGAAATGCTCCGCCGCGCCGTCGGGGTGCACATCCTGCCCGCCGATCACTCGCGTGCCCGTTCCGTGCTGGCCGCGGCCCGCTCCTCCGCCCTGCTGGGCGACCCGCGCTTCGTCCAGGTGCTGGACGCCGTCGAGGAGAACGACGTCGTCTACGTCGTCCACGAGTGGCTTCCCGACGCCACCGAGCTGACCACGCTCCTGGCGGCCGGACCGCTGGAGGTGTACGACGCCTACCAGATGGTCAGTCAGGTCTCCGCCGCCATGGCCGCTGCGCACCGCGAAGGCCTCGCCCATCTGCGTCTCAACCCCAACGCGGTGCTCCGCACCTCGACCGGCCAGTGGCGCATCCGCGGCCTCGCCGTGAACGCGGCACTGCGCGGCGTCAGCTCCGACACCCCGCAGCGCACCGACACCGAGTCCATCGGCGCCCTGCTCTACGCGGCACTCACCCAGCGCTGGCCGTACGAGAGCGATGCCTACGGCATGTCGGGCCTGCCCAAGGACATCGGGCTGATTCCGCCCGACCAGGTGCGGGCCGGTGTTCACCGCGGCCTGTCCGAGCTGGCCATGCGCGCGCTCGCCAACGACGGCGCCACCGCGTCCCGCCACGAGTCGCCGTGCACCACACCGGAAGAACTGGTGAAGGCGATCGGCGAGATGCCTCGCATCCGCCCGCCGGAGCCGGCCTTCACCACGCCGCCCGACTACCAGCGCACCACGTACCAGCAGGGCACCTACGGCCGGCCGGCGCCGCGTCCCGGGGTCGCCCAGCCGACGGCGGTTCCGCCTCCGCCGCTGCAGAGCCGCACGGGCAAGGCGCTCAAGTGGGCCGTCTCGGCACTGCTGATCGCCGCGCTGGGGCTGGGCAGTTGGCAGCTCGCGGACGCGCTCATGGAGCAGGGCGGCAAGGCGGACGACACCAACAAGACCCAGACGACGGAGGGCGACGACAAGAGTCCCAAGAAGCCCGCCAGCAAGCCGATAGCGATCCAGGGCGCACAGGACTTCGACCCGTTCGGCAGCGACGGCTCAGAGAAGCCGGGCGACGTGGGCAAGGTTTACGACAGCGCGCCCGGTACGTACTGGCAGACGGACTACTACCTGAGCACGGACTTCGGACGGCTGAAGTCCGGTGTCGGTGTGATCCTCGATCTCGGCAAGAGCCAGAACGTCGGAAAAGTCACCGTCTCCTTCGTGGGGAACACCTCGGTCGAGTTGCGCGCCGCCTCCGGCGACACACAGCCCACATCCTTCGACGGTTACGCCAAGGTCGCCGAGGGATCCGGTTCCACTGTGGCCCTCAAGCCCCGGAAACCGGTCGAGTCCCGGTACCTTCTGGTGTGGCTGACCGAACTGCCGCAGACCAGTGACGGCAACTTCCGAGGCCGCGTCGTGGACGTCAAGGTGAGCAGCTAGGCCTTCTGCGACAAGGGGAGGACGGCCGATGGCGGACGGCGCCGCATTCGAAGGGGCGAGTGACCAGGAGCTGCTCACTCGCCACGTGGAGGGCGACCCTGATGCCTTCGGGGAGCTCGTGCGCCGGCACCGCGACCGGCTCTGGGCCGTGGCGCTGCGCACGCTGGGCGACCGCGAGGAAGCCGCTGACGCCGTCCAGGACGCCCTCGTCTCCGCCTACCGGGCCGCCCACACCTTCCGAGGCCAGTCGGCCGTCACGACGTGGCTGCACCGGATCACCGTGAACGCGTGTCTGGACCGTGCCCGGAAGGCCGCCTCCCGGAAGACCGCGCCGGTCGACGACACGGAGCGCCTGGAGCAGCTGCTCGAGCCCCACGAGTCCGCCTCGGCGCCCGCGGAACGCAACGATCTGCACCGCCAGCTCATCGAAGCGATGGGCACCCTCCCGCCCGATCAGCGGGCCGCGCTGGTTCTCGTGGACATGCAGGGCTACCCGGTCGCGGAAGCAGCCCGCATCCTCGATGTGCCCACCGGCACGGTGAAGAGCCGCTGCGCTCGCGGCAGAGCCAGACTCCTGCCCCTGCTCACTCATCTACGGCCGGACGGCACCGGTGAGGGCAAGAGAGCGGAGACACGGAACCGGACACCAACGACATCCGTCCCACCCGCAGCGGGCCCCCGGCGACCGGACCCGCAGGACGAAGGATCGAATGACCCGGCCACAGCGAAGGGCGGAGGTGGGCGAGCGTGACGTCGACGAAAGACATGGCGGAGCACCCGGACGTCGCGGAGATCTCCGACCTCACCGAGGGGCTGCTCCCGTCGGCCCGGAGCACGGATGTACGCCGGCATCTGGCGGCGTGCGAACTCTGCGCAGATGTCCATGCCTCACTCGAGGAGATCCGGGACCTGCTCGGCGCGGTACCGGGGCCGCCCCGTATGCCGGACGAGGTCGCGGGGCGTATCGACGCGGCTCTGGCCGCGGAGGCCCTGCTGCACGCCACCGCTCCCGAGCCCGAGACGGTCGGAGAGATCCCGGCCGCCTCTCCCACATCGCCCGACGCCGACCGCGCGCATGTTTCACGTGAAACATCGACGTCTTCGAGCCGACCGACCGGACGTCCTCGCCCCTCCACGACAGGCCCGGGCCGCAAGAACCGCCTCGCGGGCGGGCGCCGACGGATCGCGGTCCTGGGGACCGTGCTCACCGTTGCGGCGCTGGGACTCGGATCGGTGGTGCTGTCGTCCCTGAACGACGACACGGGACCCGACGACGCGCAACGGACGACGGCCTCGGACACCTTCTCCGAGGAGAAGCTGGAGAGGCAGGTCACCGATCTTCTGGCACGGGGCCAGGAGAAGGGCAACGGTTCCAGTTCCCCGCACACCTTCGGACTGGAATCGGAGTCCGGAGCGGCGAACTCCAGGGTTCTCAAGGCGCCCTCGGTGCCGGAGTGCGTCCGCGAGGGCATCGGCCGCAATGATGCCGCCCTCGCCACCGAACAGGGCATCTTCAGGGGAGAGCAAGCACTTCTCGTTGTGCTTCCCGATACGTCGGACGACACCCGCGTGACCGCGTACATCGTCGAGGCGACATGCGTGAGCAACCCGTCCTCGCCCGCTACGGCGAAGGTGCTGCTGAAGCACTCCTACACACGCTGACGATCGACGCTGGGTCCCCACCCTGCGTGGTAGCCCGTACGGTGTGGGCCCTCCCGTGCGAACAAGGGGTTGTAGCCGTGTGCCCGGTCACGGCGGGAATGCCTGCCCCTTAGGATCCGTTGGGTGGGGTGAGAGGTCCGACAACGAAGCTCCCCCGGTCGAACGACGCAGACCAGAGACGAGGAAACAAGCCGTGAGCGACGTCCGTAACGTGATCATCATCGGCTCGGGGCCCGCCGGCTATACGGCGGCGCTCTATACCGCCCGTGCGTCGCTGAAGCCCCTGGTGTTCGAGGGCGCTGTCACCGCCGGTGGTGCGCTGATGAACACCACCGAGGTCGAGAACTTCCCCGGCTTCCAGGACGGCATCATGGGCCCCGAGCTCATGGACAACATGCGCGCCCAGTCGGAGCGCTTCGGTGCCGAGCTCGTTCCGGACGACGTGGTCTCCGTCGATCTGACCGGTGAGATCAAGACCGTCACCGACACCGCCGGCACAGTCCACAGGGCGAAGGCCGTCATCGTCGCCACCGGCTCGCAGCACCGCAAGCTCGGGCTGCCGAACGAGGACGCCCTGTCGGGACGGGGTGTCTCGTGGTGCGCAACGTGTGACGGCTTCTTCTTCAAGGACCAGGACATCGCCGTGATCGGTGGCGGCGACACCGCGATGGAGGAGGCCACTTTCCTCTCCCGCTTCGCCAAGTCCGTGACGATCGTCCACCGCCGTGACACCCTGCGCGCCTCCAAGGCGATGCAGGAGCGTGCCTTCGCCGACCCGAAGATCTCGTTCGTCTGGGACAGCGAGGTCGCCGAGGTCCAGGGCGACCAGAAGCTCTCGGGTCTGAAGCTGCGCAACGTGAAGACCGGCGAGCTCTCCGACCTGGCGGTCACCGGCCTGTTCATCGCGATCGGTCACGACCCGCGCACCGAGCTCTTCAAGGGTCAGCTGGAGCTGGACGAGGAGGGCTACCTGAAGGTCGACGCACCGTCGACCCGCACGAACGTCACCGGTGTCTTCGCGGCCGGCGACGTGGTCGACCACACCTACCGCCAGGCGATCACCGCGGCCGGCACAGGCTGTTCCGCCGCCCTCGACGCCGAGCGCTTCCTCGCCGCCCTCGCGGACGAGGAGAAGCCCGAGCCCGAGAAGACCGCTGTCTGACCCCCACCCGCCCCACGCACCAACCAGTTAAGGAGCCCGCCGTGGCCGGCACCCTGAAGAACGTGACCGACGATTCCTTCGAGCAGGACGTCCTCAAGAGCGACAAGCCCGTCCTGGTGGACTTCTGGGCCGCCTGGTGCGGCCCGTGCCGTCAGATCGCTCCGTCCCTCGAGGCCATCGCCTCGGAGTACGGAGACAAGATCGAGGTCGTCAAGCTGAACATCGACGAGAACCCGGGTACGGCCGCCAAGTACGGCGTCATGTCCATCCCGACCCTGAACGTGTACCAGGGTGGCGAGGTCGCCAAGACCATCGTCGGTGCGAAGCCGAAGGCCGCGATCGTTCGCGATCTCGAGGACTTCATCGCCGAGTGACGGCTGTCCGCCCTCCGGCGGTACATGTTTCACGTGAAACACGAATGGGCCGGCCCTGGTGGGCCGGCCCATTCGCACGAAGTGCGGAGCGGCTAGGCGATGCGTCAGAGCGGGCGCAGTGCAGGCTCCTTCTGCACGGCTCCGAGCAGCCGGTCCAGCGCCATCTCCACGTCTTCCTTCCAGGAGAGTGTCGTCCTCAGCTCCAGCCTGAGCCGGGGGTATGTGGGGTGCTGGCGCACCGTCTTGAATCCCACGGCCAGGAGATGGTCGGCGGGTAGGACGCAGGCCGGTTCCTTCCAGCGTGCATCGCCGAAGGCTTCGATCGCCTTGAACCCGCGGCGCAGCAGGTCCTTCGCCACCGTCTGCACCATCACTCTCCCCAGACCCTGGCCCTGGTACCCCGGCAGGATGAACGCTGTCATCAGCTGCACGGCATCGGGCGACACAGGGCTGGTGGGGAACGCCATGGAGCGGGGCACATAGGCGGGTGGGGCATAGAGAACGAAGCCCACGGGGACGTCGTCGACATAGACGACCCTTCCACAGGATCCCCAGTCCAGCAGGACGGCTGAGATCCACGACTCCTTCTCGAGGGCGGCGGTTCCCGCCTTTACCGCTGCCTCGCCGCTGACGGGGTCACGCTCCCAGAAGACACACGAGCGGCAGCGCTGGGGGAGGTCCTGAAGGTTGTCCAGCGTGAGCGGTACGAGCCGACGGCCCATGAAGGCTGTTCCTCGCTTCCTTCGCCCGCTGCCTCGCGGGCGGCTGTCAAGGCGCTCCGTTCTCTGAGCAGGCTGCCGACGAAGCCGCTGACGGCGCCCACCCCCAGTCCCGCATACAGCAATCCGGTGCGGCTCGTCATTCGCATGGCCCCTGCCTTGGTCTCAGAGGTACTGCCGGGAGGATGCGCCATATCCGAACGCATCGTATCCATGAAGCGATTCCGCCGATACCGCCAAAAAGCAAAGGGCGGTCCGTGTCCGGTACACATCGGACACGGACCGCCCTCCTCAGCTGATCGGCTGGACCGCCGACGGCTCAGGACTCGGTCTCCACGGAGTCGTCGTCCACCAGACTCTTCTGCAGAACGGGCCCCTCACCCGGGGCGAGTGTGCCGAGGATGCGCTCCAGGTCCTCCATGGACGCGAACTCGACGGTGATCTTGCCCTTCCTCTGTCCCAGGTCGACCTTCACCCGGGTCTCGAAGCGATCCGAAAGACGCGTCGCCAGATCACTCAGTGCCGGGGACACCAGAGCGCCGGCACGCGGACCCTTGGAGCGTTGAGCCTTCTGGGGCCGTGAGCCCATCAGGGTCACGATCTCCTCGACTGCACGCACCGACAGGCCCTCGGCCACGATCCGGTGGGCCAACCGGTCCTGCTCCTCGGAGTCCTCGACGGACAGCAGGGCGCGTGCGTGTCCGGCGGACAGCACCCCTGCGGCAACCCGGCGCTGAACGGTCGGAGAAAGCTTCAGCAGACGCAACGTGTTCGACACCTGCGGACGAGACCGGCCGATGCGGTCCGCCAGCTGGTCGTGCGTGCAGTTGAAGTCCTTCAGCAACTGGTCGTAAGCGGCCGCTTCTTCCAGCGGATTCAGCTGAGCGCGGTGCAGGTTCTCCAGCAGCGCGTCCAGGAGGAGCTTCTCGTCGTCCGTCGCCCGCACGATGGCAGGGATGGCCTCCAGCCCCGCCTCGTGACAGGCCCGCCACCGCCGTTCACCCATGATGAGCTCGTAGCGCCCAGGCCCCACCTGCCGTACGACCACGGGCTGGAGGAGACCGACCTCCTTGATGGAGGTGATGAGCTCGGACAGAGCATCCTCGTCGAACACCTCGCGCGGCTGCCGCGGGTTCGGCGTGATGGCGTCGAGGGGAATTTCGGCGAAGTGAGCACCCATGGGCGGAGCTGGCACGGCCGCGGCACCCATCGCCGAGGACTCCTCTGTTTCACGTGAAACAGGGGGCAGCGTCGCCACCTTCGCTGCGGCCACCCCACGCTCGTTCGGCAGCACCGGGACCGCCGCAGGAGACGTGGAAGCCGTGCCCCCCAGCGAGGCCGGCGGCACCGTCTTCTCAGTCGGGGCAGCAGGGATCAGAGCACCGAGACCACGGCCCAGCCCTCTCCGTCGATCACTCACTGGACGCCCTCCACCATGCTCGGATCATTCTGCTGTGCGCCGATGTGCGCCTGCGCTGCGTCATACCTCACGCCGACACCGCGCAGCGCGATCTCTCGTGCCGCCTCGAAATAGGAGAGGGCACCGCTCGATCCAGGATCGTAGGTCAATACCGTCTGCCCGTAGCTAGGAGCCTCCGAGATACGGACGGACCGAGGGATGCTGGTCCGCAGGACCTCATCACCGAAGTGGGTGCGCACCTCGTCGGCGACCTGGGACGCGAGCCGCGTCCGGCCGTCGTACATGGTGAGCAGGATCGTCGATACGTGCAGGGCAGGGTTGAGGTGTCCCCGCACCAGGTCGACATTGCGCAGCAGCTGCCCCAGACCCTCCAGCGCGTAGTACTCGCACTGGATGGGAATCAGGACCTCCTGGCCGGCCACCAGGGCGTTGACCGTGAGCAGGCCGAGTGAGGGCGGGCAGTCGATGAGGATGTAGTCCAGCGGCTGTTCGTAGGCCTGGATGGCCCGCTGCAGCCGGCTCTCCCGCGCCACCAGTGACACCAGCTCGATCTCCGCACCGGCGAGATCGATGGTGGCGGGTGCGCAGAAGAGTCCCTCGACATCGGGGACCGGCTGGACGACCTCTGCCAGTGGTTTGCTCTCCACCAATACGTCGTAGATGGAGGGAACTTCAGCGTGATGGTCGATCCCCAGGGCTGTGGACGCGTTTCCCTGAGGGTCAAGGTCGATCACCAGGACACGGGCACCATGCAGGGCAAGTGACGCGGCAAGGTTGACCGTCGTCGTCGTCTTGCCGACCCCGCCCTTCTGGTTGGCAACCACGATGACGCGGGTCTGCTCGGGCCGCGGCAGGCCCTCACCGGCACGGCCCAGAGCCTCCACCGCCAGTTGGGCAGCACGACCGATGGGAGTGTCGTCCATCGGAGGCGGTGTTTCACGTGAAACATCCGCCCCCGTCGATTCGGTACGGGGACCGGGGACCGGGTCGGTCATCGGTCCCGCGATGTTGGCGTCGGACCGCAAGGATTCACTCTCCTCGACTTCAGGCTCGCAATGAACAGAGCCTCCCATGCCTTCGGGGTGGTGAACCAGTGAGGCCTGACGTTCTGTGGAGAAATCCACCTCTGTGGACAACTCCGTGCCCCTCGGGGAGGCCGATGTCTCATCGGGACCGGGGTCCTCTCCGAGCGAACCGAGAGGTTTCCGGTCACGGGGTTCGGCCGCAGCGCGGCCCCGACTGATGATGCCGTGCAGCAGTGAGCGACGTTTCACGTGAAACACGATGCACAGCAGCTGAGGCGGCACTGCCGCGACACTCCGGCATGCATGGGTTTGGCAGCTTGTGTGGAGTACGTCTGGCCCTCAGGGCAGGCCATGCTTTCACCGGACTGCCCCTCGTCGGACCCGCACCGCTCGCTATCCGCGCCGTCGGCGGGCCCGTCCCGTGCGGGCCGCCTTCGCACGCTTCGCGGCGAACCTCACACCACCAGGACTCTCACCGACCTCGACACGCACCACGGTGGACAGAGGGTCCACGACCCCCTCGCCCACATGCACGATCGATGTCGCCACGGCGCCGAGCTTGCTCAGTGCCGTGGATGCGCTCTTCAGCTCCTCCTCGGCAGCGTCACCCTTGAGTGCGAGCATCTCGCCGTATGGCCGCAGAAGAGGGATCCCCCAGGTGGCGAGACGGTCGAGCGGAGCCACGGCACGAGCGGTCACCACGTGTACCGACGGCAGCTTCCCCATGACCTCCTCGGCACGGCCGCGTACAACCGTCACATGATCCAGGCCGAGCAGCTCCACTACCTCGGTCAGAAAGTTGGTGCGCCGCAACAGCGGCTCCAGCAGAGTGATCTTGAGGTCCTCACGGACCAGCGCCAGAGGGATGCCCGGCAGACCTGCCCCGGAGCCGACATCGCACACCGTCACCCCCTCGGGTACGACCTCCGAGAGCACCGCACAGTTCAGCAGATGCCGCTCCCACAGGCGGGGTACCTCGCGCGGACCGATCAGGCCGCGCTGCACGCCCGCCTCGGCAAGCAGCTCCGCGTAGCGGACCGCGTCCGCGAAGCGATCACCGAACACCTCGCGGGCCTGCTCGGGCGCAGGGGGAAGCTCCGCTGCCTCCGTCACGGGGGACCGTCCTTCCGTACCGTGCCGGCACAGGGCGCCGACACCAGAACCAGAACTATCAGGCTGACAAAGTTCGGCCCCGTCTGCGCAACAGACGGGGCCGGTGAAGTGGGGGCCGATCAGGCGGGAAGCACGACGACGAAGCGCTGCGGCTCCTCGCCCTCGGACTCGCTGCGGAGGCCGGCCGCCTTGACCGCGTCGTGCACGACCTTGCGCTCGAACGGCGTCATCGGGTCGAGCTTCACGGGCCGGCCACTGCTCTTGGCCTCGGCGGCGGCCTTCGCGCCGATCTCGGACAGCTCGGTCCGCTTCCTGGCCCGGAAGCCCGCGATGTCGAGCATGAGGCGGCTACGGTCCCCGGTCTCCCGGTGCACGGCCAGACGCGTCAGCTCCTGAAGCGCTTCCAGCACCTCACCGTCACGGCCCACCAGCTTCTGCAGGTCACGGCTGCCCGTGTCGCTGATGATCGAGACTGAGGCGCGGTCGGCCTCGACGTCCATGTCGATGTCGCCGTCGAGATCGGCGATGTCGAGCAGACCCTCCAGGTAGTCCGCCGCGATCTCGCCCTCCTGCTCCAGGCGGGTCAGGGTGTCTGCGCCCTCGGCAGCAGCGGCGGTGGTGCCTTCCGTCACGGGATGGACTCCTTCTTACTTCTTGGACGGGGACTTGGGCCGCTGCGGACCCTTGCGCTGTCCGGACTGGGCCTTGCTGCGGGTACTGCCGGCGGGCTTGGCGTTGCCCTTCTTGGCGGCGGAGGCGGGCTTGGCGTCCTGGGGCTCGTCGGACTTGGTCAGCGAGGTGGGCTCACCCGCCGCCTTGGCCGCCCCGGACTGGCGCTGGGACTTGCTCTGCCTCTTGGGCTGCTGGCGCTTGGGAGCGGCACCGGTGCTGGTCGGCGTGCCGTCCTCGGCCTGGGCCGCGGCCGAGCTCTCGCTCTTGATCACCGCGCCGTCGGTCTGAGCTGCGAGACCCGCCTTGTTGAGGCCGTTGATGAACTTGCGCTCGTACTCGTTGCGGTCCCGGCCCTTGGCGACGATGGCCTTGACGATGGCGCGCTCACGGCGATTGCGGGTCTTGCCGTGCCGGGTGACGTGCTTGGACAGGCGTTCCAGGTAGGCGGCCTGAGCCTTGGAGCCCGGCGTGGGGTTGTTGTGGATGACGTACATCTGCTGGCCCATGGTCCACACGTTGGTGGTCAGCCAGTAGACGAGAACACCGACCGGGAAGTTGATGCCGAAGACCGCGAAGATGACGGGGAAGACGTACATCAGCATCTTCTGCTGCTGCATGAACGGCGTCTTCACCGAGGTGTCGACGTTCTTCGTCATCAGCTGGCGCTGCGTGTAGAACTGCGACAGCGACATCAGCACGATCATGATCGCCGTGACGACGCGGACGTCGGTCAGGGAGGAGTTGAGCGCCTCGACCTTTTCCGAGCTGTCCGTGAACTTCGCCGCGAGCGGGGCACCGAAGATGTGAGCCTTCTGCGCGCTCTCCAGCAGACGCTCGTTGATCACGCCGATGGTGTCGTTCGACGCGATGCTGTTGAGCACGTGGTACAGGGCGAAGAAGAACGGCGACTGGGCCAGGATGGGAAGACACGAGGAGAGCGGGTTGGTACCCGTCTCCTTGTAGAGCTTCATCATCTCTTCGGACTGGCGCTGCCGGTCGTTCTTGTAGCGCTCCTGGATCTTCTTCATCTCCGGCTGGAGCGTCTGCATCGCGCGTGTCGCCTTGATCTGCTTCACGAAGAGCGGGATCAGGCAGATACGGATCAGGATCACCAGGGACACGATGGACAGGCCCCAGGCCCATCCTGTGTCAGGGCCGAAGATGGCGCCGTACACGCTGTGGAACTGGACGATGACCCAGGAGACAGGTGTCGTGATGAAGCTGAAGAGGCTGGCAATCGTGTCCACTAATCATGCTCCTTGGGCATGGGACGAGGTCTCTGCGGCCGGGCTCGAAGGACTCGTCGGACTTGTGGGAGAAGCCTGTCCTTCGGTGGCCGGTTCGGCGGCGGAGGTCCCGCCCTTGCGTGCACGCCAGGCGTTACGCAGCATTTCGTGCCACCGCGGACGCTTGCGCGGCGGGACATGGTCCACACCGCCCAGCGACCACGGATTGCACCGCAGGATGCGCCAGGCCGTGAGTGCGGTGCCCTTGAGGGCACCGTGCCGGTCGATGGCCGTGTAGCCGTAGTGGGAACACGACGGGTAGTACTTGCACACCGGCCCCAGCAGTGGACTGATCGTCCACTGGTAGAGCTTGATCAGAGCCAGCAGCGGGTACTTCATCGCGCGCCCCCTCCCAGCAGCCGCTGCAGGGCGGCATCCAGGTCTCGGGCCAGCTGTGCATGGTCGGCGTCGCCCGCACCGGGCAGCGCTCGTACGACTACCAGGCTACCGGGGGGCAGCCGGTCGACTCGCTCGCGCATCAGGTGGCGAAGCCTGCGCTTCACCTTGTTGCGCACCACCGCGCCGCCCACGGCCTTGCTCACGACGAAACCCGCACGCGACGGGGGAGCGCTCTCCCCAGGCGCATGCGGGTCCGTTGCACCGCTACGAAGGTGGACGACGAGATGCTGGCGCCCGGCCCGGCGCCCTCGTCGTACCGCGGTCGCGAAGTCCTCGCGCCGCCTCAGCCGGTTCTCGGTGGGCAGCACGACGTCATGACCTGACCGGGATCAGGCGGACAGACGGGCGCGACCCTTGCTGCGGCGGGACGCGAGAATCGCGCGGCCGGCACGGGTGCGCATACGCAGCCGGAAGCCGTGGGTCTTGGCGCGGCGACGGTTGTTCGGCTGGAAGGTGCGCTTGCTCACTCGGGGGCTCCAGAAGAGATCGGTTCTTGCGGGGTGCCGTCCTGGCTGTCACCGTGCGCCCACGAGTAGCTCGCGTTACGCCCCAGTGCACCGCTGACCGATCACCTTGAGCGATCTGTGCCCATCGGAGGCAGGCGGCAGCAGCCATCGACAACTCGACCTCGTTACGGTACGCGCGGCTGCGTCATTCGGTCAAACCAACGGTCGCCAGGAGACACTTGTCCACAGCCTGGGGACAACAACTTGAACCGTACCGGCCGCGCTGACTACCGTGACTGGACTCCGATTCGTTCCCTTGACCCTCCACCACCCGATTTACATCCCGACCCGTCCTTCGCATCACACGATCGAGGGACCTGTGAGAGAGCGTGCCCTGTGGCTGACGTACCTGCCGATCTTGCCGCAGTGTGGCCACGCGTACTGGAACAGCTACTCGGCGAGGGCCGCGGACAAGGGGTCGAGGGCAAGGACGAGCACTGGATCCGACGCTGCCAGCCGCTGGCCCTGGTCGCCGACACCGCACTGCTCGCCGTACCGAACGAGTTCGCCAAGGGTGTCCTCGAGGGCCGGCTGGCCCCCATCGTCAGCGAGACCCTGACCCGCGAGTGCGGCCGCCCCATCCGGATCGCGATCACCGTCGACGAGACCGCCGGCGAACCTCCGGCCCCGCCGGCACCCCGCCCACAGCCGCGGTACGAGGAGCCGGAGCTCCCCGCCGTCCGCCAGGAACGCACCGACCGTCCCGACCGCTCCTCCGATCACCGCGAGAGGCCGGACCGCCAGGACCGTGAGTCGTACGAGGGGTACGAGGGGTACGAGGGATACGGCCGGCGCCGGGGCGACCGGCAGCCCGGCCCGTCCGGTGACCAGCTCCCCACCGCACGCCCCGCCTACCCCTCGGAGTACCAGCGCCCGGAGCCCGGGGCGTGGCCGCGGCCGTCGCAGGAGGAGTACGGCTGGCAGCAGCAGCGCCTCGGCTTCCCCGACCGGGACCCGTACGCCTCGCCACCGCAGGACACATACGGCTCACAGGACGCCTACGGCAGCCAGGACACTTACGGCTCACAGGACGGCTACGGCGGCTCGCCGGCGCAGGACTACCGCCCGCAGCCGATGGAGCGGCCGTCCTACGACCAGCAGCGCTCCGACTACGACGCGGCGCGCGGCGACTACGACCAGCGCGACGCCCGGCGCCGCGACCTGCCCGAACCGCCCGCCGGCTCGGGTCACGTCCACCGCGGCGGCCCCGTGGGCCCGAACCTGCCCACCACCGGGGCGCCCGGGCCTCTCGCGGCGCAGCCGGCCCCGGCACCCGGTCCCGGTGAGCCGACCGCCCGGCTGAACCCGAAGTACCTGTTCGACACGTTCGTCATCGGCGCCTCCAACCGATTCGCGCACGCGGCCGCGGTAGCCGTCGCAGAGGCACCGGCGAAGGCGTACAACCCCCTGTTCATCTACGGGGAGTCGGGCCTCGGCAAAACGCATCTGCTGCACGCGATCGGACACTATGCGCGGAGCCTCTACCCGGGCACGCGCGTGCGGTACGTGAGCTCGGAGGAGTTCACCAACGAGTTCATCAACTCCATCCGTGACGGCAAGGGCGACAGTTTCCGCAAGCGCTACCGCGAGATGGACATCCTGCTCGTCGACGACATCCAGTTCCTGGCGGACAAGGAGTCGACGCAGGAGGAGTTCTTCCACACCTTCAACACGCTCCACAACGCCAACAAGCAGATCGTGCTGTCCAGCGACCGGCCACCCAAGCAGCTGGTCACCCTGGAGGACCGGCTGCGGAACCGTTTCGAGTGGGGCCTGATCACGGACGTCCAGCCGCCGGAGCTCGAAACGCGCATCGCGATCCTGCGCAAGAAGGCGGTCCAGGAGCAGCTCAACGCCCCTCCGGAGGTCCTGGAGTTCATCGCGTCCCGGATCTCGCGGAACATCCGTGAGCTCGAGGGCGCGCTGATCCGGGTGACGGCGTTCGCCTCGCTCAACCGGCAGCCGGTGGACCTGGGGCTGACGGAGATCGTGCTGAAGGACCTGATGCCCGGGGGCGACGACTCCGCTCCGGAGATCACCTCCACCGCCATCATGGGGGCGACAGCCGACTACTTCGGGCTGACGGTCGAGGACCTGTGCGGAACCTCGCGAGGGCGCGCGCTGGTGACGGCGCGGCAGATCGCCATGTACCTGTGCCGGGAGCTGACCGACCTCTCGCTGCCGAAGATCGGCGCGTTGTTCGGCGGACGCGACCACACGACGGTGATGCACGCCGACCGGAAGATCCGCAATCTGATGGCCGAGCGGCGCTCCATCTACAACCAGGTCACGGAGCTCACCAACCGCATCAAGGCCGGCTGACGGCCCGCAGGACGGACGAGGGCGCCTCCGGAGGGATCCGGAGGCGCCCTTCTTCGTACGCCGGGCGCCGGGCGCTGTTCGATTCCGGAGCCGGGTTACGGCCGCCCTCCACAGATTCGGTGACTTTTTCCCGTCCACATCCTGGGGACCGGGAAGTTGTCCCGATCTTGTCCACAGCAAGGGCTGCGGAGAACCCATAGGGCCAGGTCAACCGCCTGTGGATTCGTGGACGAACGATCTCCACAGACTGTGGACGAAGCCGTGATCCACAACCTGTGCACCAAGTTGTCCACGGGCAACCCACAGGCTGAGGCCGGTTGTCCCCAGTGATCCGCCGCTTCTCCACATGACTGTCCACTGTTCGGCAACGCGACACGCCCTCTCACCGGGGCGAGTGAAAGGCGTCACATCAAGCTGCGGCAGGGGGCTGTGGGAAAGGCCCGCGAAGCTGGGGACGGAGCTGGGGAGAACTGGCCCCCGCCTGTGCACGGTGTGTGCAGAACTTTCTGTTCTCCACAGATACGCCTGGTTGTCCACCGGCCCCACCCACAGGGCCCGTGGACAAAAAACCCGCGCTGAGCTGGGAAAACAGGGTTATCCACGGTATCCACAGGCCCTACTACTACTCCCAACCAGAGAGAGCGAGGAATTCGTTTCGAAGGGGGTCCTGTGCACAACTCACCGTCTCGCCCCCGACTGCCACTCGTCACGACTTGACCCCGAGGGGCACCTACTGTCAGTGCGGTGCGTCAGACTGGTCCCCGGTGTCCTTCCCCTCACAGGGGCCGACGACACCGAGTCAGACGACGAAGCCAGGCAGGGCGAGAAGCGCCGGCAACAGCAGGAGGCGGCAACAGTGAAGATCCGGGTGGAACGCGACGTACTCGCGGAGGCAGTGGCCTGGGCGGCGCGCAGCCTCCCGGCCCGTCCGCCGGCCCCTGTCCTCGCCGGCCTGCTGCTGAAGGCCGAGAACGGCCAGCTGAGCCTGTCGAGCTTCGACTACGAGGTCTCCGCGCGGGTCTCGGTGGACGCGGAGGTCGAGGAGGAGGGCACAGTCCTGGTCTCCGGCCGGCTGCTGGCCGACATCTCCAAGGCCCTCCCCAACCGGCCGGTGGAGATTTCCACAGACGGTGTACGGGCGACGGTGGTGTGCGGCTCCTCGCGGTTCACCCTCCACACACTGCCTGTGGAGGAGTACCCGGCCCTGCCGCAGATGCCGAACGCGACAGGCACGGTCCCGGGCGAGGTCTTCGCCTCCGCCGTCCAGCAGGTCGCCATCGCGGCCGGCCGTGACGACACGCTGCCCGTCCTCACGGGTGTGCGCATCGAGATCGAGGGCGACACCGTCACGCTCGCCTCCACCGACCGCTACCGCTTCGCGGTCCGCGAGTTCCTGTGGAAGCCGGAGAACCCGGAGGTCTCCGCGGTCGCCCTGGTGCCCGCCAAGACGCTCCAGGACACCGCCAAGGCGCTGACCAGTGGTGACCAGGTCATCCTGGCACTGTCCGGCTCGGGTGCGGGCGAGGGCCTGATCGGCTTCGAGGGTGCCGGCCGCCGTACCACCACGCGGCTCCTGGAGGGCGACCTGCCGAAGTACCGCACGCTGTTCCCGACCGAGTTCAACAGCGTCGCCGTGATCGAGACCGCCCCCTTCGTGGAGGCCGTCAAGCGCGTGGCCCTGGTCGCCGAGCGCAACACCCCGGTGCGTCTGAGCTTCGAGCAGGGCGTGCTCATCCTGGAGGCCGGTTCCAGCGACGACGCACAGGCTGTGGAAAGGGTCGACGCCCAGCTGGAGGGCGATGACATCTCGATCGCCTTCAACCCCACGTTCCTGCTGGACGGCCTGAGCGCCATCGACTCCCCGGTGGCCCAGCTGTCGTTCACCACGTCCACCAAGCCCGCGCTGCTCAGCGGCCGCCCGGCGGTGGACGCGGAGGCGGACGAGGCCTACAAGTACCTGATCATGCCGGTGCGGCTCAGCGGCTGAGGTCCTCGGCCGCCGATCATCTGTGCGCGGAAAGCCGCAGGTGAGAGGCGATGCGTGTGAGCGCGTATGCCCACAGATGTGCGCGAGCGTCCGGGTTTAGGCTCGGACGCCGGCACGTACGTGCCGTCACGCCACGTCGCACACCTAAGGAACACAACTGATGGAGCTCGGTCTCGTCGGCCTCGGCAAGATGGGCGGCAACATGCGCGAGCGGATCCGCCGCGCAGGCCACACCGTCCACGGATACGACCGCAACCCGGACCTCGCCGATGTGCACAGCCTGCGGGAGCTTGTGGACAAGCTCAGCGGCCCGCGTGTGGTGTGGGTGATGGTCCCGGCCGGTGAGCCGACCCAGTCCACGATCGACGAGCTCGCCGGGCTCCTCGAGCCGGGCGACGTCGTCGTCGACGGCGGCAACTCCCGCTGGACGGACGACGAGAAGCACGCCGAGGAGCTGGCGGCCAAGGGCATCGGCTTCGTCGACTGCGGCGTCTCCGGCGGCGTCTGGGGCCTGGAGAACGGCTACGCGCTGATGTACGGCGGCGACAAGGAGAACGTCGCCAAGGTGCAGCCGATATTCGACGCCCTCAAGCCGGCGGGCGACTTCGGTTCGGTGCACGCCGGCAAGGTCGGCGCGGGGCACTTCGCGAAGATGGTCCACAACGGCATCGAGTACGCCATGATGCAGGCCTACGCCGAGGGCTGGGAGCTGCTCGAGAAGGTCGACTCGGTGACCGACGTCCGGGAGGTGTTCCGCTCCTGGCAGGAGGGCACCGTCATCCGCTCCTGGCTGCTGGACCTCGCGGTCGACGCCCTCGACGAGGATGAGCATCTGGAAGGCCTCCGGGGTTATGCACAGGACTCCGGTGAGGGACGCTGGACGGTGGAGGCCGCGATCGACCACGCGGTCCCGCTGCCGGCGATCACGGCCTCGCTGTTCGCGCGGTTCGCCTCCCGTCAGGAGGACTCGCCGCAGATGAAGATGATCGCGGCGCTGCGCAACCAGTTCGGCGGCCACGCGGTCGAGAAGAAGTAGTCCACAGAGCACGTAAGCAACCACAGGACCGCACGGCGGTCCACAACGCCGGGGGAGGTCGGCGAAACGACCATGCACGTCACGCATCTGTCGCTGGCCGACTTCCGCTCCTACCCCCGGGTCGAGGTCCCGCTCGACCCGGGGGTGACGGCCTTCGTCGGCCCCAACGGGCAGGGCAAGACGAACCTCGTCGAGGCGATCGGCTACCTCGCCACCCTCGGCAGCCACCGGGTTTCCTCCGATGCCCCGCTGGTCCGCATGGGGGCCGACCGCGCGGTCATCCGGGCCCAGGTCCGCCAGGGCGAGCGTCAGCAGCTGGTCGAGATGGAGCTCAACCCGGGCCGCGCCAACCGCGCCCGCATCAACAGGTCCTCGCAGGTGAGGCCCCGGGACGTGCTGGGGATCGTACGGACCGTGCTGTTCGCGCCCGAGGACCTGTCCCTGGTCAAGGGCGATCCCGGTGAGCGGCGCCGTTTCCTGGACGAGCTGATCACCGCGCGGGCGCCGCGCATGGCCGGTGTCCGCTCCGACTACGACCGCGTGCTCAAGCAGCGCAACACCCTGCTGAAGTCGGCCGCGCTGGCCCGCCGGCACGGCGGGCGCACTCTGGACCTGTCCACGCTCGACGTCTGGGACCAGCACCTTGCCCGTGCGGGCGCCGAGCTCCTGGCGCAGCGTCTGGACCTGATCGCCGCGATGCAGCCGCTGGCCGACAAGGCATATGAGCAGCTGGCACCCGGCGGCGGACCGGTGGCGCTGGAGTACAAGCCGTCCGCGCCCGGCGAGGCCCATACGCGCGAGGACCTGTTCGAGCAGCTGATGTCCGCCCTCGCGGAGGCCCGCAAGCAGGAGATCGAGCGGGGCGTCACCCTGGTCGGCCCGCACCGGGACGACGTGCTCCTCAAGCTGGGCCAGCTGCCCGCCAAGGGGTACGCCTCGCACGGCGAGTCCTGGTCCTACGCGCTGGCGCTGCGTCTGGCCTCGTACGACCTGCTGCGCGCCGAGGGCAATGAGCCGGTGCTGGTGCTGGACGACGTCTTCGCCGAGCTGGACACGCGCCGCCGGGAGCGTCTGGCCGAGCTGGTCGCGCCCGGTGAGCAGGTGCTGGTGACCGCCGCCGTGGACGACGACGTACCTCATGTGCTGGCGGGTACGCGGTTCGCCGTGGCCGAGGGGACGGTGGAGCGCGTATGAGCGGGCAGCAGCCACCCGCGGGCGGGGCCGGAAGGGCTCCCGAGCCCTCCGGTGTCGACCTGGCGCGCGTGGCGTTGCGCGCGGCCAGGGAGGCGGCACGCGCGCGGGGAGACGCGGCACAGCAGAAGAAGCAGGCGCGGCGCGGCGGACTGCGCTCCGGCGCGCGCGCCGACCGGCGCGACCCGATGGCGCTCGGGGCGGCGATCAACCGGCTGCTCACCGAACGCGGCTGGGAGGCCCCGGCCGCGGTGGGCGGGGTGATGGGGCGCTGGCCCGAGATCGTCGGCGAGGACGTGGCCAAGCACTGCGAGCCGGAGCGCTACGACGAGGACGAGCGGGTGCTGGTCGTGCGCTGTGACTCAACGGCCTGGGCGACCAATCTGCGGCTGCTCGCGCCGACCCTCGTGGCGCGGCTGAACGAGGACCTGGGACACGGCACGGTGCGGCTGATCAAGGTCGTCGGCCCCACCGGTCCCGCCCGTCGCTTCGGGCCCCTGCGGGCCCCCGGAAGCACCGGACCCGGTGACACGTACGGGTGACCGGGCGGCCTTTTCGACCCCTCACGCCACACGTGACTGACATCACATCAGGGCTTCTCAACGGTGCGTTCGTACCGCCGGTACCCGTTTCGCCCTCCGGCCGCACACGGTTGCGAATCGCCACCTGACTCCTAAGTAGCAAAGGGTTGACGGCCGGAAGCGCTGAGTGCCGTCGTGGGGCTCCTGGAGCCCCCATCCGCATATCGGGAGTCGGACGAGACCGGTTGAGGGCGGCACATGCGGACTCAGGTGCCCGCAAACCCCCATCGATGTCAGCGCTACCGGTAGAATGGAAGACAATCCCGCCCCGATCGTGGGGACCGCCCGGGAAAAGCTGAGCAACGCTGATCAAGGCTTACCAACGCAACATGCCGCAGCCGCTCCGGCAACCTGCCGACGAGCCCGGCTCGTGCTGTGCCAGAAAGGGCGCTTCGTGGCCGATTCCGGCAACCCCAACGAGAACATCCCGTCCACCGACACCGGCGTCAGTGAGGCGGCGAGCACCCCGGCCGGCGACGCCGGCACGTCGTACGACGCGACAGCCATCACCGTCCTCGAGGGCCTGGACGCGGTCCGCAAGCGACCCGGTATGTACATCGGGTCGACCGGCGAGCGGGGACTGCACCACCTGGTGCAGGAGGTCGTCGACAACTCGGTCGACGAGGCGCTGGCCGGCCATGCGGACACCATTGACGTCACGATCCTGGCGGACGGCGGCGTGCGCGTCGTCGACAACGGCCGCGGCATCCCGGTGGGCATCGTCCCCTCCGAGGGCAAGCCCGCCGTCGAGGTCGTACTGACCGTGCTGCACGCGGGCGGCAAGTTCGGCGGCGGCGGCTACGCGGTCTCCGGCGGTCTGCACGGCGTGGGCGTCTCCGTGGTCAACGCGCTGTCGACGCGGGTCGCCGTCGAGGTCAAGACCGACGGCCACCGCTGGACGCAGGACTACAAGCTGGGTGTCCCCACCGCGCCCCTTGCCAAGCACGAGGCCACCGAGGAGACCGGGACGTCGGTCACCTTCTGGGCCGACGGCGACATCTTCGAGACCACCGACTACTCCTTCGAGACGCTCTCCCGGCGCTTCCAGGAGATGGCGTTCCTCAACAAGGGCCTGCGGATCAACCTCACCGACGAGCGCGAGTCGGCCAAGGCCACCGCCGGTGCGGACGAGGCGGGCGAGGACGAGAAGCACGAGGTCAAGGCCGTCTCGTACCACTACGAGGGCGGCATCGTCGACTTCGTGAAGTACCTCAACTCCCGCAAGGGAGACGTGGTGCACCCCACCGTGATCGACCTGGAGGCCGAGGACAAGGACAGGCACCTGTCCCTCGAGGTCGCCATGCAGTGGAACGGCGGCTACACGGAGGGCGTGTACTCCTTCGCCAACATCATCCACACCCACGAGGGCGGTACGCACGAAGAGGGCTTCCGCGCGGCGCTCACCTCGCTGATCAACAAGTACGCGCGGGACAAGAAGCTGCTGCGCGACAAGGACGACAACCTCACGGGTGACGACATCCGCGAGGGTCTGACCGCGATCATCTCGGTCAAGCTGAGCGAGCCCCAGTTCGAGGGCCAGACCAAGACCAAGCTGGGCAACACCGAGGTGAAGACCTTCGTGCAGAAGGTCGTCTACGAGCACCTCAACGACTGGCTGGACCGCAACCCCAACGAGGCCGCGGACATCATCCGCAAGGGCATCGCGGCGGCCACCGCGCGCGTGGCGGCCCGCAAGGCGCGTGACCTGACCCGGCGCAAGGGGCTGCTGGAGTCGGCGTCCCTGCCCGGCAAGCTGTCCGACTGCCAGTCGAACGACCCCACCAAGTGCGAGATCTTCATCGTCGAGGGCGACTCCGCCGGCGGTTCGGCCAAGTCCGGCCGGAACCCCCAGTACCAGGCGATCCTGCCGATCCGCGGCAAGATCCTCAATGTCGAGAAGGCGCGCATCGACCGGATCCTGCAGAACCAGGAGATCCAGGCGATGATCTCCGCGTTCGGCACCGGGGTGCACGAGGACTTCGACATCGAGAAGCTCCGCTATCACAAGATCATCCTGATGGCGGACGCCGACGTCGACGGCCAGCACATCAACACCCTGCTGCTGACGTTCCTCTTCCGCTTCATGCGGCCGCTGGTCGAGGCCGGGCACGTGTTCCTCTCCCGTCCCCCGCTCTACAAGATCAAGTGGGGCAGGGACGACTTCGAGTACGCGTACTCCGACCGCGAGCGCGACGCGCTGATCGAGATGGGCCGTCAGGCCGGCAAGCGCATCCGTGAGGACTCCGTCCAGCGCTTCAAGGGTCTCGGCGAGATGAACGCCGAGGAACTGCGCATCACCACGATGGACCAGGAGCACCGCGTCCTCGGCCAGGTCACCCTCGACGACGCCGCGCAGGCCGACGACCTGTTCTCGGTCCTGATGGGTGAGGACGTCGAGGCCCGCCGCGCCTTTATCCAGCGCAACGCCAAGGACGTCCGCTTCCTCGACATCTGAGTCGGTCTCAGCTGACCGCACCAGGAAGGACCTTCACCAGCAATGACCGACGAGAACACTCCCGTCACGCCTCTCGAGGACCCGGACGCGGCCGGCATGCGCGTAGAGCCCGTCGGGCTCGAAACCGAGATGCAGCGCTCGTACCTCGACTACGCGATGTCCGTCATCGTGTCGCGTGCGCTGCCCGACGTCCGTGACGGCCTCAAGCCCGTCCACCGCCGCGTGCTGTACGCCATGTACGACGGCGGCTACCGCCCCGAGCGCGGCTTCTACAAGTGCGCCCGCGTCGTCGGCGACGTCATGGGCAACTACCACCCGCACGGCGACTCCTCGATCTACGACGCGCTGGTCCGCCTCGCGCAGCCGTGGTCGATGCGGATGCCGCTGGTGGACTCCAACGGCAACTTCGGCTCGCCGGGCAACGACCCGGCGGCGGCGATGCGCTACACCGAGTGCAAGATGGCGCCGCTGTCGATGGAGATGGTCCGGGACATCGACGAGGAGACCGTCGACTTCACGGACAACTACGACGGCCGCTCCCAGGAGCCGACCGTCCTGCCCGCGCGCTTCCCGAACCTGCTGATCAACGGCTCGGCCGGTATCGCGGTCGGCATGGCGACCAACATCCCGCCGCACAACCTGCGCGAGGTCGCCGCCGGCGCCCAGTGGTACCTGGAGAACCCCGAGGCGTCGCACGAGGAGCTCCTGGACGCGCTGATCGAGCGGATCAAGGGCCCCGACTTCCCGACCGGCGCCCTGGTGGTCGGCCGCAAGGGCATCGAGGAGGCGTACCGCACGGGCCGCGGCTCGATCACCATGCGCGCGGTGGTCGAGGTCGAGGAGATCCAGAACCGCCAGTGCCTGGTGGTCACGGAACTGCCGTACCAGACCAACCCCGACAACCTGGCGCAGAAGATCGCCGACCTGGTGAAGGACGGCAAGATCGGCGGCATCGCCGACGTGCGCGACGAGACGTCCTCCCGCACCGGCCAGCGCCTGGTCATCGTGCTGAAGCGGGACGCGGTCGCCAAGGTCGTCCTGAACAACCTCTACAAGCACACCGACCTGCAGACCAACTTCGGCGCCAACATGCTGGCCCTGGTCGACGGCGTTCCGCGCACCCTCTCCCTGGACGCGTTCATCCGCCACTGGGTGACGCACCAGATCGAGGTCATCGTCCGCCGTACGCGTTTCCGGCTGCGCAAGGCCGAGGAACGGGCGCACATCCTGCGCGGCCTGCTGAAGGCGCTGGACGCCATCGACGAGGTCATCGCGCTGATCCGGCGCAGTGAGACCGTCGAGATCGCGCGCGGCGGCCTGATGGACCTCCTCGACATCGACGACATCCAGGCCAACGCGATCCTGGAGATGCAGCTGCGCCGACTGGCCGCACTGGAGCGCCAGAAGATCGTCCAGGAGCACGACGAACTCCAGGCGAAGATCACCGAGTACAACGAGATCCTCGCCTCCCCCGTGCGTCAGCGCGGCATCGTCAGCCAGGAGCTGGCGGCGATCGTCGAGAAGTTCGGCGACGACCGCAAGACGAAGCTGATCCCCTACGAGGGCGACATGTCCATCGAGGACCTGATCGCCGAAGAGGACATCGTCGTCACGGTCACGCGCGGCGGCTACATCAAGCGCACCAAGACCGACGACTACCGGGCCCAGAAGCGCGGCGGCAAGGGCGTACGCGGCACGAAGCTCAAGGAAGACGACATCGTCAACCACTTCTTCGTGTCCACCACCCACCACTGGCTGCTGTTCTTCACCAACAAGGGCCGGGTCTACCGGGTGAAGGCCTACGAGCTCCCCGACGCCGGCCGGGACGCGCGCGGGCAGCATGTGGCCAACCTGCTGGCCTTCCAGCCGGACGAGACCATCGCGCAGATCCGCGCCATCCGCGACTACGAGGCGACGCCCTACCTGGTCCTGGCCACCAAGGCCGGCCTGGTGAAGAAGACGCCGCTGAAGGATTACGACTCGCCGCGCTCGGGCGGTGTCATCGCGATCAATCTGCGTGAGCAGGAGGACGGTTCCGACGACGAACTGATCGGCGCCGAGCTCGTCTCGGCCGATGACGATCTGCTGCTGATCAGCAAGAAGGCACAGTCGATCAGGTTCACGGCGACGGACGACACGCTGCGGCCCATGGGCCGTGCGACCTCGGGCGTCAAGGGCATGAGTTTCCGTGAGGGCGACGAGCTGCTCTCGATGAATGTTGTTCGACCCGGTACGTTCGTGTTCACTGCCACAGACGGCGGGTACGCGAAGCGGACCGCTGTCGACGAGTACCGCGTTCAGGGGCGCGGCGGCCTCGGTATCAAGGCCGCCAAGATCGTCGAGGACCGCGGCTCCCTCGTCGGCGCGCTGGTGGTCGAGGAGACCGACGAGATCCTCGCCATCACGCTGTCGGGTGGTGTGATTCGTACGCGAGTCAACGAGATCAGGGAAACCGGCCGTGACACCATGGGCGTCCAACTGATCAATCTGGGCAAGCGCGATGCCGTGGTCGGCATCGCTCGAAACGCCGAGGCTGGACGCGAGGCGGAGGAAGTCGACGGCGACGTGGCCGTGGACGAGACCACCGACGGGGACGCGACCACCGGCACGGACGAGGGTGAGGCGCCCTCGGCCGAGTAGCACGAGGAGTGAGTCAGCGTGAACGGAGCCACGGGCGCCGGACCGACCGGTACCAGTTCGGGAACGGGCGGCGGTGGCCGTGGCTCCGCCGCGCGGGCGGCGGATCCGCACACGACCAATCTCAAGGCGATCAAGTCGCCCGCCAAGGACGCCTCCTCGTCCGACAGACAGGGATCCCAGGGGGGAACCGTGACGGACACCCGAGGCCCGCAGGCCGCGCCGGACCAGGGCGCCGCCGCTCAGACGGCCTCACCGCTGCCGGGGGAACGGCAGCCGCAACAGCAGGCGGGCCCGTACCACCCGCCGCAGGCCTACCCGGCACAGGCCGGGACGGCAGCCGGCCAGACCGGCGCGGTGCGGCGCCCGCGCACCGGCGCGAGCACCACCCCGCGCGTGCGCAAGGCGCGCCTGCGCGTGGCCAAGGCCGACCCCTGGTCGGTGATGAAGGTCAGCTTCCTGCTCTCCATCGCCCTCGGCATCTGCACGATCGTCGCGTCCGCGGTGCTGTGGATGGTCATGGACGCCATGGGCGTGTTTTCGTCGGTCGGCGGCACGATCGCCGAGGCGACCGGCTCCAACGAGTCGAACGGCTTCGATCTCCAGTCGTTCCTGTCGCTGCCCAACGTCCTGATGTTCACGTCGATCATCGCGGTCATCGACGTCGTCCTGGCGACGGCTCTGGCGACGCTCGGCGCGTTCATCTACAACCTTTCCGCGGGCTTCGTGGGCGGCGTCGAGGTGACGCTGGCCGAGGACGAGTGACCTGCTCACGACGCTTTCCCCGCCTCCTCCGACGGTTCCCCGACAACCGATTTTGGGACTGCCCGGGTCGTGCGCTAATCTTCAGGAGTCAGCGCGCGGGACACACACCGCAGAGCGCGGCGGGGCTATAGCTCAGTTGGTTAGAGCGCATCCCTGATAAGGATGAGGCCACAGGTTCAAATCCTGTTAGCCCCACCAGCGAGAGGACCCCCAACCCGATAGTGGTTGGGGGTCTTCGCGTTCACGGCCGACCAGGGACGCCCGCCTTCGAAGGGCTCCGCCACGACCAGGACGCCGAGGGCGGCGATCGGTCCTGCCGACTTCGCAACGAGAAGACCCCCGTCGCATACCGACGGGGGTCTTCTTCCGGCGTCGAGGCTGTCACCAGCCGGGGAGTCTTCGTCGTGCCGTGGTGCTGTACGCAAGTTCGCCAGGACTTCGGGAAGCAGCGACGGCACGAGGAGGGCTCCGGAGCACCGCCGGGGGTCAGCGCTGGAGCGGGATGAGTCCGGTGACGGGTTCCGGCCGGGAGGACTCCGTGTCCTCGGAGCAGTCCGCCGAGCTGGATTCTTCGGTGTCCGCATGAGGGCTGTGCCTGCAGCCGGGGGACTTGCCGTGGGCCTCGGCGTGGATGCGCTGTTTCATCGTGGGGGGCAGGGCCCTGATCAATGACCAGGACCACAGGGGCGTGGCCGGTGCCGTCGTCCTGGACGTGCTGTCGCTGTTGCGCGTCTTCTCGGTCTGCGGTACGGCCGCGGAGGCGGTCGTGGTGATGAGTCCGAGCGCCGTGCACAGCGCGAGGAAGGCGGTGACGACGGCGTTCCACAGCTTCATGACCTTGTTCCGGGCCATGGCCCCTCACTTTCGGGTTGGGCGATTTGCGTACTTTCCTCATGATGTGTATGAGGGTCGCGAAGTGGTGGACCGACGCCCGTGGCGCGTGGATGTTCAGATGAACACCACCCGGATGGGGGCATAAGGGCGGAAAAGGTGGAGAGCGGGAGGTAAGGCGATAAAGTGACCGTCCATGGAGGTGTGATCACCCTCCGATCGGATCGCCGTACTCCGCTTCTCCTGCGCCCGACCCAAAGGCAGTTCAAGGGGTCGACGCAGGTCACCGATCGGTATCGACCGGTGTGTATAGTCGGGCGCCAGAGGTCCCCTACGTCAACGAAAGACGAGGTCGCGCGGTGAAGAAGCTTCTCCTGGTCGCACTGGCCGCCATCGGCGGGCTCCTCGTGTACCGCCAGATCCAGGCGGATCGCGCCGAGCAGGATCTGTGGACGGAGGCGACTGACTCCGTGCCCACGGGTTCGTGAGTACCGATATCCGACGCTGAACAGACCCCGGCCGCCCTTGCGGTCGGGGTTTTGTGTGGCCGGGCCTTGCGGACCGGGCTCCTCCACGGGGCAGGATGGGCGGCACGGTGCGACGTCCGGGCAGCGACGAGGGGTGGCGCGTGAGGGGACGGCAGTGGACGGCGCGGGGGCGGGCCGGAGCCGGGCTCGGCCGGCGTCCGGTCGCCGTGTGTGCGGGTGTGACGTTCGTTCTGGGGCTGGGGGGTCTTCCGCCGGGGCAGGCGGCGGTCGCCGCCGAGGCCGCCGGATCCGTCCGGTCCATCGGGGCTGCCGGTGACTACGGCTTCGCCGAGGGCGCGCGGAGGATCGACGGGGCCGTGAGCACCGCGGACGCCGTCGAACTGGCGCCGGGCCGGACCTACCGCAGCACCCTGCCGCCCACCGGCAAGGTCTACTACCGCCTCGAACTCGACGGCACCACGAACACCTACGCCTCCGCCACGGCCGCTCCGCCGGCCGGCCGCGACACCTCCGTCATCGACGGCCTCAAGATGTCCGTGCAGGACGGCGACGGCCGGTCCTGCGATGTCGGCACGGCGACCTTCGGTGCCGGCGGCAGCCCGCATCCGGTCGCCGTGTGGGCCGTGCGGGAGATCTCTCCCAGGAGATCACTGTGCAGGGACGCGGGTACGTACTACGTGACCGTCGAACGCGCCGACCCGGATGGGAAGAACTCCTCCCCGGTCCCCTGGGAGCTGGAGCTCACCACGGTGTCGGAGCCTGGGCTGGAGAACAGCGGTCCCACGAAGGCACCCGAGGAGTGGAACTCCGCTTCGCCCCAGCCTGTTGCGGGCGAGCCGGAAAAGCGCACGGGCGGTACGGGCTTCGCCCGGGCCACCTCCCTCGGCCATGGTGTGTGGCGGGACGACATACGCCCCGGCCAGACCCTCTTCTACAAGGTCCCCGTCGACTGGGGGCGGCAGCTGCACGCCACTGCTGAACTGGGCAGTGCGAGCTCGGCCGGCAGGGGCTACGTCGCCGCCGCACTGGACCTGGACCTCTACAACCCGGTCCGCGCCCACGTCGAGGACGTGGGCGTCGGCTACGACGGCGGCCAGAAGTCGAAGAGCCTGGCGCCCCTGCCGCCGGTGGCGTACGTCAATCGCCACGCCGCCGGACGGCAGGTCTCGACGATGCGGTTCGCCGGTTCCTACTACCTGGTCGCGCATCTCTCGGCGGAGGTCGCGGACGACTTCGGCGACGGGCCCGTTCCGCTGACCCTGAGGGTTGGGCTGAGCGGTGCGGCACAGGACGGGCCCGGCTACGCGGGGCGGCCCGTGCCGGCGGACGTCTTCACGGTCACGGGGGAGGACCGGGACACGGCCGCCCGGGGCGGCGGAACGGCCGGTGACGACGCCGCGTACCGGGCGCTCGCGGTGGGCGGCATCGGCACCGGCAGCGTGCTGCTGGCGGGGCTCGGCGTGTGGGTCCTGGCGGCTCGGCGGCGGGCCCGTCCGTAGGCGGTGGCGGATCAGATGCGGGTCAGGGCCCAGAACCCCACGGCGTAGCAGGCCAGGGCCAGGAGCAGGACCGGGACGGCCACCTTTGCGGGAGGGCCGGGCCGACGGCTGCGACGACGGTGGGACCGGGGCACCGTGCCGTGCCGCGAGATCGCCCCGCCCGGAGGCGGAACCCGCGGGCCTTGGGCGGTGTATTCAGCAGTAGAGGCGTCGGGAGGCGCGGTCGGCCGTGGCAGGGGGGAGCGCAGCGGATGAGTGGGGTCGTGGGGCGAGACGTGGGGCGCGGGGTGGGGCGCGGGGTGGGCCGGCTGGTACGGGCTGCCGTTCGGGGCCTCTTCCGGGGGCCGAGAGGTGCCCGGGGCGTGCACCGGAGGCGGCGGAGCGGGTACGGGGGAGGAGGTGATCGTGGACCGGGGCGGTGGGAGAGGGAAGCTGCCGGTGTCCGACATGCTGGGCGGCCGCGGGGAGCCTCCGGACGGCGTCGCAGGGGAGGCGGTGCTCCGACGGGGATCGCCGGGGTCGGCATCCCCGCCTCCGCCCGTGTCACGGTGCGTACCGAGAGGGCCCGGACCGGTTCCGGTCCCGGTGCCGGCCGAACTCTCGACCCCTTGGGTGGTGGCCGCGCCCCGGCGGGGCACGGCATCGTCTCCCCCGGCGGGCCCGGTGTCCGTGCCTCGCCTTGGGTCGGAGTCTCCGGTCCCCGGCCGGTGTTCCTTCCCGGGCTCGAACGCTTCGGTCGCCGTACCGCCCCGGCCGTCCGGTCGGACACCCGAGGCCCTCTTCAGCGGACCGTCGGCGGCGAAGCCCGGGGGAAGTGGGCCCAGTTGGTCGAAGACTTCGATCAGTTCGTCGTCGGGCCCCGGTTCCGGCAGCAGCTCCGCGGCCGCCGCGAGCGCCTTGCGTGCCCCCGTGGCCGTGCGGAACCGCGCCGACGGATCCGGCTCGAGCAGCGTGGCGACGACCTGCCACAGCGGCTCTGGAATGCCCTGGGGAGGGCCGGGGGTCCCGTGGTCGACGAAGTACTGGATGAGGGCCTTGGTGTCCGGCTTGGCGCCCTCGAGGAGATACAGGGCCACCAGCCCCACGGCGAACAGGTCGGCGGGGAAGTCCGGTTCGGAGCCCATCATCTGCTCCGGTGCGAGATAGCCCGGCGTGCCCACCACCAGGTTGGTCTCCGTCAGCCGGGGCTCGCCCAGCCGCATCGCGATACCGAAGTCGGACAGCCGCAGCCGTGGCCTGCCCGTACCGGTGGCCTCCAGGAGCACGTTGGCGGGCTTGATGTCCCGGTGCACCACGTCTTCCGCGTGCACCGCGGCGAGCCCCGCCAGCAGTTGGTCGAGCAGGGTGCAGACGTAGGGCGGCGGCAGGGGACCGTAGTCGCCGACCAGGTGGACCAGGGAACCACCGGCGACCAGGTCCATGGTGAAGAGGACCTTGTCGTCGTCGGCGGCCCAGCTGGTGGGAGCGAGGACATGGGGGTGATCGATCCGCAGAGCCTGCTCGCGGACGAAGCGGAGGAGGGAGTGGGCGTCGCTTTGCAGCAGGACCTTGGCGGCCACATAACGGCGGCGGCGATGATCCCAGGCGCGCCATACGGCACCGACGCCCCCGCGTCCGATCGGATCGACCAGTTCGTACCGGCCGGCGAAGACCTCACCCATGGCTGTACGTCGCTCCTCCCCCTGCGGTGTCCCCCAGTCCTTCCCCCTCGACGAGCGATACGACTCCCCCTGCGCCTCTGATCTCTCTCCTGTACCCGGCCGGCTCCGTGTCGCCGGTCTCCGGGCCGGCTTCCCCCGTACACCCGGCAGCCGCCGGGCGGAAGATCAGTTCTGGTGCGCCTGGTAGTGCGTGACCGCGTCGGAGGTGCGGCCGGCGCCGTAGACACGCAGGAACTCGGCCAGTTCGGGGTGGGTGGGAGCGAGGGTGTCGGCGGCGTCGATGATGTCGCCGGCAGCCGCCACCGAACGCAGCAGGGACTGGATCTCGCGGACCACCCGCTTGACCGTGGGAGCTCCCGAACTGCTCGTGGTCTGTGTGGTGTTGCTGAGCACGGAACCCCCCTGGGACTTCTTGATCTCCTCCATGCGCTCGGTCGCCTCGGCCGCGCTGACGCTGCCGTCGGCGACCTGTCCCGCCAGATCCTGCAGCAGCTGCACCCGCTGAACCACCGCAGGATTGCCGATCTTCGCCCGCTGCCCGCTCATCAGCTGCGAGAGCATCGGCGCGGACAGTCCCAGCACACCCGCGAGACGAGCCTGATTGAGGCCCAGGTCGTCTATGAGCCTACGGAAGAGCGCCCCCAGCGGCTCCCCATACCAATTCCGCTGCAGTTCCCGCGCTCTGGCGGTGGCTTCCTGCTGTGCGGCGTCCATTGCGTCTCCCCATCGCTTCCCCATGAACCGCGGTTCGCTGTAGCGAACCCCGCCGAGCATCTTACGGAGAGTGGTTGGTCACGGGGACCCCCAATCTTTTTGCGGAACCCCCCGGGGGACCCGGTACTCTGGTGTCGGGCGCCCACCGGGATGTGTTCTTCCAGGTGGACGCTTTCCTTCCGGGGCCTTAGCTCAGTTGGTAGAGCGCTGTCTTTGCATGGCAGATGTCAGGGGTTCGACTCCCCTAGGCTCCACACCTGGACCCCTCTCACCTGCGGAAACGTGGTGAGAGGGGTCCTGTTTCACGTGAAACGGCGCGGGGGGGGGGGGGGGACCCCACCCCCCCCCCCCCCCCCCCCCCCCCTTTCCCCCCCCCCCCCCCCCTCCCCCCCCCCCCTCCCCCCCCCCCCCCCCCCCCTCCCCCCCCCCCCCCCCCGCCGTTGGTGCCGTGCGCCTCTTAGGGCTCGTCGCGCCTGGCGGCCTCCTCCGCGGCCTCCTTGGCTTCGACCTCAGGGTCGAGCGCGCTCAGGTCGCTGCCGTCCACCGACGTCAGCTTGGTCGAGCCCGACACATCCGTCGCGGCCGGCGGCTCCACCAGCCAGTCCGGGTTGGCCTGCTTGTCCCACCACTTCCAGGCGGCGAAGGCGCCGCCTGCCACGGCTCCCATGATCAGAACCATGCGCGCGGCACGGCCGGCCTTCGCCCGGCGCTGCTGCCTGCGGACGATCTTCTGGATCTGCCGGGCCGACACCTGGCCGCGCAGAGCGGCCAGCGCGGCGGCGCTGCGGGCCGCGGCCTCCTCCCTCGCGGGACCGGCGGCGGCCACCGCCTGCTCGATCATCGGCCGGGAGTAGTCCGCCGCCTGCCGAGCGGCCATGCGGGTGCGGACGGCGGCCTGCTGGGCGGCCATGTCGACCTTCGGCGGCACATGCGTCCGGGCCTGTTCCAGATACGGCTGCACATGGGCGCCGTACTGGACGCGGGCATGCCCGGCGGCCTGTGTCACCTTGGGCGCCAGCCGTACGCGGGCCTCCTGTGCGTAGTGCGCGGCCCTGACCTTGGCCGTGTCGGCGTAGGGCGCCACCACTTCCGCGGCGTGCAGCACGCTGTCCTTCGCCGAACCGGTCGCGGCGCGCACGCTGTCGATGCGGGTCACGGGTTCCTCCTCCTCGGTGGCGTACGGTATTTCGACTTTCCACCCTTTTACGGATCATGCCTGCCGGGACGCCGTGGGGCATGCGCGGACGGGCATACGGGTGCCGGTGTGCTTGATCGATAGTGATATCGAGTGTGATAGCGGATGAATCCGGTGCAACGGGAGCTTGTCGCCGACAATGCCACGGATCGCCGTCATGCGCCCCCGCCACGGGAGTACCGGCCCCGTTTTCCGCAAGCCGGACGGCCCTGTTGCCCACCAGTGAACGCAGGTCGGGCGACTGGGCGCCCCGTCCGTGCGAGGATCAGGGAGTCACGGAAAGACAACGGAAGGCACATCGTGGCTGAGCAGCTCTACGCCACCCTGAAGACCAATCACGGCGACATCGAGGTCCGGCTCTTCCCGAACCACGCGCCGATCACGGTCAAGAACTTCGTCGAGCTCGCCAAGGGCGAGCGGGAGTGGACCCACCCCCAGACCGGTGCGAAGTCCACGGACAAGCTCTACGACGGCACGGTCTTCCACCGGGTGATCAGTGGCTTCATGATCCAGGGCGGGGACCCGCTGGGCAACGGCACCGGTGGGCCCGGCTACCAGTTCGAGGACGAGTTCCACCCGGACCTGCGCTTCGACAAGCCCTACCTGCTGGCGATGGCCAACGCCGGTCCGGGCACCAACGGCTCGCAGTTCTTCATCACCGTCTCCCCGACGGCGTGGCTGAACCGCAAGCACACCATCTTCGGTGAGGTCACCGACGCGGCGAGCCAGAAGGTCATCGACACGATCGCGTCCACGCAGACCAACCCGCGCACCGACCGTCCGCTGAAGGACGTGGTGATCGAGTCGGTCGAGATCCGCGAGGGCTGAGCACCTCGTCCCCCGGAGCGCGAAAGCGCTCGAAGGGAACCAATCGCCCCGCTCATCCGTAAGGATGGGCGGGGCGGGCCTTTTTTCCACACGACCTAGGGGATCCCATGGACGACCAGGCTGCCGGCAGCCCGCAGGGCGCCCAGCGCGTCCCTGTCTGCTATCGCCATCCGGACCGCGAGACCGGTATCCGCTGCACCCGGTGCGAGCGCCCGATCTGCCCGGAGTGCATGGTCAGCGCCTCGGTCGGTTTCCAGTGCCCGGAGTGTGTCCGCGGAGGGTCGGGCACCGGTCACTCGCCCTCGGCCTCCAGGCCCCGCACGATCGCCGGTGGAACCGTCGCCGCCGATCCCCGGCTGCTGACCAAGATCCTTCTCGGGATCAATCTCGCGGTGTTCCTCGCCGTGCAGATCCGGCCGTCGCTGCTCGACCCGCTCGTGCTGGTCGGTGTCTGGCCGCCGGAGCCCTTCCTGCCCACCGAGGGTGTGGCGGAGGGCGAGTGGTATCGCCTGGTCACCTCGATGTTCACGCATGAGGCGATCTGGCACTTCGGCTTCAACATGCTCGGTCTGTGGTGGCTCGGCGGCCCGCTGGAGGAGGCCCTGGGCCGCGCCCGCTATCTCGCGCTCTATTTGATCTCGGGGCTGGCCGGCAGTGCGCTGACCTATCTGCTGGCATCGGGGACCACGGCCTCGCTCGGTGCCTCGGGAGCGATCTTCGGCCTGTTCGGTGCGATTGCCGTCCTGATGCGCCGGCTCAACCAGGACATGCGTCCGATCATCGCCCTGCTGGTCATCAACGTGATCATCACCTTCGGCTGGGGCAACATCGCCTGGCAGGCCCACCTGGGCGGGTTCGTCGCCGGAGTCGTGATCGGGTACGCCATGGTCCACGCCCCGCGGGAACGGCGGGCGCTGGTGCAGTACGGCACCTGTGCGCTGGTGCTGGCCGTGGCCGTGCTGATGACCGTGCTGAGGACGGCGCAGCTCACCTGAGCGCCAAGGGTTGTCCACAGATCGTGGCGGATCTTGTGCACAGGGTGCGGAGGAGTCGAGCTTCTCGCTGACCGACCCGTATTTTCGCAGGTCAGGCAGTTTGCGAACATGCTTTCGGTTGCCGGTGTTTCTGTCACACCAGCGTCAACCGCCGGAGGGTTATCCACAGATCGGGTTGCCTATCCACATGTGGACAAGGGCTGTGGATAACTCAGGGAATAGTCCTGCCCAGAGCTGTGGGGACAGCTCTGGGCAGAGCAGCGCTCACCGTGAGGGACGCGCTACTTCCACTGCGTGGAGACGCCGAATCCGGCGGCGATGAACCCGAAGCCCACCACGATGTTCCAGTTGCCCAGGGCATCGATGGGCAGGGTGCCGTCGGTGACGTAAAAGACGACGATCCAGGCCAGGCCGATGAGGAACAGCGCCAGCATCACGGGCGCGACCCAGGCGCGGTTGGTCAGCTTGAGGGCGGTCGCCTGCTTCGCCGGCGGCGGCGTGTAGTCGGCCTTCTTGCGGATACGTGACTTCGGCACGAGGGTCTCTCCTGTCGATGCGCTGCGTGGCCGCGCAGGGAACTGGGTCGGGCTCGGAGCAGCGTACAAGGGGACTCCGATCGCTCCCCCGGGCGTCCGTTAGCGTAGTGCTTCCGCGGCGCCGAAGGAGATAAGGGTACGTTGAGCAATTCTGCCGACTTCCCCGGACCGGAATCCAGTCCTGCCCGCCGACGCCGTGTCCGGCCCGTGCGGATCCTCACCGCGGGCGTCTTCGCCCTGGCGGGCCTCATCTTCTTCACCAGCTTCGACACGGCCAAGGGCACCGACATCCGCACGGACGCCTCGCTGCTGAAGCTGTCCGACCTGATTCACGAGCGCAGCCGCGAGAACGGGAAGCTCGACGAGTCCAACGGCGCGTTGCGCGAGGACATCGAGTCGCTCGCCGAGCGGGACGACGGCAGCACCGAGGCCGAGGACGAGAAGCTCGCCGACCTGGAGAAGCACGCCGGCACCCAGAAGCTCACGGGCGAGGCGATCACGGTCACCCTCAACGACGCCCCGCCTGACGCCACCGCCAAGCTGCCCGGCTACCCCGAGCCGCAGCCCGACTATCTGGTCATCCACCAGCAGGACCTCCAGGCCGTGGTGAACGCGATGTGGCAGGGCGGCGCCGAGGGCATCAAGGTCATGGACCAGCGGCTGATCTCCACCAGCGCGGTGCGCTGCGTGGGCAACACCCTGATCCTCCAAGGGCGCGTCTACTCACCGCCGTACAAGATCACGGCGGTCGGGGACCCGGAGAAGCTGAGGAAGGCGCTCGCGTCCTCGCCGGCGATCCAGAACTACATGGTGTACGTCAACGTCTACGGACTCGGCTGGAAGGTCGAGGACAACGGAACGGTGACCCTGCCCGGCTACTCGGGCACCGTGGACCTGCACTACGCGCAGCCGGTGGAGTAGCGGCCCTTCTGCGGTGGAGGCGTCCCCGGTCGATGTTTCACGTGGAACATGGCCGGACATCGAGGCGTTCCGCCCCGCGCCACGTACATACGGGTACACGCGGCGGGACTCGTACGGAGTTCGCACACCCCGTGGAGGCCGGGAAAACGGAGGGGTCGCGCCGTTAGTCTGTTGGCGTACGGCGTGGGTCTGGTGCCGTGGTACGACGGAAGGGACGGCATGTACAGCTGGATCTGGCGGCATCTGCCGGGCAACGGATGGGTGCGGGCACTCATCTCACTGGTGCTGATCGTCGCCGTGGTCTACGTCCTCTTCCAATACGTCTTCCCGTGGGCCGAGCCGCTGCTGCCCTTCAACGATGTGACGGTGGACAACCAGTGAGCGCGCGCATTCTCGTCGTCGACAACTACGACAGCTTCGTCTTCAACCTGGTCCAGTACCTGTACCAACTGGGCGCCGAGTGCGAGGTCCTGCGCAACGACGAGGTGTCGACGGAGCACGCCCAGGACGGTTTCGACGGGGTGCTGCTGTCCCCGGGTCCCGGCACTCCCGAGGAGGCCGGCGTCTGCGTGGACATGGTGCGGCACTGCGCGTCGACCGGGGTGCCGGTCTTCGGTGTCTGTCTCGGCATGCAGTCGATGCAGGTGGCGTACGGCGGCGTGGTGGACCGGGCGCCCGAGCTGCTGCACGGCAAGACCTCGCCGGTGACGCACGAGGGCAAGGGTGTCTTCGCCGGCCTGCCCTCCCCGTTCACGGCGACCCGCTACCACTCGCTGGCCGCCGAACCGGCCACGGTACCGGCGGAGCTGGAGGTCACGGCCCGGACGCCGGACGGCATAGTGATGGGCCTGAGGCATCGTGAACTGCTCGTCGAGGGCGTGCAGTTCCACCCCGAGTCGGTGCTGACCGAGCACGGCCACCGCATGCTGGCCAACTGGCTGGTGGAGTGCGGGGACCAGGGCGCGGTGGCGAGGTCGGCGGGGCTCGCCCCGGTGGTGGGCAGGTCCACGGCGTGACGGCGCTGCGCCCCGAGCGCGAGTCCGGCGCCTACGGTGCCGGCGACCAGGGCACCTCGTACGGCGGGCAGCCGTACGGGGCGCCGGGTGCGTACGGAGCGCCGGGTGCGTACGGGGACGGCTGGTACGACAGCGCGCAGCCCGAGGCCTACGGCGGCGTTGCCGACGGCACCGCCCCTCTGCCGCCGGTCGACGAGGAGACCGTGGCGCTGCGGATCCCGGAGCCGCCTGTGCGGGCGGAGCGGGCGGCGCGCACGGAAGCCGCACCGGCACCGGGCGGGCGGGCGGCCCGCAGGAAGGCAGCCAGAAAGCGCCAGGGACGCCGTGGAGGCTCCCGCAAGGCCGGAGAGACCCAGGGAGTCGCCGGAGGCGGGGAAGGGGCGTCAGAGGGCTCTGAGGAGGCCTCACGGGCGCCCCTGTCCCGTGTGGAGGCGCGTCGGCGGGCACGGGCGCGCAAGGCGAGTCCGGCGGTCGTCGCCAGCCGGGCCATCGGTGAGGTGTTCATCACCTGCGGTGTGCTGATGCTGCTGTTCGTCACCTACCAGCTGTGGTGGACGAACGTGCGGGCCCAGGCGCAGGCCGGCAAGGAGGTCAGCGACCTCCAGGACGACTGGGCGAACGGCAAGCGCCAGCCGGGCGCCTTCGAGCCGGGGCAGGGCTTCGCGCTGCTGCACATCCCACGGCTCGACGTGGTGGTGCCGATCGCGGAGGGCATCAGCAGCAAGAAGGTGCTGGACCGGGGCATGGTGGGCCACTACGCGGAGGGCGCGCTGAAGACGGCGATGCCGGACGCGAAGACCGGCAACTTCGGGCTCGCGGGCCACCGCAACACGCACGGGGAGCCGTTCCGGTACATCAACCGGCTGGAGCCGGGCGACCCGATCGTCGTGGAGACACAGGACGACTACTTCGTCTACAAGATGGCGTCGATACTGCCGGTCACCTCGCCGAGCAATGTGAGCGTCCTCGATCCGGTTCCGAAGGGATCGGGCTTCACCGGACCGGGCCGCTACATCACGCTGACCACGTGCACCCCGGAGTTCACCAGCAAGTACCGCTTGATCGTCTGGGGCAAGATGGTCGAGGAACGGCCGCGCAGCAAGGGCAAGCCGGATGCGCTCGTCAGTTAAGGGCAGAGGAAACGTGGCAGCGACCGCCGACGACACCGCACAGCACTCCGACCCGCCCGCGTCCTCGCCGACGCGTCGCCGCCGCCGCATGGGGCCGGTGGCGATGGTGGTCAGCTTCTTCGGGGAACTCCTCATCACCGCGGGCCTGGTGCTGGGTCTGTTCGTCGTCTACTCGCTGTGGTGGACGAACGTGGTCGCGGACCGCGCGGCGGACAAGCAGGCGGACAAGGTCCGCGACGCCTGGGCGCAGGAGTCCGACGAGGGCGGCAGCAGTGGCGGGCCCGCCTCCTACGACAGCAAGAACGGGGTCGGCTTCCTGCACGTGCCCGCGATGACCGGTGACGAGATCCTCGTCGAGAAGGGCACCTCGATGAAGGTCCTCAACGACGGTGTCGCCGGTTACTACACCGACCCCGTGAAGGCGACGCTGCCGACGTCCGGCAAGAAGGGCAACTTCTCCCTGGCGGCCCACCGGGACGGCCACGGCGCGAAGTTCCACGGCATCCACAAGATCGAGAAGGGCGACTCGATCGTCTTCGAGACGAAGGACACGTGGTACGTCTACAAGACCTACGCGATCCTCCCGGAGACGTCGAAGTACAACGTCGACGTCCTCGGGAAGATCCCGAAGGAGTCCGGCAGGAAGAAGGCCGGCCACTACATCACGCTGACCACCTGCACGCCGGTGTACACCAGCAAGTACCGCTACATCGTCTGGGGCGAACTGGTCCGCACGGAGAAGGTCGACCGGGACCGCACCCCGCCGGCGGAACTGCGCTGACGTCCCGCGGGGTGACCCGCGCAGGCAAGGAGCCCCGGCCCTCTCGATGGAGGGCCGGGGCTCCTGTCGTGCGGGGGCTCGGGTCAGTCCTCGTTGCCGCCGGTGAGGCCGCCGAAGATGCCGCCGTTGTTGCCTCCGTTGTTACCGCCCTGGTCCGCGGTGAACAGGGTGACCGCCGACCCCTTCTGCACCTGGGTGCCCTGAGGCGGGTTGGAGCCGAAGACGCGGGAGTTGGGGTCCTGCGAGCCGGCGACGTTGCCGACCGCGAGCCCGGCCTCCTGGAGCATCCTCTGGGCGTCCTTGAGGGTCTGGCCATTCACGTTCGGCACGGCGACCTGCTCGTTCTGCTTCGCCTTGCCGACGACGATCTGGACCTGGGAGTTCTTGTCGACCTGGGTGTTCGCTCCCGGCGTGGTGCTGATGACCTTGCCGACCTGGTTCGGGTCTTCGGTCTCCTGCTCGGTGCAGTTGCCGGTGAGGTTGTTCGCCGTCATCTGCGCCTTGGCCTCGTCACAGGACTTGCCGAGGACGTCCGGGACCGTCGACTTGGCCTCTTCCTTGGCGACGGTGAGGGTGATGGTGGTGCCCTTCTCCACCTCTTCGCCGAGACCCGGGTCCTGTTCGAGGACCGTGCCCGGCTCCTGGGCGTCCACCTTCTCCTCGACCTCGACGACGAACTCGTACTTGTCGCCCTCGAGCTCCGCCCTGGCGTCGTCGAGCTTGTCGCCGACGACGCTCGGCACCGCGACCTTCGGCGCCCCCGTGGAGACGACCAGGTTGACGGTGGAGTCCTTGTCGACCTTCGTGCCGGCCGCCGGGTCCTGCGAGCAGATCTTGCCCTTGCTCTGGTTCTCGCAGGGCTTGTCCTCGAAGCTGAGCTTCAAGTCGCCGTTGACGGCGAGTTTCTCGGCGCCGGCTTTCGTCTCGCCGACGAAGTTCGGGGTCGCGACGGTGTCGTTGCCCACGCCTCCGCTGCCGCTGATGGCCCAGCGGCCGATCAGGATCGCGCCGATGAGGACCAGGACACCCGCCACGACCAGCAATATCGTCGAGGTGTTGTTCTTCTTCGGCGGGCGCCGACGGCTCTGGCGGTCGTCATAGCCGAAGCCGCCGTCATCCGGGTTCATGGGCGGCAGCATCGAGGTCGCGGCACCCGGGCCCGCGTCCGAGCGCAGCGCCGTGGTCGGCTGGTCGTCCGGGTAGCCGCCGTAGCCGACCGCGCCCAGTGCCGCGGTGGCGGCGACGGGCTGGCCGTCGAGGCAGGCCTCGATGTCGGCCCGCATCTCGTCGGCCGACTGGTACCGGTAGTCGGGGTCCTTGACCAG
>NZ_JBVIGA010000013.1:241588-244478 GCF_055571035.1 Streptomyces malachitofuscus | reverse complement strand
CCCCCCCCCCCCCCCCCCCCCCCCCCCCCCCCCCCCCCCCCCCCCCCCCCCCCCCCCCCCCCCCCCCCCCCCCCCCCCCCCCCCCCCCCCCCCCAGGACCGGTCGTTCGTCGGGGTGCCTCAGCCGAACTGGCCGGGCTGGTAGTCACCGGCCGGCTGCTGGTTGATGACGTTGATCCGGTTGTACGCGTTGATGATGCCGATCAGCGAGATCAGTGCGGCGAGTTGGTCCTCGTCGTAGTGCTTGGCCGCGTTCGCCCAGGCCTCGTCCGTGACGCCGCCGGCCGCGTCCGCGATACGGCTGCCCTGCTCGGCCAGCTCCAGTGCGGCGCGCTCGGCGTCGGTGAAGACCTTGGCCTCGCGCCAGGCGGCCACCAGGTTGAGACGCAGCTGGGTCTCTCCCCCGGCGGCGGCGTCCTTGGTGTGCATGTCGGTGCAGAAGCCGCAGCCGTTGATCTGGCTGGCGCGTATCTTGACCAGTTCCTGGGTCGCGACCGGCAGTGTCGAGTCGTGGACCACCTTGTTCGCCGAGTTGATGTGCTTGAGCACCTTGCCCGCCAGGGCGTTGCCGAAGAGGTTGATACGAGCATCCACGGTGTGATCCTCCTGGTGCGAATTGCGATGACACCTTGATGACCGGGATGCGCGGGTGGGTTGTGACAGCGGGCGGATGTGACCTGAGTCTCACGCCGGCGGGCAGCGCAGCCAGACCTCCTGCACCACGTCCTCGGCCTCGACCGTGCTGCCCGGCACCCGGTGGGCGACGCCGAAAAGGCGCGACAGGGCCGCGGTGCGAAGACGTCAGGGGCGCCGGAGGTTCCAGGAACGGAGCTTGTCGGGATTGAGGACGACCCAGATCTGTACGACGTGGTGGTCGGCGATGTCGAGGCTGATGACCGCGGCGACCCGGCCGTCGTGGCGGACCACGAGACCGGTCCGCCCGTTGACGGAGTGCGTGTCCAGGGCCGTGCCCGGACGCCGGGCCAGCAGTCGCAGCATGCTGCGGGCGACCTGCGCGTCACCGTGCACCGGCCTGACCAGCGCCCGGACCTTGCCGCCGCCGTCGAAGAAGGCCGTGGCGTCGGGTGCCAGCAACGACGCCAGCAGATCCTCGTCCTCCTCGGTACAGGCACGCCGCACAGCGCGGGCCACGGCGTCGTGCGCCTGCGGTGTCGTGGGCCGTGCGCGCCGGGCCCGCAGACTGTGGCGCGCCCGTTCGGCCAGTTCGGCACACTCGGGCTCGCTCCGCCCCACGATGCCGGCGACCGTCCCCGGAGCCATGCGGAAGACGTCGTTGAGGACGAAGGCGGCCCGCTCGGCCGGGGTCAGTGAGTCCAGCACGTTCGGCAGAACACTGCTGACCTCCTCCTCCAGCTGCCTGCGCGGCTCCGGGCGGGCGCCGTCCTGGCCGGGCAGCGCCGGACGGGACAGACAGATGCCGCCGACGGCCCTGGTCAGCCAGGAGCGCGGCACGCCGACGCGCTCCTGCTCCGCTTCGGACAGCTCGTACCAGCGTCGGTACGCCTCGTCCACGACGCCCTCGGCGTCCCGGCCGTCGCCCAGCATCCAGTACGCGACATCCAGCAGATGCCGCCGTTCGTCGAGCAGCTCCGCGATCGGCAGTCCGTCATCGGCTCGGTCCATGGCGGAACCTCCCTCTCACACGACACCACACGACCCGGCCACCGGGAAGTCCCCACCAGCCCGTGCCGCGTCGTCGGGAACCGCTCGACGGAGTGACAGGACACGAGTAGATCTTGTGACATCCCCGACTCCGGGACACCGACGGTGACACGCTGTCACATCGGAGATTATTTTCCCCGCCCCGTCACGCCACCCCATGATCAGCGGTCATACGGGCGGAAGAAGGCAGTTCTGCCACCTCCGCCTATCGAAAGGCACTGTCATGCATCGCCGATCTCTGAGTCGCCGCTCCCGTACGTCGCTGTCCGTGGTGACGACGGCGGGCGTCGCCGCGGCCCTCCTTGCCGCCTCGGTCGCCCCGGCCGGCGCCGGAACGGGGTCCGCCCCGGACCGCCGCAAGCCGACCGTGGTCCTCGTGCACGGCGCGTTCGCCGACTCCACCAGCTGGAACGGGGTCGTGAAGCAGCTGCGGCAGGAAGGCTACCCGGTGGTCGCCGCGGCCACCCCGCTGCGCGGGCTGAGCAGCGACGCCGCCTATGTGAGGGAGCTGTTGGCCGGTATCGACGGGCCCGTCGTGCTGGCGGGCCACTCCTACGGCGGATCGGTCATCACCAACGCCGCGCGGGGAGCCGACAACGTCAAGGCGCTGGTGTACATCGCCGCCTTCATCCCCGACCGGGGCGAGAGCGCCCTCGAACTGGCGGCCAAGTACCCGGGCAGCACCCTCGGCGAGGCCCTGCGCCCCGTCCCTGTCACCCTGCCCGACGGCTCCCAGGGAGCGGACCTGTACATCGAACAGGGCAAGTTCCCCCACCAGTTCGCCGCGGACGTGCCGGAGAACACCGCCGCCCTCATGGCCGTCACCCAGCGGCCCGTGAGCGGAGCCGCGCTGGAGGAGGACGCGTCCGAGCCGGCCTGGGAGACCATCCCCTCCTGGGCCCTGGTGGCCACGGAGGACCTCAACATTCCCCCAAGGACCCAGAGCTTCATGGCGGAACGCGCCGACGCGCACACGGTGGAGGTCCGCGCCTCGCACGCCGTGAGTGTCTCCCGGCCCGACGACGTCGCCCGGATCATCGAGAGGGCGGCCCGCTCGGTCCGCTGACCGTCCGGCCCGAGGGGCGGGGGGGGGGCGCCACCCCCCCCCCCCCCCCCCCCCCCCAGGGGGGGGGGGGGGAGGGGAAGGGGAAAAAAGAAAGGGGAAAAAAACCCCCACAAAAAAACCCAGGGGCAACACGTGAGACCCC
>NZ_JBVIGA010000013.1:85018-241578 GCF_055571035.1 Streptomyces malachitofuscus | reverse complement strand
ACCCACACCCCCCCCCCCCCCCCGCCCCCCCCCCCCCCCCCCCCCCCCCCCCCCCCCCCCCCCCCCCCCTCCCCCCCCCCCCCCCCCCTCCGCGTGCCCGGCCCCGTGAGGGGAGGACGGTGAAGGAGGAACACGGAAGTGGCCCCGGACCCCGACGACAGGATCCGGGGCCACACCGGTGACCTCACTTCTGCTGCGCGAGCCAGTCGGCGAAGCGGGTCTCGGCGAGCCGCGCGCCGGGACCGGGAAGCAGAGTGTTCTCCTCCAGGGGCGCACCCGAGTACGGGGCCTGCGGGTCCGTGACGACCTCGCGCGGGTCGTTCCCGGCGGCGAGAACCTCGCGGATCAGCCCGTCCAGCCGGAACGCCTCCGGGCCGGCGACCTCCACCACACCGTCGAGCGGTTCTCCGACGGCCGTACGGCACACCGCCGCGGCCACGTCGGCGGAGGAGATGGGCTGGATCCCGGCCGAGGAGACACGCACGGTGTCACCCTCGGTCGCCAGGTCCGCGATGCCGTTCATGAACTCGAAGAACTGCGTGGCGTGGACGATGGAGTACGGCATGCCGGACTCCCTGATCAGGTCCTCCTGCACCTGCTTGGCACGGAAGTAGCCGCTCTCCTGAAGCCGGTCCGTGCCCACCACGGAGAGCGCGACATGGTGGGTCACACCGGCCTCCGCCTCCGCCTTGAGGAGGTTGGTGGTCGAGGTACGGAAGAACTCCATGACGGCGTCGTCCGCGAACGAGGGCGAGTTCGACACGTCGACCACGACCGAGGCACCTCGGAGCACCTCGGCCAGCCCTTCTCCGGTCAGCGTGTTGACCCCCGTGTTGGGCGCGGCCGGCACCGCCTCGTGACCCTGTGCCTTGAGCGTCTCGACGACCTGCGAGCCGATGAGCCCGGTACCGCCGATCACAACGATCTTCATGACAGAAAAATCCTCTCTGGGTGTGTTCTTCTCGCGTCACTCGGCGAGCTTGCCGTCGGTCGACACGTCCTCCATCAGCACGGAGATCTCCTCCGGGACGGCGGGAATGCTCTCGCGGGTGATTCCCGTCGTCGGCGACCAGACGAGGTTGACCCGCAGCGCCGGATCCATGTCCGGGTGATCGCTGCGGTTGTGGCAGCCGCGGGTCTCCCGGCGCTCCAGCGCCGCCTCGAGCGTGGCCCGGGCGGAGAGCGCCGCGGACTTGAGGTCGAAGGCGTGTGCCAGGTCCTGGAACCCGGCGATGTCGGGGTGCACGCCGACGTCCTCCATCCGCTTCTCGATCGCGGCGAGCTCCGCCAGTCCCGTCCGCAGACCCTCCTCGTCGCGGACGACGCCCGCGTGCTCGGTCATGGTGTTGCGGATGGCGCGCTGCAGCGCGCGGACGTTCTCCGGCCCGTCCGCGGCCAGAAGGCCGTCGACCTCCGCACGCGCCTCGGCCACGGCCGCAGCCGACCGCGGGTGCGCGGTCAGCGACTCCGAGTAGGCGGCCGCCGCCTGCCCGGTGATACGGCCGTAGACCAGCAGTTCGATGAGACTGTTGCCGCCGAGGCGGTTGGCGCCGTGCAGACCGCTCGACGCCTCACCGATGGCGTACAGCCCGCGGACGTCGGTGCTGTGGTCCTCCGGACGGACCCAGACCCCGCCCATCGAGTAGTGCGCCGTGGGCGCGACCTCGATCGGGTCACGGGTGATGTCCAGCATCTGCAGGTCCAGCAGGGTCTGGTACACCCGGGGCAGCCGCTTCATGATCGTCTGCCGGGGCAGGTGCGAGACGTCGAGCCACACGCCGCCCTTCTCGGTGCCGCGCCCCTCCTTGATCTCCGTGTAGGAGGCCAGGGCGACCCGGTCGCGAGTGGACAGTTCCATGCGCTCGGGGTCGTAGCGGCTCATGTACCGCTCCCCGAGCGCGTTGCGCAGGATGCCGCCTTCGCCCCGCGCGGCCTCGCTGACCAGGGTGCCGGCCGCGTTCTCCGGCTCGATGATCCCGGAGGGGTGGAACTGCACCAGCTCGGGGTCGCGGAGCCGGGCCCCGGCCTCCACGGCGAGCCGGAACGAGTCACCGGTGTTCTCGTCCCGCCGCGACGAAGTCCGCCGCCAGATCCGGGTGTGGCCACCGGCCGCCAGGATCACGGCATCGGCGTGGATGAGGTACCGCGTGCCGTCCGTGAGGTCGAAACCGTAGGCACCGAACACGGCACCCTCATGGGTCAGGATCCGCGTGATGTACACGCCGTCGAGCACGGGGATGTCCAGCTGGTCCGCGCGCCGGATGAGCGTGCGCTGGATCTCCAGACCCGTGTAGTCCCCGGCGAAGGCGGTGCGCCGGAACTTGTGCGCGCCGAAGAAGCGCTGGGAGATGCGGCCGTCGTCCTCCCGGGCGAAGCCCATGCCGTACCGCTCCAGGTCGTCGATGCCCAGTGCGGCGCCCTGCGTCACGATCTCGGCGGTGCGCGGGTCGCCCAGCAGGTAGCTCTCCTTGAGCGTGTCCGCCGCGTGCTGCTGCCAGCTGTCCTCGGGGTCCATCGTGGCCAGAGCCGCGTTGATCCCTCCGGCGGCGAGGGACGTGTGGGCGTCCTCCTTCGGACGCTTGCCGACGGCCAGGACGTCGACGCCGGCCTCGGCCAGCTCGATGGACGCCCGCAGGCCGGCTCCGCCGGTGCCGATCACCAGCACCATGGTGGAAAGACGTTGTTCGGTGGCAGCCACGATTGCTCCGATCGTTGGGGTTTTCACCGACTACGACCGGATGACCGAGCTGGTTGTGACACCCGGCGCCGCGGACTTCCCGTCCCAGCATGCGCCCGGACCAACGGGGCGGCGACCCGGCGTCAGTCCGGCGGCATCGTCCGCCCGCCGGACCGGCGCGACGGCGTCACGACGGTGGGCACGGTGGCCACCGAGACGTCCCCCGTGATCAGACGCTGCACCGGACAACGCCCGGCCACCGTCAGCAGTGCCTCGATCTGCGGGGGTTCCAGGTCGCCGGTGAGCCGGACGCTCTTGACGATCCGCCCGCGCGGGCCGGACCGCACGTCCACCACGACGTGGTCGAGCGGCCAGCCGTGCCGGTCCGCGTACGCGCGCACGGCCATGGAGGTGCAGGAGCCAAGGGCGGCCAGGAGCAGTTCTCCCGGCGTGGGGCCGGTGTCCGAACTCAGCGGCTCGGGCTCGTCCACGGTCAGCAGATGCGGCCCGACCGCGATGGAACGGGCAAGACGCCGGCCCTCACGAACCGACACGGTGCGTCCAGTCATGAATTCCGCCCTTTCGGTGGCCCCGCTGCTCACCCAAGAGGACAGTCGTGCGCCCCTTTTTGTGACATCTGCCCAGGGGGGCGAGGGTGACGGTGGCCGGTGTTCTCCGGGCGGTCATCCTCGCGCAGGGGCACAGTGAGCCGGTCTTCTCCAGGAGGGGCGCGGCGGTCTCCGCGCTCAGCGCCCCGTGGCAGCAGGCCGCGAAACCGGCGGCGAACAGCTGCTCGGGATGAGTGCCGGATCCGTCCTGCCCGTCCGCCCATCTGTGACGGACGCGGGAGGAATCAGCCGCTCAGCGACGCCACGAAGGGCGACAGCTTCTCCGGATTCATCACCCACATGATCCGGTCGATGCCGTCCGCCGACACGTCGACGGAGAGCAGTGCCACGGCGTCGCCGTCGACCGACACGAGCACGGCGGGCCGCCCGTTGGCCTCCACCCACCGTGTCCGGGCCGGCGGCCAGAACCGCGGCGCGAAGGCGGCCAGGTACTTGGAGACATGTGTACGTCCGACGACCGGAATCCGCGACGCGCCCCGGATGCCTCCGCCGTCGGCGTAGCTGACCACGTCGGCGGCGAGGACGTTCTCCAGCACCGCCAGATCGCCCGTCTGCGCGGCGGCGAGGAACACCTCCAGCAGACGCCGGTGGTCGGCGGGGCTGACCTGTTCCTTGCGTTCGGCGGCGAGGTGCTTGCGCGCACGGCTCACCAGCTGCCGGGTGTTGGCCTCACTCGTCTCCAGGATGTCCGCGACCTGCTTGTACGGATAGTCGAAGGCTTCCCGCAGCACATAGGCCGCCCGTTCCACCGGGTTCAGTTTCTCGAGAAGGAGGAGAACCGCCATCTCGAGCGCCTCGGCCCGCTCCGCACCCATCTGGGGATCCTGCGTGGTGTCCACCGGCTCGGGGAGCCACGGTCCGACGTACGCTTCCCGCCGTACCCGCGCGGACTGCGCGACGTTGATGGCGAGTCGCGCCGTGATCGTGGTCAGGAAGGCCGCCGGTTCGTGAATGCCGGAACGGTCGGCGTTCTGCCACCGCAGCCAGGTCTCCTGGAGGACGTCCTCGGCTTCCGCGGAACTGCCGAGTACCCGGTAGGCGATGCCGAACAGCTGCGGGCGGGCCGCGAGGAACTCCTTCGTCGCCCGGTCAAGGGAATCGGTGCCGTCCCCAGCCTGCATGGTCGTCCCTTCCGAATCCGGGGCAACCATGCTACAAGCCGCCCCGGAGGCGTGCGCCCCGACCAGGGCGGATCACGCTGCGCGTGAGGGCGTGGCGCGGACCCGGTCGGCGCATCCGGTCACTCACCACCTACGACAGGGCGGGCAGCGCCGCTGTGACACCGCGCACCGTGACGCCGCCGCCCCATGGCCCGCCCCGCGGCGCGCGGCCGGGCCCCGCACCAGCAGATTTCGCACTGCCCCGGCCCCTTTGTCACAGACGGGGCGGCTGTCCGGTCGTCAGGGAGCAAGCGCGAACGAATCGACGCGTGGCGAGAGAGGATGAGCTATGAGTGGCTCGGGTCTGCAAGGCCTGCCCCGGCCGGTGGCGGTGGTGGTCGGAGGCGGGGGAGTGCTCGGTGCCGCGCATGTCGGTGTCGGGTACGCCCTGGAACAGCGCGGATTCACTCCCGATCTGATCGTCGGGACGTCGGTGGGCGCCCTCAACGGGGCCGTCGCGGCCGCCCACCCGGGCCGGGCCGCGCCCTGGCTCGAGCATGTGTGGACCCGGCTGCGCCGCCGTGAGGTGTTTCCGCTCGGCTTTCTTCCGTCCCGGGCGAGTGTCTTCGCCGACCGCGGACTGCGCCGGCTGATCGCCCATGCCGCCATGCCGTCACGCATCGAACACCTGGAGATCCCCTTCACCGCGGTGGCCACCGACCTCGACACCGGCGCGCCCGCGCTGCTGGACCACGGCGACCTCGAGTCCGCGCTGCTGGCCGGCGCGGCCATCCCGGGAGTCCTGCCCCCGGTCGAGCGTGACGGCCGGACACTCATCGACGGCGGAGTGACCGCCTACGTCCCGGTGCGGGCGGCCCTGCAGGCCGGTGCGGCCAGTGCGGTCGTGCTGTCGACCGGGCCGGAGGCCCGGCCCCTGCACCCCGCCGTCACGCCGCGGCGGGCCGCGGCCGTGGCCTCCCGCGCCGGGCTGGTGGTGCTTCACCGTCAGATCGAGTCCGACCTGCACGAAGCCGCCCGGCGGATCCCGACCGTCGTGGTGCCGACCGGCGTCGAGACCTGGCCCGCCCCCTGGGACTTCGGCCACGCGCACCGGCTGATCGGCACCGCCGCCCTCGCCGCGGGAAACTTCCTCGACCGCCTGCGCATCGAGGGCCCCGGCCTCTACCGGGACGACGCCGGTCCACCCGCCGCACCGGGCCCCGCCCGGACCGTACCGGTGGCGGGAGCCGGCCGGTGAGCACCATCGCGTTCCTCAACATCGCCCTGCACGGACACATCAACCCCACCCTGCCGGTGGTGGCGGAGCTCGTCCGTCGCGGCCACACCGTCACCTACCACACCACTCCCGCGTTCGCGGACGAGATCGAGGCCACCGGCGCGACCGTGTGTCCCTACCCCGGGGACGGCCCGACGCTCGCCGGTCCGCCGACGCCCGTCACGCTGCTGGACGGGCTCGCCCGCACCGCCGTCGCCCTGCTGCCCGCCGTCCTGGCCGATCTGCGTCGGATCCGGCCCGATCTGATCGTGCACGGTGCCGCCTGCCCGTGGGGGCCGGTCGCCGCGACCCAACTCGGGGTGCCCGCCGCCTCGGTGTTCACCACCATGGCGTTCAACCGGTCCGTGCCCAGCCCCAGCCACGCCTCGTGGGAACTGCTGGCCGCGGCGGCGGCCCGGCCCCGCAACGTCGGAAGCTATCTCCGGTCCAGGTGGCGGCTGTCCCGTCGCTACCGCACCCGGGGCCTGCCCCTGCTCGACCTGGTGAACGCGCGCCAGCCGCTCAACCTGGTCTTCACCTCGCGCGCGTTCCAGCCGGGCGCCGGCACCTTCGACCGGTCGTACCGGTTCGTCGGCCCCAGCGTCGGCGCCCGGCCCGACGACCCGGATTTCCCGATCGGCCGGCTCCGGCCACCCGTGCTGTACGCCTCCCTGGGCACGGTGTTCGACGCGGCCCCGCGGATACTGCGCGGCTTCGCCGACGCGCTCGCGCCGCTGGGCGGCTCCGTGGTCGTCTCCACCGGGCACACCGATCCGGACGCGCTGGAGCCCTTGCCGTCCCATGTCGTCGCCCGCCGCTTCGTTCCGCAGCCGGAGGTGCTGGCCCGTGCCGCGCTGTTCGTCACGCACGGCGGGATGAACAGCGTCAACGAGGCCATGCACGCCGGAGTCCCCATGCTGGTCGTCCCCCAGGGAGCGGATCAGCCGCTGGTCGCCCGGCGGGTCGTCGAACTCGGCGCCGGCCTGTCCGTCCGCACCGAGGACGCCACCTCCTCGGCGGTGCGGGCCCTCGCCCGGCGCCTGCTCACCGAGCCCCGCTTCCGGGAGGCGGCGGTCGGACTGCGGGTCGCCCAGCGCGAGGCGGGCGGACACCTGCGGGCCGCCGACGAACTGGAGAGCTATCTGCAGCGGGCCGGCGGGGCCGGCCGTCCGACCCCGGCGGACTCACCACAGGAGAGCTGAGCCATGTCACCCGTCGTCGTCGTCCTGGTGGTGCTCGCCGGACTGTCCGAGGCCGCCGGGCGCATCCTGCCCCTGGTCGCGCGCCGGTCCGGCGTGTCGCGGCCGATCGTGTTCGGCCTCCTGCTGACCGGCACCGTGGTCGAGAGCGCCGTGATCGCGCTGTGGCCCCTGACCGCGTGGACCCTCGCCCGGCTGATCCTGTCCGCACCGGTGTCCGACGTCACCGCGCCGGCCTGGACACCCGGCCAGCTCGCCCCGATGCTGCTCGGAGCCGTCATCGCCTTCCCGCTGCTCGGGCCGCTGCTGCACCTTCTGCTTCTCGTCGGAGTCGGGGCCGGACTCGTCGCCCCCCTCGCCGAGATGACAGGGCTGAGCGGGCCGGGCGCCGCGGGCTGCGTGATCATCGCCGGAGTGGGACTGGCCGCCGTCGTCGAGGCGGTCCGCCGCCTGGTCGCGACGATCGGCGCCACGCGAGGTCAGGAGCTGCCGGTATGACCTGGTTCCCCTTGCTCGCCCTGGTGCTCGGCCCGGTACTGCTCGCCGAAGCCCTGCTCGCCCGCTACGAGGTGATGCTCTACACCGCCGGCTGGCGCACCCCGGCCGTCGACCTGCCGCCCGGCATCCCCTACGCCAGGGGCGCGGACCCCGGCCGGCCTCCGGCCGCCTACCTCGTCTACCTCGACGGCATCGGCAAGCGTCGCTTCACCGACACCCGCGACGGGGGCCAGCTGGTCAAGGCCCTGATCGCCGCGGCGCCCGAACTGCGGGTGCTGGGACAGGTGCAGCCCTACTCCCCGCTGGCCGCACCGCTCGCCAACCGTCCCGTATGGGTGTGGATCCGCCGGCACGCCGGGCTCCTTCTGTTCCTGCACAACGTCATGCAGATCTTCGTCGCCGCCGACCGCCGCTACCGTCCCCTCTACAACCGCGCCGTGGGCGCCCAGATCGCCAACCAGCTCCGGCTGGCCGGATACCGGCCGCACAGCGGCATCCCCGTGGTGCTGCTGAGCTACAGCGGCGGGGCCCAGGTCGCCACCGGCGCGGTGGACGAACTGCACACCCGGCTGCGAGCTCCGCTCCTGCTGATCACCCTCGGCGGTTTCCACAACGGCGCCAACGACCTCACCCATGTCCGGCACCTGCACCAGCTCACCAGCGCCCACGACTGGATCGAGCGGGTGGGCACCTGGCTCTTCCCGCAGCGCTGGCGGCTGTTCCGCCGCAGCGGCTGGAACCGGGCCCGCCGCGCCGGAAAGATCACCGTGCACCGCCTCGACCCCGCCACGCACCTCGGCCGGCGCAGCTACATCAGTCCGGAGTCGTACCGCTTTGACGGCCGCAGCCACCTCGACCACACCACCGACACCGTGCTCGCGCTGATCCGCGCGGCCGACCCGGCCCGGCGGCAGGGATTCTGACAGCACGTCATCCGGCGTTGTGCTTCCATGCTGCGGGGTGACCGGCAGACGGTCACCCCGCTCTCCCGTTCGGAACCGGCCCCACCTCTACGCGACCTGGAGAAGGCATGACGCCCAGATTCCGACGCCCCGTCCGCACCGGCCGTGTCGCCGCCGTGCTCGCCGCCGTCCTGCTCGTCGCGGCGGCGCCGGCGGCAGCGGACGACGACGCCCCGGGTTCCCGCGCCCCGGCCGTCCCCCTGCGGGTGGCGACGTACAACATCCACGCGGGGGCCGGCCAGGACCAGGTCTTCGACCTCGACCGCACCGCCGCCGCGCTGCGCGGTCTGCACGCCGATGTGATCGGTCTCCAGGAGGTCGACGTGCATTGGGGCGCCCGGAGCAATTTCGTGGACGAGGCCCGTGCCCTGGCCGCGAAGCTGCGTATGCGGGTGTTCTTCGCACCCATCTACGACCTGGAACCGGCCGGCGAGGACGGCGAGCGCCGGCAGTTCGGCGTCGCCGTGCTGAGCCGCCACCCGGTGCTCCACGCCGAGAACCACGAGATCACCCGGCTCTCCACCCAGTCGCCCGACCCGGTGCCGGCCCCGGCGCCCGGTTTCGCCGAGGTGGTGGTCGACGTCCGGGGTGCGCATGTGCACGTGTACTCCACGCACCTGGACTACCGGGCCGACCCGTCGGTCCGCGCGGCCCAGGTGGCGGACATGCTCGCCGTGCTGGCCGCCGACCGGGGTCCCAGGATCCTCGTCGGGGACTTCAACGCAGAGGCGGGCGCGCCCGAGTTGGCGCCGATGTGGCGGACGCTGCGGGACGCCGCCCCCGGCGGTGGCGGCACCTTTCCGGCGGCCGACCCGGTCAAGCGCATCGACCTGGTCACCGTCTCGCCCGACATCGGGGTGGCCGGCGCCCGCACGGTGGCGACGGAGGCGTCCGACCACCGGCCCGTGGTCGCGGACCTGAGGGTTCACCGGCGCGGACGCTGACGGCGGGTCACTCCTTCCGTATCACTCCTTTCCGTCCACGCTCATCTCGCCCAGTTCCGACCAGTCGTCCTGCGGGACGGACATGTTCACGATCCGAGGGGTCTCGGCCAGATGAGGCGGCAGCGTCCGCTGTGCGGTCCGGAAGTGTTCGGACTGCACATGGGCGGCGCCCGCCTCGTCGTCGCGGAACGCCTCGACCAGGACGTACTCCGTCGGATCGTCCAGACTGCGGGACCAGTCGAACCAGAGGCAGCCCGGCTCCTCGCGGGTCGCCGCGGTGAAGTCCGCTGCGATCCGCGGCCACTGGTCGGCGTACTCGGGGCGGACTCGGAACTTGGCGGTGATGAAGATCATCGGACCACTCTCTCATCCCGGGCCCGGGCCCGTACTGCCCTGGAGCCGTTCCAGGTCGGAGGGCCGGACCTGGATGGCCAGGACGGCGATCAGCGCGGCGAGTGCGGCGAAGACCGCCGCGGTGATGAACGCGGCCGAGACACCGGAGGTGAGGACCTGGTCGCCCCACGGCGACGGCAGTTCCCCGGTGCGTTGGAAGCGCAGGCGTTCGGCGGGGGTCGCCTGCTGCAGGAAGCGCGGTACCTGTTTCTCCGCCTCGTTGCTGCTGGCCGTTCCGTACATCGTGACCAGGATGGACAGGCCGAGCGAGCCGCCGACCTGCTGGGTGGCGTTGAGCAGGCCGGACGCGGCGCCGGTCTCCTGGACGCGGACGTCGGACAGCGCCATGAGCGTCAGCGACACGAACTCCATGCCCATGCCGAGGCTGAAGACCAGCATGGGACCGAGAACGCTGCCCGCGTAGGTGGAGTGGACGTCGGTCAGGGTCAGCCAGGCGAGCCCCGCGGCCGCGAGAACGCCGCCGCCCACCATGAAGGGTTTCGGCCCGTACACGGGCAGGAATCTCGAGGCCAGCCCCGCGCCGATCGCGATGACCACGCTGACCGGCAGGAAGGCGAGCCCGGCCTGGAGCGGGCTGAAGTCCAGCACGTTCTGCACGAAGAGGGTCAGGAAGAAGAACATGCCGAACATCGCCGCCGCCAGGCACAGCATGATGCCGTAGGTGCCCGCGCGGTTGCGGTCCGCGAACATGTGCAACGGTGTGATCGGCTGACGCGACCTTCTCTCGACCAGGACGAAGCTCGCGAGGACGATGACGGCCGCGGCGAACGAGGCGAGGGTCAGGGCGTCCCGCCAGCCGTCCTGGGCGGCCCGTATGAACCCGTAGACCAGCAGCACCATGCCCACCGTCGAGGTGAGGGCGCCGGTGAAGTCGAAGCGGCCCGGGTGGCGTTCGGACTCCTTGATCCAGCGCGGTGCCGCCAGGGCGATGAGCAGCCCGATCGGGACGTTGACGAAGAGCACCCACCGCCAGTTCAGCCACTCGACGAGCATGCCGCCGGCGAGCAGACCGATGGCGCCGCCGCCCGCCGACACCGCGGCGAAGACCCCGAACGCCCGGTTGCGTTCCGGTCCTTCACGGAAGGTGGTGCTGATCAGCGCCAGGGACGTCGGCGAGGCGATCGCGCCCCCCATGCCCTGGAGCGCGCGGGCGGCGAGGAGTTGGCCGGAGCTCTGGGCGAGCCCGCCGAGCAGGGAGGCCACCACGAACAGCAGCACCCCGAAGACGAACACGCGCCGTCTGCCGAGGATGTCGCCGGCCCGGCCGCCCAGCAGCAACAGGCCGCCGAAGGTGAGGGTGTAGGCGTTGACCACCCAGGACAGGCTGGTGGTCGAGAAGTCCAGCGAACGCTGGATGTGCGGCAGCGCGATGTTCACGATGGTGATGTCCAGCACCACCATCAGCTGACACGACGCGATGACCAGCAGGGCCATGGCCTTCCCGCGGCCGGTGGCACGGTCGGTGTGCTGCCGGGCGGAGGCCGATCGCGGACCGCTGGTCATACCGGGTCGCCCTTTCGGGAGTCCACCGTTCGACCGTACGCGCGCATCCGGGTGCCCACCACTCGGGCACCGCGAGCGGCGCCGGTCAGTCGGCGACGTCGACTCCGTACGCGCGCGCGAGCGTCTCGAGACCGTGGTCGTACCCCTGCCCGACCGCACGCAGCCGCCACACGGGACCGCGCCGGTACACCTCGGCGAGAAGCATCGAACGCTCGGTGGTCGCCGCGTCGAGGGTGGCCTGGACGAGGGGCGCGGCGCCCGTCCCCGGACCGGAACTGATGTGGACGGCGCCGACGTCACCGAAGGTGAGGGCACCGTCGATGGCGGCGGCGACGACGATCTTGCGTGCGCCGGGCGGGAGCGTGGCGAGGTCCATACTGACGGTCTGCTCGGTGGGTCCGTCGCCGAGCAGGCGCACCGTGCCCGCGGGATTCTCCGGGGCGCCGTAGAAGACGAAGTCGTCGTCGAAGGAGACCTGCTCGTCCTCGTCCACGACGAACGCCACGACGTCGATCTCGCACGACGCCTGCTGCGCCCAGGTCGCGGTGACGGTCCAGGGGGCCGCGCCGGGACCCGTCGTGCGGGGCAGGTCGACGACCCCGCCGCGCGGCAGCACGCGTACCGCGTCGGCCCGCCCGGGTGTGCCCTGCTGCCCCGCGCCGACGGGATCGGTGAGCCAGTCCGCCTCGTGCACCGGCAGTTCCAGAGAGGCGATGCGGGCCATACGGCGGTCCGCCCGGCCCCCGTCGAGGACGACGACGTCGGTGACACTGGCGGACAGATTGATGGCGGCCGCGGCGCCCAGCTCGACGATGCGGGCCCGTGCGGCCACCGCCGCGGCGTGCGTCCCCCCGAGGGCGAGCACCCGCCGCCCCTTGAGCGGACCTCCCGTCTCGCGGGCCCGTGTACGGGCGGCCGTGGATTCGGCGGCCGGAAGCTCCGCGGCCCCCGGCGGGTCCGCGGGTGCCGGTCGGCCGGCGGCGGGCTCCTGCGGGCCACGTGGCGCGGGCACACCCGGAGCCCCGGCCGGGACGGCGGCGCTCTCCTCGTGCGGAGTGCCGGGCCGCACGTCGTTCAGCAGGCGCAGGAAGGTGTCCTCGTCGAACAGCGGCACACCCTCGGCCCGGGCGCGCCGGGCCTTGGCCGAGCCCGACGCGCCGTCATTGGTGATCAGGGCGCTGGTGTGCCGGCTCACCGACGACACCACGTTGAGCCCCGCGGCCGCAGCGCCGGCCACCAGTTCGGCGCGCGGGGTCCGGGTGGATCCGGTGACGGCGATCTTCATCCCCTGCACCAGCGGTCCGCCGGGCGTCGCCCGCCCCGGGTTGCGGTACGCGCACGGTGTCTTCGGCGGCTTCGGCGCGAACCGCGGGTCCTGCCGCGGCGGACAGGCCACGAGAGGCAGCGGCAGATCGAGCAGCGCCGCCTGACGCAGCGAGCCCCGCAGGACGCCCGACAGCACCCGGGCGTCGTCGAGCGCGTCGTGCGCCTGAGTCTGCTCGACGCCGTAGTGCGCGGCGAGCGTGCCCAGGGTGAGGCCGTCCGTCGGGGGATCGATGCGACGGTTCAGGGTCAGGGTGCACAGCCGCCGGGCGACCGGCAGCACCAGGCCGGCCCGGGCGAACTCGTGGGCCAGGAAGTCGTAGTCGAACTGCGCGTTGTGGGCCACGAACACCCGGTCCCGCAGCAGGGCGCCGATCCGGTCCGCCACCTGCTCGAAGGCCGGCGCCCCGCGCAGCCGCTCGGGCGTCAGCCCGTGCACATGCACCGGACCCGGATCACAGCCCGGATCGAGCAGCGTCGAGAACTCCCCGGTCTGTTCCCCGTCGGGGCCCAGCGTCACCACGGCGACGGACAGCACCCGGTCCCGCCGCGGGACGAGACCGGAGGTCTCCACATCCACCAGCGCCCATTCGAAGGGGTAGTCGCGCAGGCCGGCAGGGTCGAGGGCGGGGGACAGGAGAGTCATGGCGGACAGGATGGTGGGATGTCCGCTCATCTTCAAGTTGGATCCCGTTTCCTCCGTATTCCTCCCGGCGCACAGGAGGCCTGCACGCCGTGCGCCGGGAGAAACCGTCAGGAACCGGACCCACGCCCGGGTTTGCGCCGCTGGACGTACAGACGGCTGTCCGACGGCCCGGTCCATTCCAGGCGTACGACACCGGGTACCGCGGCGTCGCCGACGCGCACCGGGTCCTTCCAGTGGCCGGCGGCCGGGTTGCGGAAGAACGTCGCCCACAGGTGGCCGTCGTGGTCGCGGAAGAAGTTGTTGTGGCCGGCGCCGACGCCCGCCGTCCACCGCTCCGAGTACGGTCCCTCGAAGCGGTCGGCGACCGCGACGATCACGTCGTACTGGTACTGGACCCGTCCCGGCCCGGGCGGGTCGTAGGCGTTGCGCGTGGTTCCGTAGGCATCCACCGACGTGCGGTCCCACGCGGCGTGGAGCAGGTAGTACTTGCCCTTGTGCCGGAAGACGTAGGCGCCTTCGAGATACGGCTCGGGCGCATAGGGAGTCTGCCGGAACTTCGGCAGATTCGTCGTGGTGACGATGTCCTCCATGTCGTCCCGGAACTTGGCGTACAGGTCGTTGTGCAGGACGAGCCAGGCGTCGTCGCCCTCGCTGTAGAGGCCGCCGTCGATGTGGTGGTAGGCGCCGGGCTCGATGAAGGCGGGCCCGCCGGTGAGCGAGTCGCCGAACGGTTTGTCGAGGTTGCCCTCGACCAGCCGGTACGGGCCCTCGACACCGCCCTCGCTCACGAGCATGAACGACCCGACCTTGCGGGAGTGGTCGCCCATGCACGCGACGATGTACCACTTGCCCTTGAAGTGGTGCAGCTCCGGCGCCCACACATTGCCGCGCTTGCCGAACCGGTCGTCGTGCCAGTACTCCTGCCAGGGCGCGACGACGGTGCGCCCGGGCCGGTTCTCCCCGACGAACTCGGGTGACCACACCTTGCCCTTCTCGGCGCCGGGCCGGACGCGGGTCGTGTCGGCCAGTCTCCACGGCCCCTTGAGGGAGCGGGACACCCATACGAAGAGGCCGTCGTTCCAGGGGCCGGCCGCCTCCAGTCCGGGCACGCGCGTGGTGCCCGTGGCCACGTAGAGCGGACGGCCGTCCACGACGAAGCAGTTGACGTAGGTGTCCCGCATCCAGACCCGGCCGAGCTCCCGGTCGCGGGGGCGCAACTCCAGCGGCAGGACGAAGGAGTTGTCTTCGCGCGGCCACAGATCCCGCCGGGTGTCCGCGAGGCCGTAGGGCTCGGGGTCGGGCCAGTTGTCCGGGTGGCGCCGCGACGGCGGGGCGAGGGTTGGCGCGGGGCCGGCCGCCTGCGCGGTGGCGGCGGGGAACGCGGCCGCCGCTCCCAGGCCGGCGGCGCCGGCGAGAAGGGATCGTCGGTGCAATCGGTTCGCGGCATCGCTCATCGGAGGTGCTCTCCTTCGTGGTTCCCGCCCATGACTCGACGGCAGCTCTCGGGAAGCTGCGATGACGGGGGGATGCCGCACAGCATGCGAACACCGGACCATTTACGTCAACAGTGCGGACGAAAATGCGGCGGGACGAGTCGGCTCAGGGTGTCTTTGAACAGGCTTGCTCACGGCTTCAACGCATCTTTCTGTCGGAGTGTTGACGGAATAATGCGGCGTACCTACCTTGACCGGCATGCAGATGCCCAGCGGAGTGCACGCGCTTGTCAGGCGGACCCATGAGGAACGCGTCCTGCGAGCGCTGCAGGAGAACGGCGCCATGAGCCGCGGCGAGATCGCACGGGTCGTGGGCCTGTCGCGCACCACCCTGTCCGAGATCACCGGAAGCCTGCTGCAACGGGGCGCCATCGTCGTCGTGGACACCGATGCCTCGAAGCGCGCGGGCAGCGGCCGGCCGGCCGAGCGTCTGGCACTCGATCCCTCGTCGGCGCAGTTCATGGGCGTCGACTTCGGTCACCGTCGCGTCAACGTCGTCGTGGCCGACGCCTCGCACGACATCATGGCGTCCGGTTCCGTACGGTATGACGACACCACGCCCTGGCAGGAGCGCACCGCACTGGCCCTCGGCCTGGTGGAGCGGCTCACCAGCGAGGCCGGCGTCCACTACGGAGCTCTCCAGGGCATCGGCATCGGCGTGCCGGGCCCCTATCCCGCCGCCGAAGCGGCGGCCTGGCCCCGCACCACCTCGGCGGGGACGGCGCTGCGACCGGCCCCGGAAGGGGTCGACGTGGCCTTCGCCGCGCGCTTCGACGCACCGGTGATCGTTGACAACAACACGCGACTGGCCGCCCTGGCCGAGGCGATCAGCGGCGCGGACAGCGTGGCCGACCTGGTGTACGTCCGTCTGTCGGACGGCGTCGGCGGCGGGCTCGTCGTCGGCGGCCAGCTGGTGACCGGCTCCACCGGACTGGCCGGCGAGCTGGGCCATGTGACCGTCGAACCGGCGGGCCGGCCGTGCCGGTGCGGCAAGCGCGGCTGCCTGGAGACCGTGGCCTCGGTCCCCGCCATTCTCGCCGCCTGCTGGGAGTTCGGCCTGCCGCTGGGGAACCTGGACGAGCTGGCCGCCGCCGTGACCCGCTCGCACCCCGTCGCCGAGCGGGTGCTGCGGGAGGCGGCCGCCGCGGTGGGACGTGTGGCCGGGGCGGCGACGATGACGCTCAACCCGGCGAAGGTCGTCATCGGCGGCGAGATCGCCCGGCTGGCACCCGTCGTCGTGGAGCAGGTCGCCGCCACCCTCGCCGCCGATCTCTTCCCGACCGCGTCGGCCGGTCCCGTCGTCGAGGCGGCCCGGCTCTCGGACGACGACGGCGCCATCGGTGCCCTCGCCGCGGTCTTCCACAGCTCCCCACTCCTGGCGAGGTACCCCGAAACCGCCGACGTGCGGGCCGGCAGTGATGCCCGTACCACCGACATCGAAGGAGCGGCCCATGTCCGTCCTTGACAAGCGGGGCGCCCGACCGCGACACCCCGTACCCGCAAAGACGTCCGGGGAGCCGGCCGACTCCGGCTCCCGGGACGACGGCAGGACCGCGCCGGAGCGCGGGCGGTCCTCCGGCCGGAGCGGGTTGCCCCTGCTCCTGAACGCCGCGTCCGTCGCGCTGGGCATCGGCATCTGGTGGGCCCTGGCGGCCGCCGGGTTCAAGCTGCCGACCCCGCCGGAGGTCGTGGAGCGGGCGGGGACGCTGATCGGCGACGGGACGCTCGCCGACGACGCCCTCGCCAGCCTCACGCGCGTCCTCATCGGCTTCGGCCTCGGCACGGCCGTGGCCGTCCCGATCGGGTTCCTCATGGGCTGGTACGGCATCGCGCGCGGCCTGATCGAGCCCTGGATCCAGTTCTTCCGCACCATTCCGCCGCTGGCGATCATCCCGCTCGCGGTGGTCGCCATGGGCATCGACGAGACACCGAAGATCTTCGTCATCTTCCTCGCCGCTTTCCTGGCGTGCGTGATCTCGACCTTCCAGGGGGTCGTCGACGTCGACCGCACCATGATCAACGCCGCACGGGTCCTGGGCGCCAAGGACGCGACGATCTTCGCCCGCGTGGTGGTGCCCGCCTCCACGCCGTTCATTCTCGTCGGCATGCGGGTCGGCCTCGGCTCGGCGTGGGCGACCCTCGTCGCCGCGGAGCTCATCGCCGCGCAGGAGGGGCTCGGTTACCGCATGCAGAACGCCCAGCTCTACTACGACCTTCCGACGATCTTCGTCGGGCTCATCTCGATCGGGATTCTCGGTCTGCTCATGGACCGTGTCCTCCTCCTCGCGGAACGCAAGCTCACCGGATGGCAGGAACGCCGATGACCAGCAAGCCGGCCAAGATATCCGTCCAGGGTGTCACCAAGGCCTTCGCCCTCGGCCGTGACACCTTCACCGCCCTCGACGACGTGTCGATCGACATCGCGGACAACGAGTTCGTCACCGTCGTCGGCCCCTCGGGGTGCGGCAAGAGCACCCTGATGAACATCCTCGCCGGGCTGGAGACCCCCACGGCGGGCCGTGCCCTGGTGGACGGCGCCCCCGTGTCCGGGCCCGGGCCCGAGCGCGGCGTGATCTTCCAGCAGTACGCGCTCTTCCCCTGGCTGACCGTGCGCCAGAACGTCGAGTTCGGGCTGCGGACGACCGGTGTGCCCAAGGGCGAACGCCGCAGCCGTGCCGAGCACTTCATCGAACTGGTCGGGCTGGAACGTTTCGCCGACGCGCTGCCCAAGACGCTGTCCGGAGGCATGCGCCAGCGTTGCGCCATCGCCCGGGCCTACGCCGTGGACCCCTCGATCCTGCTGATGGACGAACCGTTCGGCGCCCTCGACGCGCTGACCAGGGTCAAGCTCCAGGAACAGCTGCTTCGGACCTGGAGCCAGGACAAGCGCACGGTCCTGTTCATCACCCACGACGTCGACGAGGCCGTGTTCCTGGCGAACCGGGTGATCGTCATGGCGGCCCGGCCCGGGCGCGTCTACGACGTCATCGAGGTCGACCCCGCCATCGAACGCAACGAGGAGTTCCGCCTCAGCTCCGAGTTCGCCGCACTGCGCAACCGGGTGTGGCACTCCGTCTACCACCAGGAAGGCCGCACCGCCGCCCCTTCCACCGCCCACGCCTCGACATCATGACCAGGAAGGGACACCCCGCCATGCCATCCACCTTCACCCGCAGAACCTTCTCCGCCGCCCTCGCCGGCCTGTCCGCGATGGCCCTGCTGACCGCGTGCGGGGGCGACTCGTCCTCCGGCGGCTCGGACGACACGGTGCGGTTCGGCTACATCAACGACTTCAACGGTGCCAGCCTGATCGCCATCGCCGAAGCCAAGGGGATGTGGAAGAAGCACGGGCTGAAGCCGGAGACCAAGGTCTTCACCAACGGCCCCCTGCAGATCCAGGCCCTCGGCACCGACAACCTCGACTTCGGATACATCGGCCCGGGCGCCATGTGGCTCCCCGCCTCGGGGCAGGCCAAGGTCGTCGCCATCAACACGCTCGGCAACTCCGACCGGGTGCTGGCCCAGCCGGGCATCACCTCGATGGAGCAGCTCAAGGGCAAGACCGTCGCCGTTCCCGAAGGCACCTCCGGCGACATGATCCTCACGCTCGCGCTGAAGAAGGCGGGGATGACCAAGAGCGACGTGAAGGTCGTGCCCATGGACCCGTCCACCATCGTGTCCGCCTTCTCCTCGAAGCAGGTCGACGGGGCGGGCTTCTGGTACCCCGCCGCGGCCACCATCAAGAAGCAGGTTCCCGACCTGCAGGAACTGGCCAAGAACACCGACTTCGAGGACGACGTCTCCTTCCCCACCGCCTTCGTGGCCGGCAACAAGCTGGTGTCCGAGAACCCGGAGAAGGTCGAGAAGGTCCTCGCCGTTCTGCGCGAGGCCATCGAGTTCCGTTCGTCGCACACCGAGGAGGCCGTCGAACTCACCGCCGACAAGCTGAAACTCCCCGTGGACCAGGTCGAGGCCGACGCCGCCAACAACAAGGTGCTCAGCGTCGACGAGCTCGACGCGCTGACCGAGGACGGCACCATCGCCAAGTGGCTGACGGGCATGAACGACTACTTCGTCGAGACGGGGAAGCTGAAGAAGCCCGTCGACCCGAAGACCTACTACACCGGCGACCTCTTCATCGGAGCAGGCGAGTGACGCGGTCCAGCACCACCGACGCCGGCAGCGCGGCCGGCGCCTCCCCGAAGAACATCCTCTTCCTCATGACCGACCAGCACCGGGCGGACACCCTCGGCGCGTACGGCAACCCCCTGGCGCACACCCCGGTCCTCGACGAACTCGCCGCCACGGGCACCCGCTTCGACCGCTGGTACACCCCCACCGCGATCTGCACGCCCGCCCGGGCCAGTCTGCTGACCGGCCAGGCGCCGTTCCGGCACAAGGTGCTCGCCAACCACGAACGCAACGTCGGCTACCTCGAGGACCTCACCGACGACCAGTTCACCTTCTCCCGGGCCCTGCGGGACCACGGCTACAACTGCGGCCTGATCGGCAAGTGGCACGCCGGCACCCGGCGGACGGCGGCGGACCACGGCTTCGACGGCCCCGAACTGCCCGGCTGGCACAACCCCGTGGACCACCCCGACTACCTCGCGTACCTCGCCGAGCACGGTCTGCCGCCGTACCGGATCAGCGACCGGATCCGCGGCACCCTGCCCAACGGCGGTCCCGGCAACCTGCTCGCCGCACGGCTGCACCAGCCGGTCGAGGCCACCTTCGAGCACTACCTGGCCACCCGTGCCATCGAACAGCTCGAGAAGTACGCCGCCGACTGCCGCGAACGCGAGCAACCCTTCTTCCTCGCACTGCACTTCTTCGGGCCGCACCTGCCGTACATCCTCCCCGACGAGTACTTCGACCTCGTCGACCCCGCCGATGTGGAACTGCCGCGCTCGATCGCGGAGACCTTCCACGACAAGCCGCCGGTCCAGCGCAACTACAGCGCCCACTGGACCTTCGACACCATGCCGATCGAGACGACCCGCAAGCTCATCGCCGTCTACTGGGGCTATGTGGCGCTGATCGACCGGCAGATCGGCCGGGTCATGGAGGCGATGGAACGGCTGGGCCTGATGGACGACACCGCCGTCTTCTTCACCTGTGACCACGGCGAGTTCACCGGCTCGCACCGGCTGCACGACAAGGGCCCGGCGATGTACGAGGACATCTACCGCACGCCCGGACTGCTCCGTGTCCCGGGCGCCCCTCCCGGTGTGGTCCGCTCCGAGTTCGTCAGCCTGCTCGACTGCACCGCCACCATCCTGGAACTGGCAGGCATCGACCCGAAGCCCGCGGTGGACTCGCGCAGCCTGCTGCCTCTCGTGCACGGCGAACCCGCGGACTGGGAGGACGACATCGTCTGCGAATTCCACGGCCACCACTTCCCCTACCCGCAGCGCATGCTGCGCGAGAACCGGTACAAGCTCGTCGTCAACCCCGACTCGGTCAACGAGCTGTACGACCTGGTGACCGACCCGGACGAACTGCAGAACGTCTACGCCCACCCCGAACAGGCCGAGGTGCGCAGACGGATGATGCGCCGCCTGTACGACGTGCTGCGCGAGCGCGGCGACAACTTCCACCACTGGATGACATCGATGTACGAGGTCGGCGAGGTGGCCCACGACCCGACCCTGAGCGGTCTCGACGAGTCCACGTACCGGGCCCATGACTGACGGCCACCGTTCCTGCTGCACCCCGGCGGCCACGCCGGTCACCGCCGGCCCGCACCCGGCGGTGCCGGTCACCGCCTCCCGCGAGCGTTCCACACGGGGGCAGGTTCTCCTGCCCGGCGGCGAGTTCGCCATGGGGGACGCCTTCGACGAGGGGTACCCCGCCGACGGTGAGACGCCCGTTCACCCGGTCCGTCTCAAGCCCTTCCACATCGACGAGACCGCCGTCACCAACGCGCGGTTCGCCGCCTTCGTCAAGGCCACGGGCTACATCACCGACGCCGAGCGCTACGGCTCCTCGGCGGTCTTCCACCTCGTGGTCACCGCCCCCTCGGCCGACGTCCTCGGCCACGCCGCCGGAACGCCCTGGTGGATCAACGTCCGGGGTGCTCACTGGCGCCGGCCCGAAGGTGCCCGTTCCGACATCATCGGCCGGCAGAACCATCCGGTCGTCCACGTGTCGTGGAACGACGCGGCCGCCTACGCGCGGTGGGCGGGCAAGCGCCTGCCCACCGAGGCGGAGTGGGAGTACGCCGCACGCGGAGGACTGTCCGGCCGCCGCTACGCCTGGGGCGACGACCTCACCCCCGACGGCAGATGGCGCTGCAACATCTGGCAGGGACGCTTCCCCCACACCAACACCGCCGAGGACGGCCACCTGACCACGGCACCCGTCAAGTCCTACCGTCCCAACGGCTTCGGCCTGTGGAACACCGCCGGCAACGTGTGGGAGTGGTGTGCCGACTGGTTCTCGCCCGCCTACTACGCCGAGTCCGCCCCGGAGGACCCGCGCGGCCCGGACACCGGAACGGCACGGGTGCTGCGCGGCGGCTCGTACCTGTGCCACGACTCCTACTGCAACCGCTACCGGGTCGCCGCACGCTCGGCCAACACCCCGGAGTCCTCGACGGCCAACCTCGGCTTCCGCTGCGCCAACGACGGCGAGGACCGGTAGTGCCTGCACCACCCGGACCGGGCAACTGGCTGCATGGGCGGGCGCCCCCGCGCCTTCTAGCGTCGTGGAGGTACCGCACCGAGCTCCTCCCGGAAGGCGCCCACCATGTCAGTGACCCCGCCCGACGTCGCCGTCGGCCTCGACCATGTCCACAAGACGTACGGCGGCGAACAGCCGGTCGTGGCGCTGGACGACGTGAGCGCCGTGTTCATGCGCGGCACGTCGACCGCGGTGATGGGCCCGTCCGGATCCGGCAAGAGCACCCTGCTGCACTGCGCGGCGGGGCTGGACCGGCCGGACTCCGGGCGGGTGCGGATCGGGGCCACCGATCTGTCGTCGATGTCGGAGAAGAAGCTGACCGAACTGCGCCGCAGCCGGGTCGGTTTCGTGTTCCAGGCGTTCAACCTGGTGGGCGCGCTGGACGTGGAACAGAACATCCTGCTGCCCTCGCGGCTGTCGGGCCACCGGCCGGACCGTGCGTGGGTCGCCGAGGTGATCGGCAGGGTCGGCCTGGGCGACCGGCTGCGGCACCGGCCGGCGCAGCTCTCCGGCGGCCAGCAGCAGCGTGTGGCGATCGCACGGGCGCTCGTCACCCGCCCCGAGGTCATCTTCTGCGACGAACCGACCGGGGCGCTGGACACCCGGACCGCCGCCGAGGTCCTCGCACTGCTGCGGTCGGTGGTCGACCGGGACGGGCAGACCGTCGTCATGGTGACCCACGACCCGGTCGCCGCCTCCTACGCCGACCGTGTGCTGTTCCTCGCCGACGGGCGGATCATGCAGGACATGGGACAGCCCGGCGCCGAGCGGATCGCCGAACATCTGGCCCTGCTCGGCCGCAGGCAGCCCGCCGTGAGCCGGGAGGGCTGAACCGTGCTCCGACTCGCGGCGCAGATGCTGCGCTTCCGCAAAGGCGGCTTCGTCGCCACGTTCGTCGCGCTCGCCGCGGGTGTCGCCGTCCTGATGACGTGCGCCCTGCTGGCGGAGTCGGGGTGGCGGTACAAAGGGGAGTCCCAGCGTTACGGCGCCACGCTCGCCGTCGTCGCGGACCGGGACCTGAGGGTGGCCGGACCGACGGTGCTCGGCGAGACCGAGTACACCACCGTGCCCCTTCCCGAGCGCGGCAGTGTCCCCGAGGCGCTCACCGGCGAGCTGGCCGCGGTGCCCGGAGTGGCGCGCGCGGTGGGCGACCGCTCGATCACCGTGACCACGACCGTCGCCCCGGACGTGCCGACCACGGGACACGGTTGGTCGAGCGCGGCGCTCGCGCCGTACCGGCTGGTCACCGGCACGGCACCACGCTCCGGCGGGGAGATCGCCGTCGACGCCCGGCTCGCCGGCCGCGTGGGACTCGCGCCGGGCGACACCATCGAGGTCGTCACCGGAGGTGCCGGCCGTTCCTACCGGGTGAGCGGCGTCGTCGAGACGGACGGCGCGCCCGGGGAGCAAGCGGCGCTGTTCTTCACCGACGCGCGGGCCGCCGCCCTCGACCCGCACCCGGGCCGCTTCGACGCCATCGGCGTACTCGCCGAACCGGACGCCGACCGCACCGCCGTGCTCGCCGAGGTGCGCCGGATCGCGGAGGACGCGGGCGCCAAGGCCTACGCCGGTGACGAGTGCGGACTCGCCGGACAACCGGAGGCCGCCGCCGCACGCGCCCTGACCCTGCAGGCCGGGGGAGCCTTCGGCGGGTACGCCGCGATGATCATCGTCTTCGTCGTCGCGGGGACCGCCGGCCTGTCGGTACGGCACCGGCGCCGTGACCTCGCCCTGCTGCGCGCCGTCGCCGCCACCCCGGGACAGGTACGGCTGATGCTCCTCGCCGAGGCGGGCTTGCTCGGACTCTCGGCCGCTGTGGCGGGCGTCCCGGCCGGACTGTTCGCCACGGGACACATCCGGGACGAACTCGTGTCCCGGGACTTCGTGCCCGAGGGATTCACCGTCCAGGGCGGGCCGCTCTCCGCGGCCGCCGCGACCCTGGGCGTCGCCGTCGTCGCCCTGCTCTCGGCGTGGATCGCCGCACTGCGCGTCACCCGCATCCGGCCGACCGAGGCCCTCGGGGAAGCGGCCGTCGAGCGGCCCCTCGGCAGCAGGACACGTGTGGTGAGCGGCCTGGTGTGCCTCGTGGCCGCGGTGTCCCTGACCGGCCTCACCGGCGCCACCGACGGCCAGGCCGCGCTGGGTGCCGCGATGGGCATGCTCTACGCGTTCGTGCTGGGCATCGCGCTGCTGGCGCCCTGGATCAACCAGGCGGCCGCCCGGTTGCTCGGGCCCGTCCTGCGGACCGTCTGGGGCAACAGCGGCCATCTCGCCGCGGCGAACCTGCGGGCCAACGCGCGCGGTACGGTCGCCGTGCTCACCGCGCTCGTGCTCTCCGTCGGCTTCGGCGGCACCGTCTGGTTCCTGCAGGACAACCTCCAGCGGCAGACCGTGGTCCAGAGCCGCGACGGCATCCTCGCCCAGCACGCGCTGACCGGTGCCGCCGGCCTGCCCGCCTCCGCGACGGCAGAGGCCCGCCGTGTCCCCGGGGTGCTCGCCGCGACCGGGGTGCGCCGCACCTCCGTCGTCGTGCCCGACCGGCTCGAGGCCCGGACGGTCGTCGCGCAGGGCATCGATCCGAGGGGCGTGGAACGGACGCTGGACCTGGACGTCACCTCCGGCAGCCTGGACCGGCTGGCCGAGGGCACCATGGCCGTGTCCAGCGCGCAGGCGGACGCCGCGGGGTGGCGGCTCGGGGACGAGGCCGACCTGTGGCTCGGCGACGGCACGCCCGTCACCCTGCGCGTCGTCGCCCTCTACGAACGCGGCTGGGGCTTCGGCGACGTCACCCTGCACACGCGCACGCTCGCCGGGCACACCGTCACCGGACTCGACGACCAGGTACTCATCCGCACCGCACCGGACGCCGACGTCGGCACCGCCCTCGCCGACCTGGCCCGCGGGTACCCGCACGCCGCGGTGGTGGACGCCGGCCTGCTCACCGGTGAACTCGCCGAGGACCTGGCCGTCAGCGGGTGGCTGAACAGGCTGCTCATCGCCGTCCTGGTCGGATACGCCGTCCTGGCCGCCGCCAACACGCTCGTCATGGCCGCCCTGGCACGGACCCGGGAACTGGCCCTGCTGCGTCTGGTCGGAGTCACCCGCCGCCAGGTGAAACGGATGGTGCACGCCGAACAGGCAGGGCTGCTGGGAGTGGCACTCGTCCTGGGCGGGACCGTCGCTGCGGTCACGCTCACCACGATCGTCAACGCCGTGGCCGGCCCGGGCGTCCCCTACGTACCGGCCGCCGGCTCGGCCGCCGTCGTCGGCGGGACCGTCGCGCTGGCACTCGTCGCCACGATGCTTCCCGTCGGCCGCGTCCTGCGTACCCCGCCGGTCGAGGGCATCGGCATCCGCGAGTGACCACCGGCCGCTGTCGCGGGCCGCACGGACGCCCACGCCGGGCGGCCGTGCGGCCCCTTCCTTTCGTGCGCCGCTCAGGCGGCCAGCCGCTCGGCGAGGGCCTTGGCCCTGACGGTCGCGTCCTGGTGGGCGCGCTCGCGGGAGCTCTCGAACAGCGGGACCAGCTCGGCCATCGCCGGCACCTGCGGGGCCATGGTCAGCTCCGGGACGATGAAGTCGAGTTCCAGCCCGAGCATGTCGACCAGCACCGCGCGCAGGTAGTTCTGCACGTACTCGGAGCCCTCGCGCGGCGTGCCCGGCGCGTAGGAGCCGCCGCGGCTGGCGACCACGGTGACCGGGGTGCCCTTGGCCGAGGGGTTCTCGCCCGCGGTGCGACCCATGAGGATCACGTTGTCCAGCCACGCCTTGAGCGTGGAGGGGATCGTGAAGTTGTACATCGGAGCGCCGATCAGCAGCGCGTCCGCCCGCTCGACCTCCTCGACGAGCTTCAGCCGTTCGGCGAAGGCCGCGGCCTGCCCCGGGGAGTGGGCGGCCGGGTCCGCGAAGGCCGCCAGGTGGGCGTCGGCGGTGAGGTGGGGAACGGGGGCGGTGGCGAGGTCCCGGTAGATCACGGTGCCCTCGGGGTGCTGTTCCTCCCAGGTCCTGCGGAAGGTCTCCGCCACGGCGCGGGACGAGGAGGCGGACGCCGGGAACACGGAGGAGTCGATGTGCAGAAGGGTGGCCATCGGGGGGTTTCTCCCATGAGTGGAGGAGCGGAGGCGTGAACGCCGCCGCTGACGTTTCGTACTCGACTATGGATAACACAGGTACTTACTTTTTTTCATCCCCTTGCAGGGCGGTAGTACCCTTGAGGCATGGCGATCGAGCAGGCGCACGAGGCAGAGGCATGCAAGCGGGTGGACGGAGGCATCACCCGCGTCTTCCAGCTGCTCGGAAAGCGCTGGACGGGCCCGATCGTGGCGGTGCTGGTGGAACAGCCGGCGTACTTCGCCGACCTGCGCCGGGCCATCCCCGGCATCAGCGAACGCATGCTCTCGGACCGGCTGACGGAGCTCGGCGCCGCGGGACTGGTCATCCGTGAGGTCGACGAAGGCCCGCCGCTGCGGGTCACCTACCGGCTGACGGAGTCGGGGGCGGCGCTGGAACCGGCACTCAAGGAACTCGGCAGGTGGGCCGACACACACCTGCCCGAGGGCAACCCCTGCACGGAGCAGGGCTGCTGAGCCCTCCGCCGCCGCGTACGTCCCTCTGACTTCGCCCTCCCGAGGCGGTGACTCCGCACGCCGGGGGAGCCCCGGCGCCGACCGTCGCCGGACCGGCCCGCCTGCCCGCGTCCAACGCGTCGGGCCCGCCCGGGATGCAGGCGCTGTGTCGACCGGCTCCTCATGGCGGCAACTGCGGCCGGTGCGGAGGCGGGGGAGCCGGGCGCCCTGCGGCACCGGCCGACGGCGGTGGGACGATCGCCGCGGTCAAGGGCCTGCACCGCCTGCACCCCTTCGACGACCGCGTCGTGGGCGCTCCGCCGGGACGGCCGTGGCGACCGCGCGCGTGTGGCCGGCGGCCACTCCCTCCCGTGCGACCCCGCTCCGACCGGCCCGGCGTGGGCAAGGGGGGCCCGGGGCCACCCCGGTGCGTCCCCGTGTGCGACCGGCTACCGCCGGCCAGGCGCTACGCGCCGAGTGAGCGGCGGGTGACCCGTTCCAGGTGGCGGGTGAAGACCTCGCGGGCGTCGGGCGTGAGCGTGCGCAGTGCCACCAGCGCGGTGACGGCGACGTCGCACAGCTCGGATTGGACGTCGTCCCACGTGTGGGTCGTGCCCTTGCGCGGGTTCTGGCCCGTCGCGCCGACCACGGCCTGCGCGACCTCCCCGACCTCCTCGGACAGTTTCAGGATGCGCAGCAGCAGGCCGTCCGGACCGTCGACGGGACGGTTTGCCTCCAGCCAGCCGTACAGGCCGTCCACGGACTCCCACAGATCGGCGGGCACCCGGGGCGGGGAAGAAGGAAGGTGATCACTCATGGGGGACAGCCTGGCACGGGCCACTGACAGCTCCCGGCCCGCGCCGCACTAGTCGAACAACGCCTCCTGCTCGCCCTCCCTGGCCTTCCGCAACCGGCGGTTGCGCGCGCCCAGCATCACCGCCGTCGCAGCCGCCATCGCGCCGAACGCCGCCGGGACCATCCAGCTCCGGTCGGCGGTATGGCCGAGGGCGTGGTCCAGGGAGAGCCGGCCGGGCCCCGTGACGGCGAGACCGGCGGCGGTCAGGCCCAGGGACGCGGCGTACTCGAAGCCGCCCTCCTGGTTGAAGAAGCCGTTGGGCGCGTGCACGGCGGACGCGCCCGCCATCGCACCGGCCGCGGCGGCGCCCGCGGCCGGGGTGGCGAGGCCCAGCGCCAGCAGGGTGCCGCCGCCGGCCTCGGCGAGGCCCGCCATCGTGGCGCTCGTCCGGCCGGGCGCGTAACCGATGGCCTCCATGAACTGGCCCGTGCCCTCGATGCCGCCGCCGCCGAACCAGCCGAACAGCTTCTGCGTGCCGTGCGCCGCGAGCACCCCGCCCGTCCCCAGCCGGAGCAGCAGCAGACCCAGGTCTCTTCGGTCGTAACAGGTCACGTCGTCTCCCCGGGAGCGGTGGCTTGGCCCGACCACGGTCGCACCCCCGCCACGGGCCGGGCCCGCTGCCGGTCGCCGTTCGGGTGACGCCGGTGGCGCGGCCCGCCGGCCGGTACGAGGCTGGCGGCATGACCATTCAGATCACCCGCCTCAGCGACCCCGCCGTACGTGCCTTCGTCACGGCCGTCAACAACCATGACCGGCAAGCCTTCATGGCTCTCCTCGCACCCGGCGCCACCATGGCGGACGACGGCTCCGAGCGCGACCTCGTCGAGTGGACCGACCGGGAGATCTTCTCCTCCCACGGCCACCTGGAGGTCGACAACGAGTCCGACGGCGGCCGTCGGCTCCTCGCCCGCTACAGCAACGACACCTGGGGCGAGATGCGTACCCGCTGGACCTTCACCGTCGACGAGGACGGCCGCATCTCCCGCTTCGAGACCGGCCAGGCCTGACCCGCAACACCACGGTCACGCCCGGGAGTCGGCAGCGCGTGACCGGTATGAAACGTCCGGGCGGTGAGAGTTGGGTGAGGGGATGGTCACAGATCTCGCCCAGCCGCTCGTTGAGGGATTCAAGCAACGCTGTCAGCTCGGCTTTTGCCCGGTGGTTGGCTCGGACTTGGGCGGACGTTGTGGAGATGCGCCGTCCGCCCGCCCCGGCCGCCGCGCCGTCCCATTGATCTGACCGTGACAAGTAGTCACTCTTCTCGTCAGCCTCCGCGTGACACCGCACCGGAGGTCAACCCCCCACACTCTGACGAGGAGATCCCTCTTCATGACGCATCAGATGCGCACCGTCGCACTGAAGGTCACCGCCGCCGCCTGCGCGGTGACGGCCGCCACCACGGCAGCCCTGCTCGGAGCGTCGTCCGCCCACGCCGCCGAGCCCGCTCAGGGCACCGTCCTCGGCCTCGGCACCGAAGGAGCCGTCGCGGGCAGTTACATCGTCGTGCTCGACGAGCGGACGACGTCCGCCGACAAGAAGGACCTGGCCCAGGAGTACGGAGGCGAGCTCAGCCGGTCCTACGGTGCGGCCCTCGACGGCTTCGCCGCGGACGGCCTGAGCGAGTCCGAGGCCAAGCGCCTCGCGGCCGATCCGGCCGTCGGCGCCGTCGTGGCCAACCGCACGTTCCGCACCACGGCCACCCAGGACAACCCGCCCTCCTGGGGCCTGGACCGGGTCGACCAGGCGGACACCGCGGGCGACAGCAAGTACACCTACCCCGACCAGGCCGGCGAGGGTGTCACCGCCTACGTCATCGACACCGGCGTACGGATCACGCACAAGGACTTCGAGGGCCGGGCGAGCCACGGCTACGACGCCGTCGACAACGACGACACCGCCGACGACGGCAACGGCCACGGCACGCACGTCGCCGCGACCGTCGCCGGTGCCGCGCACGGTGTGGCCAAGAAGGCGGACATCGTGGCAGTGAGAGTCCTGGACGACAACGGTTCCGGAACCACCGAGCAGGTCATCGCCGGTATCGACTGGGTCACCGAGAACCACAAGGGCCCCTCGGTGGCCAACATGAGCCTGGGCGGCGCCGCCGACCCGGCGCTCGACGCGGCGGTCCAGAAGGCCATCGCCTCCGGGGTCACCTTCGCCGTGGCGGCGGGCAACGAGTCCGCCGACGCCGGACAGGGATCGCCCGCCCGTGTGCCGGAGGCCCTCACGGTCGCCTCCAGCACCAAGGACGACGCCCAGTCCGACTTCTCCAACTTCGGGGCCGCCGTGGACCTTTACGGGCCCGGCTCCGACATCACCTCGGCCTGGAACGACAGCGACGAGGGCACCAGGACGATATCCGGCACCTCGATGGCCTCCCCCCACGTGGCCGGCGCGGCCGCCGTGTATCTCGCCGGTCACCCGGACGCCGACCCGGCGGCCGTGGCGTCGGCGCTGACCGGCGGGGCCACCGCCGACAAGATCAGCAACCCCGGCTCCGGCACCCCGAACAAGCTGCTCAAGATCACCGAGTAGTGCGCCGCCCGGGTGCGGGCCGCTGAAGCATGGTGGAGGGCCACAGAGGGGAAACGTTCCTCTGTGGCCCCTCACACGCGCCGGCCGCCCGGTGTGAGTGGCCCGGCTCACATGGCGTACCGGACCTGCCACCGACACGATGGTCTTCGTCAACGGCAGGCTGAAGGGATCGAGAATGTTCCGCAAGGTGCTGGTCGCCAATCGCGGTGAGATCGCGATTCGGGCGTTCCGCGCGGGCTACGAACTGGGCGCCCGAACCGTCGCCGTCTTCCCCCACGAGGACCGCAACTCGCTGCACCGCCTGAAGGCGGACGAGGCGTACGAGATCGGCGAACCGGGGCACCCGGTGCGGGCCTACCTCTCCGTGCAGGAGATTGTGCGCGCCGCGCGACGGGCGGGCGCCGACGCCGTCTACCCGGGCTACGGTTTCCTGTCCGAGAACCCGGAGCTGGCCAAGGCCTGCGAAGAGGCGGGCATCACCTTCGTCGGACCGAGCGCCCGGATCCTGGAACTGACCGGGAACAAGGCGCGCGCCGTGGCCGCGGCCCGTGAGGCCGGTGTGCCGGTCCTGGGCTCCTCGAAGCCCTCGACCGACGTCGACGAACTGGTCCGCGCCGCCGACGGGATCGGATTCCCGGTGTTCGTCAAGGCGGTCGCGGGCGGCGGTGGACGCGGCATGCGCCGCGTCGAGGACCCCGCCCAGCTGCGGGAGGCCATCGAGGCGGCGTCCAGGGAGGCGGCGTCCGCGTTCGGCGACCCCACGGTCTTCCTGGAGAAGGCGGTTGTCGAACCCCGTCACATCGAGGTGCAGATCCTCGCCGACGGCCAGGGCGACGTCATGCACCTGTTCGAGCGGGACTGCTCGGTGCAGCGCCGCCACCAGAAGGTGATCGAACTCGCGCCCGCTCCCAACCTCGACCCGGCGCTGCGCGACCGCATCTGCGCCGACGCCGTGCGCTTCGCCCGGCAGATCGGCTACCGCAACGCCGGCACCGTGGAGTTCCTCCTCGACCGGGACGGCAACCATGTCTTCATCGAGATGAACCCGCGTATCCAGGTGGAGCACACGGTGACCGAGGAGGTCACCGACGTCGATCTGGTCCAGGCGCAGTTGCGCATCGCCGCCGGCGAAACACTCGCCGACCTCGGTCTCTCCCAGGAGACCGTCACCCTGCGGGGCGCCGCGCTGCAGTGCCGCATCACCACCGAGGACCCGGCGAACGGCTTCCGTCCCGACACCGGGCGGATCAGCGCGTACCGCTCGCCCGGCGGCTCGGGCATCCGCCTGGACGGCGGCACCACCCACGCCGGTACGGAGATCAGCGCCCACTTCGACTCCATGCTGGTGAAACTGACCTGCCGGGGCCGGGACTTCGCCACCGCGGTGGGCCGGGCGCGGCGTGCCGTGGCCGAATTCCGCATCCGCGGGGTCGCCACCAACATCCCCTTCCTGCAGGCGGTGCTCGACGATCCGGACTTCCAGGCCGGACAGATCACCACGTCGTTCATCGAGCAGCGTCCGGAACTGCTGACCGCGCGCCACTCCGCCGACCGGGGCACGAAGCTGCTCACCTACCTCGCCGACGTCACGGTGAACAAGCCGCACGGCGAGCGGCCCGAGCTCGTCGACCCGCTCACCAAGCTGCCGTCGCCGCCCGCGGGCGATCCGCCGGCCGGCTCCCGGCAGCGGCTCGCCGAGCTCGGCCCCGACGGCTTCGCCCGCGGGCTGCGCGCCTCGCCGACCCTCGGCGTCACCGACACCACGTTCCGCGACGCCCACCAGTCGCTGCTCGCCACCCGGGTCCGCACCAAGGACCTGCTCGCCGTCGCCCCGGTGGTGGCCCACACCCTGCCCCAGTTGCTGTCGCTGGAGTGCTGGGGCGGCGCCACCTACGACGTCGCCCTGCGCTTCCTCGCGGAGGACCCGTGGGAGCGCCTGGCCGCCTTGCGCGAGGCCGTACCGAACATCTGCCTGCAGATGCTGCTGCGCGGCCGCAACACCGTGGGCTACACGCCGTACCCCACCGAGGTGACCGACGCCTTCGTCCAGGAGGCCGCGGCGACCGGTATCGACATCTTCCGCATCTTCGACGCGCTGAACGACGTCTCCCAGATGCGGCCGGCCATCGACGCCGTACGCCAGACCGGCACGGCCGTCGCCGAGGTGGCCCTGTGCTACACCGCCGACCTCTCCGACCCGTCCGAGCGGCTCTACACCCTGGACTACTACCTGCGTCTGGCCGAGCAGATCGTCGACGCGGGCGCCCACGTGCTGGCCGTCAAGGACATGGCCGGCCTGCTGCGGGCCCCGGCGGCCGCGACCCTCGTGTCGGCCCTGCGCCGTGAGTTCGACCTGCCGGTGCATCTGCACACGCACGACACCGCCGGCGGCCAGCTGGCCACCTACCTCGCCGCGGTCCAGGCGGGAGCGGACGCGGTGGACGGCGCCGTGGCCTCCATGGCGGGCACCACCTCGCAGCCGTCCCTCTCGGCACTCGTCGCGGCGACCGACCACTCGGAGCGGCCCACCGGCCTGGACCTCCAGGCCGTCGGCGACCTGGAGCCCTACTGGGAGAGCGTCCGCAAGGTCTACGCCCCCTTCGAGGCCGGCCTCGCCTCGCCGACCGGCCGCGTCTACCACCACGAGATCCCCGGCGGCCAGCTCTCCAACCTGCGCACCCAGGCCGTCGCGCTCGGCCTCGGCGACCGCTTCGAGGACATCGAGGCGATGTACGCCGCCGCCGACCGGATGCTGGGCCGTCTGGTGAAGGTCACCCCCTCGTCGAAGGTGGTGGGCGACCTCGCCCTGCACCTGGTCGGCGCGGGCGTCTCCCCGGAGGACTTCGAGGAGGAGCCGGACCGCTTCGACATCCCCGACTCGGTCATCGGCTTCCTGCGCGGAGAGCTGGGCACCCCGCCCGGCGGCTGGCCGGAACCCTTCCGCAGCAAGGCCCTGCGGGGCCGCGCCGAGCCCAAGCCCGTCCAGGAACTCACCGCCGACGACCGGGCCGGCCTGGCGAAGGACCCCCGGCCGACCCTCAACCGCCTGCTCTTTCCCGGCCCCACGAGGGAGTTCGAGACGCATCGTCAGTCCTTCGGCGACACCAGCGTCCTGGACAGCAAGGACTTCTTCTACGGACTGCGCCCCGGCCAGGAGTACAGCGTCGACCTCGAGCCCGGGGTGCGGCTGCTCATCGCACTGCAGGCGGTGGGCGAAGCGGACGAGCGAGGCATGCGCACCGTGATGTCCACGCTGAACGGCCAGCTGCGGCCGATCCAGGTCCGGGACCGGGCGGCGGCCTCCGACGTCCCGGTCACCGAGAAGGCCGACCGCGCCAACCCCGGCCACGTCGCGGCACCCTTCGCCGGCGTGGTGACCCTCGCCGTCGCCGAGGGCGACGAGGTGGCCGCCGGCGCCACGGTGGCGACCATCGAGGCGATGAAGATGGAAGCCGCGATCACGGCCCCGAAGTCGGGCACCGTCACCCGGCTCGCGATCAACCGGATCCAGCAGGTGGAGGGCGGCGACCTCCTGGTCGAACTCAGCTGACCCCGAGCAGCAAGCACCCCCGCGCCCGAAGGGGACGCGGGGGTGCTCCGCGAGCAACGCCCACCCACCCGCACGTCCGGGGTCCAAGGGGCAGCGCCCCTTGAGGACGGGACGGGAAGGGGCGGCGGGGGCGAGGAAAACCCCTCGGCCCCAGCATCCCTCACCGAAGAAGCCTGCGCACCCAACCTGTGGGACCGTAGATTATGCGTTGGCCAAAACAGCCCTCGAATGACTACGGACGGTACTCATGACCGACCCTGCCGCGGCGCCCGGATCAGCGCAAGAGAAGATCGACACCTCGGTCCCGCACTCGGCCCGCATATGGAACTACTGGCTGGGAGGGAAGGACAACTACCCCGTCGACGAAGAGGCTGGCGACGCCTATACGGCCGTCTTCCCCGGCATCGTCACCATCGCCCGCAGCAGCCGGGCCTTCCTCAAGCGCAACATCACCTATCTCGCCGGCGAGCAGGGCATCCGCCAGTTCCTGGACATCGGCACCGGGCTGCCCACCGCCGACAACACCCACCAGGTCGCGCAGCGGATCGCCCCCGACTCACGGATCGTCTACGTCGACAACGACCCCATGGTGCTGGCCCACGCCCGGGCGCTGCTCTACTCCACTCCGGAGGGTGCCACGTCGTACGTCGACGCCGATGTCCTGGACCCGGACCGCATCCTGGCGGCCGCGGGCGAGACGCTGGACTTCAAGCGGCCCACCGCTCTGATTCTGAGCAACATCCTGGGCCACATCGCGGACTACGACCAGGCCCGCTCCATCGTCACCCGGCTGATGGCCGCACTTCCCTCCGGCAGCTACCTCTCCATCAACGACGGCTCGCGCGGCATCGACCCCGTTTTCGAGCAGGCGCAGGACGCCTACAACGAGAGCGGTGCCGTCCCTTACAACCTGCGGACCGTGGACCAGATCACGGCCTACTTCGACGGTCTGGAGCTGGTGGAGCCGGGTGTCGTGTCGGTGCCGCTCTGGCGTCCCGACCCGGCCTCGCCCGCGCCGGAACCCATCGGCGAGCACGGCGGCCTCGCCCGTAAGCCCTGAGGTAATTCGCTGGACAACGCCGGGGCCGGCGACGAGCGTTGGCGTGATGAAGCAGGAGGACATCTGGAACGCGGACGCCGCCCGACGTTATGACACGCCCGGAACCGGCATGTTCGCGCCCGAAGTTCTGGGGCCGGCCGTCGACCGGCTGGCCGGGCTCGCGGAAGAGGGAGCGGCACTCGAGTTCGCCATCGGCACGGGCCGGGTGGCCGTTCCCCTCGCCGCCCGCGGTGTACCCGTGACCGGCATCGAGCTGTCCCGGCCCATGGTGGAGCAACTGCGCACCAAGGCCGACGGGTCGACGATCCCCGTGGTCATCGGCGACATGGCGGACACGGTCGTCCCCGGCGAGTTCACCCTCGTCTACCTCGTGTACAACACGATCTCCAATCTGCTCACCCAGGCCGAGCAGGTCGAGTGCTTCCGCAACGCCGCCCGCCATCTGCGCCCGGGCGGGCGGTTCGTGGTGGAGCTCTGGGTGCCCGAACTGCGCAAACTCCCACCGGGTCAGACCGCCATGGTCTGGGAGTCCGGCCCCGGGTACATCGGTCTCGACACCTACGACGTCCTGCGCCAGCACGTCGTCTCCCACCACTTCCGGTTCGACGGGAGCGAGCAGGCCCGGCTGCTTCGCAGCCCGCACCGCTACATCTGGCCGGCGGAACTCGATCTCATGGCCCGACTGGCCGGGTTCGAGCTGGAGTCCAGGCATGCCGACTGGGACGGCACCGAGTTCACCGCCGAGTCGCGTTCGCATGTGTCCGTCTATCGCATCCCGCCCTCCCCGTAACCGCACACCGGTCCCGCAGTCCACCCATTACATCGATGAAAGCTGCCCACCGGAAGGACTTTGAACTCATCGATGACAAAGTATGGACGAGTTGAGCAGAAGTCTCCTAGCGTGTCGGCCGCAACCGGTTGACAGTTCGCCCATTCGGCACCGGAGTTATCCGGCCCTCCGGTCGACCCAGCAGGAGGAAGCATGGACGCACGGCTGTACCGGCGTGCCCGAAGATGCCTGTCAGGACTCGTCGTCGGCACGTTCGTCGCAGGTGGGCTGTGGGTGTCTCCCATGGCATCGGCCCAGCCGGGCTCCGCACCGCAGGCCGATGTGCCGCCCCAGGAACCCGGAGTCACCCTGCGCGTCTACGACGTCCAGGTCCCGCTCGAGAAGATCTGCACCCTCAAGCCAGGACAGACCCCGAACGTCGACAAGCTGATGCCGGTCGTCGACTGGGAGACGACCGAGGACTTCGGCGGGTTCAGCGACAACTTCGTCACCCAGGTCACCGGCAACATCCATGTGCCGGCCGACGGTTCGTACACCTTCCGGCTGTCCAGCGACGACGGCTCACGGCTGCTGATCGACGGCCGAACGGTCATCGACCACGACGGACTGCACGGAGCCGAGCCCAAGGACGGCACCGTCCAGCTCACCGAGGGCATGCACGCGCTGCGCATCGACCACTTCGAGCGCGGCGGTGGCCAGGTGCTCAACCTCGCCTGGCAGCCGCCGGGCGCCGCGGGCTTCGAGACCGTCCCGAACGCGGCACTGAGCACCGACGCCGGAGTGGTCCGGGTGACCGCTCCGGGCCGCAAGGAGTGCGAGGGGATCACCGACTCGCCCGGCGACGGCCTCCCGCTCAACTCGGTGCGCCCCGACCACACTCTCACCGACCTGCGCCCCGAGGGCTTCGAACCGCAGGTCACCGGGATGGACTGGCTGCCCGACGGCCGTCTGGTGGTGAGCACCTGGGGCGGCACCGACAACACCGCCGGCGAGGTCTACGTCATGGACGAGGTCACCGGCACCACCGGCCCGGACAAGGTGAAGGCCACGAAGATCGCCGAAGGCCTCAAGGAGCCGATGGGCCTCAAGGTCGTCGACGGCACCATCTTCGTCTCCCAGAAGCACGAACTGACGGAGCTGGGCGACAGCGACGGCGACGGCGTCATGGACAAGTTCAAGACGATCGCCACCTGGCCGTACGGCGGCAACTTCCACGAGTTCGCCTTCGGGCTGCTGTACCGCAAGGGCTACTTCTATCTGAACCTGTCGGTCGCCATCAACTACGGCGGCGCCACCACGGATCCGCAGCCCGCGCCGGGCCGCGGAGCGACCATCAAGGTCAACAGGAAGACCGGCAAGGTCAGTTACATCTCCGGTGGCCTGCGCACCCCGAACGGCATCGGCTGGGGCCCCGGCGGCGACCTGTTCGCCACCGACAACCAGGGCGGCTGGCTCCCCTCGTCGAAGCTCGTCCACATCAAGCAGGACCGCTTCTTCAACCACTACACCAACCCCGCCGGCCCCTTCGACTCCGAGCCGGTGACCCAACCGGTGCTCTGGCTCCCGCAGAACGAGATCGCCAACTCGCCCAGCACCCCGCTCCAGCTGACCAAGGGCAGGTTCAAGGGCCAGATGCTGTTCGGCGACGTCACCTACGGCGGTCTCCAGCGGGCCTACCTGGAGAAGGTCAAGGGCCAGTACCAGGGCGCGGTGTTCCGCTTCACCCAGGGCCTCGAAGCGGGCGTCAACCGGATCACCATGGGCCCCGACGGAGCGATCTACGCGGGCGGTCTGGGTGCGGACGGCAACTGGGGCCAGGAGGGCAAGCTCAGGTACGGCCTGCAGAAGCTGACGCCGAACGGCGGCAACACCTTCGACATCCAGGCCATGCGGGTGAAGAAGGGCGGCTTCGAGCTGGAGTACACCCAGCCGCTCTCCGAGGAGACCGCTGACAACCTTGTCAGCCACTACGAGGCCGAGCAGTGGCGCTACACCCCGACGCGTGACTACGGCGGCCCGAAGATCGCCGAGGAGACCCTGAAGGTGACCTCGGCCAAGCTGTCGGACGACCGCAGGAAGGTGACCCTCGCCCTCGAGGGACTCGAGCCGGGACGCGTCGTGCACCTCCGCTCCCCGCGCCCGTTCAGCTCGGCGTCGGGGGAGACCCTCTGGAGCACCGAGGCCTGGTACACGCTCAACGTGATGCCGGGCAAGCAGCCCGTTCAGGGCCCGCTGTACGAGGCCGAGGAGGCGTCCCTCACCGGGGCCGCCGGGATCAACACCGACCACAGGGGCTACTCCGGCAGCGGTTTCGTCGACCGCTACGGCACGCAGGGCGCCACCACGACCTTCGACGTCCAGGTGGACCGGAGCGGAACGTACGACCTGGGGCTGCGCTACTCCAACGGCCCCAACCCGTTCCAGGGCACCAAGTCCCTCTCCCTGTACGTCAACGGCCGGAAGGTGAAGCAGACCGAGTTCCGCAGCACCGGTGACTGGGACACCTGGTCGACGCAGACCGAGTCCCTGCGCCTGCGGGCCGGGCACAACACCGTCGCCTACCGGTACGACGAGGGCGACACCGGGCATGTCAACCTCGACCTGCTCACCGTCGACCGGCACGGCGCGGCGATCAGGCTCTTCGACGGCGACGGGCTCGACCGGTGGCAGCACACCGACGGACGCCCGGTCGAATGGCCCGTCGACGGCGGGGCGATGGAGGTCTGCTGCGGCGACATTCGCACCAAGAACAGCTTCGACGACTTCAAACTGCACGTGGAGTACTGGCTGCCGAAGCTGCCCCCGGACGTGACCGGCCAGGACCGCGCGAACAGCGGCGTCTACCTCCAGGACCGCTACGAGCTGCAGATCCTGGACTCCTACGGTGACACCACGCTCGACACCAACGAGGCGGGAGCGATCTACCTGAAGAAGGCCCCCGACGTGAACGCCGCCAAGGCGCCGGAGACCTGGCAGTCGTACGACATCGTCTTCCGCGCGGCACGCTACGACGCCGACGGCAACAAGACGGCCGACGCGCGGGTCACCGTGGTGTGGAACGGCAAGAAGATCCACGACGACGTCGCGATCGACACCCCGACGGGCGGCGGAGCGCCCGAAGGCCCCGCAGCCGGGGCGATCCGGCTGCAGTACCACGGGAACGCGGTGCGCTACCGCAACATCCGTATTGAACCGCTGAGTTAGCGAGCGGTGACCGGATCCGGCGCCCTTCCGTCCGATGGGTACGGGGGGCGCCGGACTCCTCGTCCGCGGCCGTGTGCGCGCCACGGAGGCCGGTCATGCCGAACCGAGGGTGGAGCCGAGGTCGTGCGACATGCTGGTGGTGGCACCGGCCATACCGGCCCGATGCCGCGGCGCTCCTCCTGCCGCGGAGGGGCCCCCGGCCGGCACACACGGGCCGTGCCGGTCGAGCCGGGCACGATCGAGGAGTACGTGCGGCGCGTCCACGCCGGTGGGCCGCCCTTCACTCACACGATCTACCGCGACGCCGCCGACCCGTCCCGGCTCGTGCCGGCCTTCACCGTACGCACGGCGGCGGACACGCGGTAGCCCGCACCGGTCGACCCGGACGGCCAAGCCGGAGGGCGGGTGTCAGTGCCCGGTGGCACGCTGAGGCCAAAGGGAAACCTGCGAAAGGACATCGCGGTGATCACCACTGACTTCGCCCCCGGCTCCCCCTGCATGCTCGACCTCGGATCTCCCGACGTACCGGCCGCGGCGGCCTTCTACGGCGCGGTCCTCGGCTGGGACTACGAGCCCATGGGGGACGGGGAGGACATGGAAGGCGGGATGTTCCGCAAGGACGGCAAGATGGTCGCCGGGCTCGGCAAGCTCACCGAGGAGGGCGCCCGCCCCGCCTGGATGATCTACTACACCGTCGCCGACGCGGACGCCACCACCCAGGCGGTGGAGCGCGCCGGCGGCACCGTGCGGGTGCCGCCCATGGACCTCGAGAAATGGGGCCGGATGGCCCAGTACAGCGACCCGCTGGGCGGACAGTTCGCCGTCTGGCAGCCGGGGGAGAGCACCGGGGTCGACCTCGTGGACGATCCGGGGTCGCTGTCCTGGACCGAGCTCTACACCAGCGACGCGGCGGCCGCCAAGGAGTTCTACGGCGGGGTCCTCGGCTGGCAGTTCAGCGACATGGAGATGCCGGGCGGGGAGGGCACCTACACCCTGATCACCCCGGCCGGGCTGCCCGAGGAGCGCATGCACGGCGGCCTCATGGAACTCCGCAAGGAGGACCTCGCCCTGGCGGGCGGCCGCCCGTACTGGCACCCGGTCTTCCATGTCACCGACTGCGACGCCGCGGTGGCCAAGGTCACCGAGAACGGCGGAAGCGTGCAGATGGGACCGGCGGACGCGGAAGGCGTCGGCCGCCTGGCCGTGTGCCTCGACCCCTTCAACGCGGACTTCGTGGTGATGACCCCGGCCCAGAACTGAAGGCGCCGGGATGCGAGGCCGGCCGTCACCGGGCCGATCGCTGTGCGTACACCTCGATCTCGATCTTCATACGGGGATCGGCGAGACCGCACACGAGCATGGTGGCGGCCGGCCGGACGTCCCCGAAACAGCGGCGCAGGACCGGCCAGCAGGGCTCGAAGTCGGCCCGGTCGGGCAGCAGATAACGCACCCGCACCACATCGGCGAACGTGCACCCCGCCTCCTTCAGCGCGGCCTCGATGTTCCGCAGGCACTGCTCGGCCTGCTCCACCACGTCCTCTGAGATGGTCATGTCGGTGTAGTCGAACCCGGTCGTGCCGGACACATGGACCGCGTCGCCATGGACCACGGCGCGGGCATAACCGATCTGCTCCTCGAACGTCGAGCCGCTGAGGATTGCACGTCGCTCCGTCATACGCCGCACGCTATGGCGGCCGGCACCGCTGCGTCCAACGGGGTAACGGTGCCGCCCTGGTGTCGGGAGGACGCCTAACCGGCCGGGTGGAGCTCCCGCAGGGCGTTCCTTACCTGCTCGTCGGAGACCGCCGGGAAGTCGGAGTACCACTCACCCACGGAGCGGACCCGTTCGGGCTGGTGCAGGGCGACGACGTCGTCGGCCTCGTCGCGCAGCGCCGCTGCGGTCTCTGAAGAGCACACCGGGACCGCCAGGGTCAGGCGCAGCGGGTCGCCACGCCGCACGAGGCGCAGGGCGGCGCGGGCCGTGATCCCCGTGACCAGTCCGTCGTCCACGACGACCACGCTGTGACCGCGGACGTCCGGCGCGGGGCGTCCTCCGCGGTACACCTGCTCGCGCCGGAGCAGTTCGACGCGTGCGCGGGCCACCTCGGGCCCCAGTTTGTCCACGGACAGGTCCAGGGCACGCAGTCCCGTGCGGTCGAACACCGGCGGGTCGTCGCCGGCGATCGCCCCGATGCCGACCTCGGGGGAACCGGGCACACCGACCCGGGCGACGAGCAGAACGTCCAGCGGGACGGCCATCGCCCGGGCGATCTCCACCCCGACCGGAACACCCCCGCGCGCCAGCGCCAGCACGGTCACGTTCGCGAGATCGCCGCTGCTCGCCCACTCCAGCATCCTCACGGCCAGCTCCTGTCCGGCCTCCTCACGGCTTCGGAATCGCACGGCTCGCTCCCTTCCTCGGCCTCCCGGGACGGGTAACCGCCTGCGTCCCCGCCACTCACGTCGCGCCCGCCTCCGCCGTCGGCGCACAGTGGAGAGATGAGGGCGCGCCGCTTCTACGCCGAGCGGCTCGGCCTGGAGCCCGTCGACGAGCGCCCCGGCGGGCTGCTGTACCGCTGCGCCGGCGCGGAATTCGCCCTCTTCGCGTCGACCGGAGCCTCCCCGGGGACCTTCACCCAGATGGCGTTCGAGGTCGACGATCTCGACGGTGTCGTGGCGGAGCTGAAACGGCGCGGCGTGGTGTTCGAGGAGGTCGACATCCCGGAATTCCGCACCGTCGACGGCATCGCCGAGGTCGACGGCAACTACCCCACCAAGGGTGCCCGCGGCGAACGGGGCGCCTGGTTCCGCGACAGCGAGGGCAACCTGCTGGGCATCGGTGAGCCGGTGACCTGAGAGGGCGGACGACGCACTTCACGCAGCGGTCAGGGGAGAGCAACAAGCGGCACGGGCCGTCGGCGCACTTGCGGACGGAAGGTGACCGCATGCCCTCCTACGGTCGTCCCATGACACAGACAGAGAAGATCCTTGTCACCGGCGCCACCGGAACCGTCGGCCGTCAGGTCGTCGCCGAACTGCTCGCCCGCGGCCATGCGGTCCGCGCCCTCACCCGGGATCCGGCGAGGGCCGGCCTGCCGGCGGAGGTCGACGTGGTGCGGGGCGATCTGACCGAACCCGACAGCCTGGTCCCGGCGCTGGAGGGTGTCACCGGTTTGCACCTGATCACCTTCGGCGGGCCCTACTTCGCCCCGCTGGAGACCGGGCCGCGGATCCTGGAGGCGGCCCGGGCGGCCGGTGTACGGCGGGTCACCGTGCTGCACGGAGGCGGCCCGTCCCTGTTGGAGGACGCCGTGCGGGCCGACGACGGCGTGGACTGGACGGTGGTCATGCCGGTGGAGTTCATGGCCAACGCGCTCGAGTGGGCCGAGGGCATCGTCGCCTCGGACGAGGTCCGCGAGCCGTTCGTGTCCCGGCTCAGTGCCATGGTCCACGAGGGCGACATCGGCGCCGTCGCCGCGGTGGCCCTCACCGAGGAGGGCCACGGCGGTCAGGAGTACGTGATCACGGGTCCCGAGGTGCTGACCGTCGGCGACAAGGTGGCGGCGATCGCCGCCGCCCGGGGGCGGGCCGTCTCCCTGGTCGAGCTGACCGAGGAGGAGGCCGTGGCGCAGTGGCGGGCGGCGGGGCACCCGGAGGACGTGATCGGCTTCCTGCTCGAGGCGTACGGCAACACGCCGGAGGTCGGGCGCACGGTCGTCGACACCGTGGAGAAGGTCACCGGCCGCCCGGCCCGTACCTTCGCCCAGTGGGCCGAGGAGCACGCGAGCGCGTTCACGGCAGGGGGAGCCGCGGGCACGGCATGACGTTCCGCACGGTGCCCGGGCCGGGCACCGACGGGGCCGCCCCAGCGGCGGATACCGTCCGGCCCGGTCCGGGCCCGGGCATGACCCTCGAGGTAATCGCCCCGTTCCTTCCTCGTCCGGCAGGATCGGGTCCATCCACGGGGACCCCGCAGACGGGGACCCGGCCGCAGCCGTGAGGAGAGCGACATGCCCGTCCGTTCCGCCGCCACCGTGCAGTCCGACGCCGAGGCCACCCGGGCCGTCGTGCGGGAGTTCCTCGCCGCCCGGTCGGCCGGGGACACCGCACGGCTGGTCGCGCTCTTCGCCGACGAGGTCGACTGGCTGCTCGCCGACAACCCGGCCGTTCCGTGGATCCGCCCGCGCTCGACCGCTGTCGAATGCGCCGCCCAGTTCACGGAGTTGATGGAGCACACCGTGCCCGAGGACGCACATGCCGAAGTGGACGCCTTCCTCGTCGACGGAAAGGACGCGGTCCTGACGGGTCATCTGTCCGGGACGGTACGGGCGACGGGACGGTCCTTCCAGGGGCCGTTCGCCCTGCGCCTGACCGTCGAGGACGGCCGGATCACCCGCCATCACCTCTACGAGAACAGCCTGTCCATCGCCGAGGCCTGCGCCGCGCCCTGACGGCCGGGTGCGGGCCCGCGCCCGCTCAGCCGAGGAGCCCGGCGACCATGGCGGCGAACTCGTCCGGGGTGGCGAGGCGGACGCCGAGCTGCTCGGCCTTGGCGCGCTTGGAACCGGCGCCCTCGCCCGCGACCACGAGCGTGGTCTTCTTGGACACGCTGGAGGACGAGCGTCCGCCGGCCCGCTCGATGAGTTCGTTCATCTCGTTGCGGGAGAGCTTCTCCAGGTTCCCGGTCATCGCGCCGGTGACCACGACGGTCATCCCGTCCAGCGGCCCGCCGGGCGCCTGTGCGGCGGCCTCGCCGTCGCCGTCCGCGGCGGCATCGGCGGCGGCCGGCGGAGTGGCGCCGGGCTCGGTCATGGTGACGCCGGCTGCCGCGAGCCTGTCGATGAGCGGACCCAGCTCCGCCAGCTCCGCCACGATCGACGGGGCCTTCTCCGCCCCGATGCCGTCGACCTGCTGCATGGCGTCGGCGTCGGCCGCGCGGATGTGGTCCATGGTGGCGAAGTGCCGGGCGATACGCCGTGACATGGACCGTCCGGTGCCCCGGACGCCCAGCGCGCACAGCACCCGTGACAGCGGCTGCCCCTTGGCCTTGGCGAGCGCGGCCAGCAGGTTGTCTGTGCTGGTCTCCCCCATGCGCTCCAGGGCGAGCAGCTGCTCGCGCCGGAGCGTGAACAGGTCGGCGAGGTCGGTGACCAGGCCCGCGTCGACGAGCTGGACGACACGGGTCGCGCCCAGCCCCTCGATGTCGAGCTGGTCGCGGCCCGCGGCGTAGGCGAGGGAGGCGACCAGGTGGCAGTTGCGGCCCTGGGCGCACCGCCAGCGCTCCTCACGGGTGTCGATGTCCGAACCGCACCGCGGACACTGAGCCGGGAACGCGATCGGCTGCTCCTCGCCCGTGCGCAGATGGGCGACCGGGGCCTCGATCCGGGGGATGACGTCGCCCGCCCGGTGCACCATGACGTGGTCGCCCAGGCGCAGGTCGCGGCGGGTGATGTCGGCCGGGTTGTGCAGGGTGGCGTAGGTGATGGTGGAGCCGTCGATGACGACCGGTTCGAGGACGGCGCGCGGGGCGATGATGCCGGTGCGGCCGACGTTCCACTCCACCTCCAGCAGCCGGGTGATCTTCTCCACAGCGGGCAGCTTGTAGGCGATCGCCCAGCGCGGGGCGCGGGAGCCCGACCCGGCGGCCTCACGGTCGGCGGCGAGGTCGGCCTTGACGACGATCCCGTCGATGCCGAAGGGCAGCTCGGCGCGCAGCGCGGCGATCTCCTTCACCCTGGTCAGGACCTCGTCGGGGGTCTCGGCGACGAGGTCGGGGACCGGGGTACGCGCGCTGGTGTGCACGCCGAGGTCCGCGGCCAGTGCCATCAGGTCGCTGTGCGCCATCCCGTTCATCCGCCGGGCCAGTCCGGAGTCGGTCCCGGGCAGCGGCAGCAGGCCGTAGCCGAAGAACGTCATCGGCACCGTGTAGACGCGCTCCTTCGCCCGCAGGGTACCCGCTGCCGCGTTGCGCGGGTTGGCGAACGGCTGCCCGCCGTGACCGGTGCGCACCTCGTTGGCGTGCTCGAACTGGGCCGTCGTCATGAGGACTTCCCCGCGCACCTCCACGGTGACCGGCTCGGCCAGCTGCTCCGGCAGCCCCTCGATGGTGCCGATGGCGTGCGAGACGTCCTCCCCGGCCGTCCCGTCCCCGCGGGTGATCAGCCGACACAGCCGGCCGCTGCTGTAGCGGGCGGCGATCGCCAGCCCGTCCAGCTTCGGGCCCACGCTGAAGCGCGCCGCGTCACGGCCGATCCTGCGGGCCAGCGAGGCGGTCCAGGCGGTGAACTCCTCCGCGGAGAACACGTTGTCCAGACTGAGCATCGGCACCGTGTGCGGCACGTCGCCCACCACCGAGCCACCGGCGACCTTCCCGGTGGGGGAGTCGGGGAGTATCCCGTCGGGATGGTCCGCCTCCCAGTCGGCGATCCCCCGGACCAGCCGGTCGTACGCGTCGTCGTCCAGCGGCGAGGTGCCTCCCGCGTAGTAGGCGGCCGCCGCACGCACGGCGTCCTCGACCGCCTGCGCGTAGGCAGCGGCGTCGACGATCACTGCTGCAGGTGTTGTCATGGCTCACATAGTGCCGCCCGCCACTGACAATCGATCAAGAGCAGTCGGCATTTGCCTAAAGGTTATAGGTAAATGCATACTCCTATCAGGTGGCCGCGCGCATCACCGCGGCACGCCCACGGCCGGCCGCGAAACGCCTGGACGGCGCACGTGACACCCGGGCCACGCCATTCACCCACCCGCCCCCACGCACACGGACCGAAACCATGCCCTCCACCTCGCACACCCCGATCATCACGCCCATAACCGCCGACCTCGTGCGCGGTGCGCTCGATCTGGAGCCAACCCCTCAGGGGGTCCTGCCGCACCGCCTGCCCGCCTGGGCCCGGGCGCGGAACACCGACGCGCAGCTCGCCATGGCCGAGTCCCAGCCCTCCGGCGTACGCCTGGTCTTCCGCACCCGCGCGAGAGCCGTCGAACTGGACACGGTGCCCACGAAGCGGATCTACGTCGGCGCCCCGCCCCGCCCGGACGGCCAGTACGACCTGCTCGTCGACGGACGCCCGGCCGGCCGGGCCACCGCGGCCGCCGGCAACACCCTGACCGTCGACATGAGCACCGGGACGGTCGAACACGCCACCGGCCCCGCCGCCACCCTCCGCTTCACCGGCCTGTCCGGGGACGACAAGACCGTCGAGATCTGGCTGCCGCACAACGAGACGACCGAACTGATCGCCCTGCGCACCGACGCACCCGTGGAGGCGGCCACGGCCTCGGGCCGCAGGACCTGGCTGCACCACGGCAGCTCCATCAGCCACGGCTCCGACGCCGCGAGCCCCACGACCACCTGGCCGGCGCTCGCCGCGGCACGCGGCGGCGTGGAACTGGTGAACCTGGGACTGAGCGGCAGCGCGCTGCTCGACCCCTTCGTCGCGCGCGCCATGAGCGACACGCCCGCCGACCTGATCAGCGTCAAGGTCGGCATCAACCTCGTCAATGCCGACCTGATGCGGATGCGTGCCTTCACTCCCGCCGTCCACGGCTTCCTCGACACCCTCCGCGAGGGGCACCCCACCGCACCGCTGCTGGTTGTCTCGCCCATCCTGTGCCCCATCCACGAGGACACGCCCGGCCCCACCGCCTTCGACTTCAGCCGGCTCGGCGAGGGGCAGCTCCTGTTCACCGCGGCGGGCGACCCCGCGGAACGTGCCGAGGGCAAGCTGACGCTGTCTGTCATCCGCGACGAGCTGGAGCGCATCGTGACGCAACGCTCGGCGGACGACCCGAACCTGTACCACCTCGACGGGCGGGAGCTCTACGGCGAGGCGGACCACGCCGAACTGCCGCTGCCCGACCGGCTCCACCCCGACGCCGCCGCCCACCGCCGCATGGGCGAACGTTTCGCCGCCCACGCCTTCGCGGCCGGACGCGGCCCGTTCGCCGAGAGCGGGAGCAGGGGCTGAGCTATTCGAAGAACTTCAGGCTCCAGCCGGTGTCCGTGTTCGGGCCGGGCACGTTGGCGCGGCCGTAGGTGGTGCCGCCCCACCAGCAGAAGGTGCCCGTGTACCAGTAACGGTTCTCCCACGAGTACGGCGTGCCCTTCGGCACGGCGTGGAACATCAGCGGAAACCGCGGCCCCGCGGGCGGACTGGTGGCGATGTCGCCGTTCAGCAGGACGAAGCTGTGGTGCCCGGGGCCGTTGACGTGGAGCGTCGGGTCCCAGCCGGCCATCATGGTCGCCCGGTTCGAACCGAACAGACACCCGTTGGACTTGTACCAGTCCCACACGTACGTCGGGTCACCGCCGGCCCGCAGCCGCAGGTCGGCCAGGCAGTACTGGTCGCTCCAACTGCCGTTGGCGGAGTAGACGATGTGCAGCTGCCCGGACGGATCCCTGATCGGTTCCGGGGCCTCGTTGATGAACGGGTTGCCGACCACCCGCTCCCAGCTCTCCCGGGGCTGCGAGATGATGTACCGCGCACCGGTCGGCGTGGTCGGGCTGCTCATCCGCGCGATGTAGATGTTCTGCTCGACGTTGGTGTCGCCGGCCCAGCCGGACCAGACGAACCAGCGCTGTCCGCCGAAGGTGAACAGGGTCCCGTCGATGGCCCACTTGTCGTCCGGCAGGGCGAGTTCCGTCTCCTGGGAGTACCCGCTGTCGGGGCGGTCCGAGCTGATCACGTACATGCGGTGCGCGGCTCCGCGGCCGGCCGTGAAGTAGATGTAGTACCGGCCCTCGTCCCTCACGAGCTCCGGAGCCCACACCTCACCGCGGTCACGGGTGTCGGACCAGACCCGCCGAGGCGTGGCCGAGGCCAGTGCGGACGTCGACGGTGCCTGCCGTACGACGATGCCGCCCCCGGCCGACTGCACCGAGATGTAGGTGCCGCCCACCCGGATCACGCTCGGGTCGGCGGCGCGCAGGCCGGTCCGGTCCGCCCGGGCGGGTTCCGCGGACGTCATCGTCATCGCGGCGGCGAGGATGCCGGCCAGCACAAAGGCGACGAGGCCGGCCGGGCGGCGAGCGGGTCCCGCCGTCCCCTTCGGGAGCCTGGTCATCGGATCCGTCACCTCCACGCCGGCATTTACATCGATGAAGACGTCTTGGCAGGATCGCGACTGGAGCGGGACATGTCAATACAGTCGCAACTGTCCGGCCGTTCACCAGCGAGGACTCATTCCCGCCCGCCGATGCGCATTCTGACGGTGCGTCAGCTGTGCGCGAAGCCTGGACAGGCGCCGGGAGGCGTGTTGTCATTCCGCTGCACACCGAATTTCCAACGTTGGAATACTTTCTGGACGAGCCGATGGCCGCGCCTGCTCCGTCCAGGCCCCATGCCCTCTGCGCGAGGAAAGGTTCGATGACAAGACAACACCCCCGCCCCAGATCGAAATGGTGGGCCGTGCTGACCGTGACGGCCCTGGCCCTGTCCACGGGCGCCCTGGCGCCCGCCGCGACGGCCGCGGTGCCGACGGCCGGGGCGTCCGCCCTCGCCGCCGCCGAAGCCGACGTCCAGGTGAACGGCCTGAAGGGCGAGTACTTCAGCATGTCGGCACCGGGTGCCCGGGACTTCGCCGAACTCGGCGGCACCCTGCTGGAGCCGCAGATCAACTTCTCCGGACTGACCAGCACCTTCCAGGAGCTGACCGGACGCACCGAGCACACGACCGCCCGCTGGACCGGGCAGATCGAAGCCCCCGAGGACGGTGACTACACCTTCCACGCCATCGGCGACAACGGCTTCCGGCTGTTCATCGACGGCGAACCGGTCATCGACCACTGGGAGCCGGACTGGGACCGGGAGCAGACCAGCGCACCGGTCACGCTGAAGGCCGGGGAGAAGCACGACTTCCGCCTGGAGATGTTCCAGGACTTCGGCGGAGCGAACATGTTCCTGCGCTGGTCGACCCCGACGATGCCCAAGCAGCTCGTCCCGACCTCCGCGTTCACCCCGCCCGCCGGCTTCGAGGTCTTCCCGGTGGAGCTGACCGTCGGGGAGGACGGACGGAAGCTGCTCGCCCGGTTCGAGGGCCGGGTGAGCGACGTCGCCCAGGTGGCGGACCACCTCAAGATCGAGGCCGACACGACCGCCATGCCGCTCAAGTCGGTGGCGCCCGCCCCCGGTGACCCCAACTCCCTCCTCGTCACACTCGCGGAGCCGATCCAGAAGAACCAGCAGGTCCGGGTCACCTACGACGGTGAGGGCGGCCTCAAGACCGGCGACGAGACCGTTCCCCGGATCGTCCGCTACGCCGCGAACAGCTCCACCCACCGGATCACCACGCCGTGGGGTGACAAGCTCGACAGGAACAACCCGCTGCCGGAGTACCCCCGCCCGCAGCAGGTGCGCGACAAGTGGAAGAACCTCAACGGACCCTGGCAGTTCAGCGGAGCCGAGGCCGGCGAACAGCCGGTGTTCGGCAAGGACCTCAAAGAAAAGATCACCGTGCCCTTCCCGGTGGAGTCGCAGCTCTCCGGGCTCGAACGGCACGAGGACCACATGTTCTACCGCAAGCTCGTCGACGTCCCGCGGAGCTGGAAGGTCGGCAAGAGCGGTAAGAGCAACCGGCTGAAGCTCCACTTCGGCGCCGTGGACTACCAGGCCACCGTCTGGGTCAACGGCAGGAAGGTCGCCGAACACACCGGCGGATACAACGCCTTCAGTGCCGACATCACCGACGCGCTCAAGCACCGGGGACAGCAGGAGATCGTGGTCGCGGTCACCGACACCGGCGGCGCCAACCAGCCGATGGGCAAGCAGTCCACCAACCCCGGCGGCATCTTCTACACCCAGACGTCCGGCATCTGGCAGACCGTCTGGATGGAACCCGTCGCCGAAGCGGCCGTTGACAACGTAGTCACCACGCCCGACATCGACAGCAGCACCCTTGCGGTCACCGTCGAGTCCGAGAACGCTTCGAAGTGGGCCCGCGTCGAGGCCGTCGCCCGTGACACCCGCGGACGGGTCGTGGGCAGGGTCAGCGGACCGGCCAACAGCGAGCTCGACCTGCGCGTGGCCAGGCAGCACCTGTGGACCCCGGACGACCCCTACCTGTACGACCTCGAGATCAAGCTGAGGGACGGCCGTTCCACCGACGAGGTCGACAGCTACTTCGGCATGCGCGAGGTCGGCATCAAGGAGGTCGGCGGGTATCCGAAGCTGGTGCTCAACGGCAAGCCGGTCTTCTCCCTCGCCACCCTCGACCAGGGCTTCTGGCCCGACGGCCTCTACACCGCGCCCAGCGACAAGGCGCTGGCGTTCGACCTCGAAGCCCACAAGAAGCTCGGCTTCAACGCCGTCCGCAAGCACATCAAGGTGGAGTCGCCGCGCTGGTTCTACCACGCGGACCGGCTCGGCCTGCTCGTCTGGCAGGACTTCGTCTCCGGCAACCTCACCGACGAGACCGGACAGAAGGCCTTCGTCGACCAGGGCCGGGAAATGATGCGCCAGCACCACAACTCGCCATCCGTCATCGGCTGGATCGTCTTCAACGAGGGCTGGGGCGAGTGGAACCGCGAGGAGAGCGGCCGTATCGCCGAGGCGGTCAAGGAAGCCGACCCCTCCCGCGTCGTCAACGCCCACAGCGGTGTCAACTGCTGCAACTCCAAGGGTGACTCCGGCAAGGGCGACATCATCGACCACCACGACTACAACAACGAGGACCCGCCCTTCCCCGATCACCGCGCGGCCATGGACGGCGAGCACGGCGGCTTCACCCTGCGCACCCCGGGCCACATGTGGCCGGGCGCCCCGACCGTCATCTACAGCGGCGTCGACAGCAAGGAAGCCCTGACCCGCAAGTACGTCGAGAACACCGAGAAGTTCTACCTCGACCAGGCCGGCGCCGAGCTCTCCGGATCGGTGTACACCCAGATCACCGACCTGGAGAACGAACTCAACGGCCTCTACACCTACGACCGCCGGGAGATCAAGGTCGATCCGGCCCCGGTGCGCGAGATCAACCGCAAGGTCATCGCGGCCGGAGCCGCCGCGGGCGAGGACCGGGAGCAGCTGAAGGGCGGCGGCTCCTGGACCCTCGACGAGGGCACCGGCGCCACCGCGAAGGACGACGGTCCCCAGCACAAGCCGCTGAAGCTGAGCGAGGGGACGACCTGGACCGACGGAGTCCGCGGCAGCGCCCTGCGGTTCGACGGTCAGGGCCGGCACGCCCAGACCGACGGCCCGGTGCTCGACACCACCGGCAGCTACACGGTGTCCGCGTGGGTGTCCCTGGACTCGCTGCCGGGCAACTACGCCACCGCCGTCAGCCAGGACGCGAAGCGGCAGACCAGCCCCTTCTACCTGCAGTACGGGCATGGCGCGTTCGCCTTCAGCACACCGGACGGTCAGCGGGCCCGCATGGAGATGACGCCCGAGACCGGCCGCTGGTACCACCTGGTCGGTGTGCGGGACGACACGACGGGCGACATCACGCTCTACGTCGACGGTGAGCGGGCGGCCACCGTCAAGGGCGGGCCGAACTACGTCGCCTCCGGCCCCTTCACGGTGGGCCGCGCCCAGTGGAACGGCCAGAACGTCGACTTCTGGAACGGGGCGGTGGACGAGGTCAACGCCTACGACCGGGCGCTGAGCGCGCAGGAGGTGAGCGCGCTGTACACGGCGGAGAAGCCGTAACCGCCAGGACAGCAGAAGGTGCGGACGCCGAAACGGCGTCCGCACCTTCCGTCGTGCTCCCGGTCACTTCACGTAGCTCACCGCCACGTTGTCGAACGTGGCCGCCGTGTTGAAGACCCGCACCCCGTTCGCACCCCTGGAGTAGGCGGTGTCGGTCACCGAGATCTTCGGCGTCCTCATGTCGTCGACGTACACCTCGATGGAGGAGCCGACGGCCGTGACCCGCAGCCGGTGCGTCGAGCCGGGCGTGATTCGCAGGCGGGCGGTGCGCAGCGGGGTCCAGGAGTCGTTCACCCTGCCGAGCACGACCGTGCCGTTCCCGCTGATCCCCGCGTAGTAGCCGCTGTAGCCGTCGGTGCCGACCGTCGGCCGGGTCACCCGGAACACGAGGCCGGCGTCCCCGCCGCGCGAGGTGACGGTGACGTCGGTGTCCTGGGTGAAGTCGGCGAAGTCGGTGTCGAGCAGTGCCTTGCCGCCCGGCGAGCGGCCCGCCCGGTAGCGTCCGCCGGCCGCCGCCCACGACCCGCCGTAGGTCTTCCAGCCCAGCGCGTTGCCGTCGGCGAAGTTGTCGCGCACCTTCATCTCGATCCGCTCGATCGTGCCGTCGGGACGGAAGTGCATGCGGTCGTAGGCCAGTTGACGGTGGTTGCCGTCCGTCTCGCTGAGCGGGCGCCGGTGGTAGAAGATGTACCAGATGTCGGTGCCGGGCACATTGACGACCGAGTTGTGGCCGGATCCCCTGGCGACCGCGGGGTCCTGGGCGAGCACCTTGTCGAGCTTCTCGAAGGGGCCGGTCGGCGAGTCGGAGATGGCGTAGGAGACCGAGTAGTCGGGCCCCGTCCAGCCTCCCTCGGACCACATCAGGTAGTACTTCCCGTTCCGTTTGAACATCTGCGAACCCTCGACGTAGTCGGCCGGGGTGATCTCCTTGTACGTCGATCCGTCGGCGAAGGTGCCGAGGCTGGTCATGTCGGGGTTGAGCTTGACGACGTTCGCGTGCCCCCAGCCGCCGTAGTACATGTACGCCTGGCCGTCGTCGTCGATGAAGACGTCCTGGTCGATGGGCTGGGCGCCGTTGTGGAACCGCGAGATCAGCGGCCGGCCGATGGCGTCCTCGTACGGGCCCTCGGGGCGGTCGGCGACGGCCACCCCGATCCCGCCGGGCTGGGAGTCGTTCTGGATGTCGTTGGCGGCGAAGTACAGGTAGTACTTGCCGTTGCGCTCGATCGGGGCGGGTGCCCACATCGCGCGCTCGGCCCAGGAGATGTCGGCCTTGGTGAGGACCTTGCTGTGCTTGGTCCAGTGGACCAGGTCGGTGGAGGAGAAGGCGTCGAGGTGTGTCTGCTCGTCGTAGGGCCGCGACGTGGTGGGGTAGACCCAGTAGGCGCCGTCGTGGACGGCGATGTCCGGGTCGGCGTACCAGCCGTCGACGAAGGGATTGCCGGCCTCGGCGGTCGCGTAGTCGGGCGCGGCGACGGCGGCGGTGGGTGACATCGTTATCAGCAGTCCGCCGGCGAGCAGGGTGGCACAGCACCTGACGGCGAGTCCGGTCCTTCGGGCAGTCATCGTCCAGAACTCCAATGGTGGTGGGGGAACGGGTGCGGTGGCGGCCCGGCAAGCGGCCGCCACCGCTCGGTCACGCGGACGGCTTCGGCGCGCTCACGGGGCCCAGGGCGCTGCCACGGCCCATGTGGTGTCCTCCGTGAAGAGGGCGGGGTTGTCCCAGGTGCGGGTTCCGCCGGGGACGGCCAGCCACAACTCGGCGTTGTAGTGGCGCAGATACTGCTCGGGGAAGTTGTAGGCGGACAGCCTCACACCGCCACCGGCGCCCCGGACCGGGCAGAACGTGGCGTCCGCGCGGAACAGGTCGCCGCTGCCGCCCTCCTTGTACACACGGGAGTTGCGGTGCCGCAGATACTCGCCGGGGTAGTTGCGTGACTCGAAGGAGTAGCAGGTGCTGTCGGCCAGGCCGGGCACGACCCGCCACGTCGCGTCGTTCTTCAGCAGCGTGTCGCTGCCGCCGGTGACGACCTCCGTGAACGCCGCGCCGTCCTGGTGCCGGACGTAGCGGTCGGTGTGGTCGGGGGTGGTCACCCGGAGCGAGACGAACTGCCCGGTGGGCAGCGTCACCGGGGCGGACGGTGAGCGGGAGGCGTCGATCAGCGCCCGGTTGGCGGCCCTGACCCGGGCCTCGTCGACCTTGACGACCTGACGGTCGTAGGTGAGCAGACCGTTGGCCTCGTTCTCGACATCGGTGATCTCGGTGTAGAGCGACGCGGACAGCCCCTTGGGCATCCGCACCTCACGGATGCCGTCCAGCAGCCCGGTCAGTCGGTCGTTGAGATGCGCCGTGTCCGGCTGGTCCTCGTAGCTGAAACCGCCGCCCGGATACCACTCGTGACCGGCCACCTTGTAGCCGAGCCCGCCGAACTCGCCGAGCACGGCCGCGCGCGTGGCACTGGGCACCGTGGTGCCGGGACCGACGTACACATGGTGGTCGACGACATCACCGTTGCCGCCGTCCACGGCCCCGCAGCAGTTGACGCCGCTCATGTTGTCCACCAGGCGGGACGGGTCGTACGCCTTGACCTCGTCGGCGATGCGCGCCTGGTCGTACTGGCCCCATCCCTCGTTCTGGTTGACCCACATCACCAGGGACGGCGCACTGCGGTGCTGGTCGATGATCCGCTCGTACTCCGCCTCCCACTGGACGCGCGCGGCGGCGTCGGGGGTGCGCTCCATGGACGGCATGTCCTGCCAGACCAGCAGCCCGAGCCGGTCGGCCCAGTAGAACCACCGCTGGGGCTCCACCTTGATGTGCTTGCGCACCGTGTTGAAGCCGAGGTCCTTGTGTTTCTGCAGGTCGAACCGGAGAGCGGCGTCGGTCGGAGCGGTGTAGACGCCGTCCGGCCAGTAACCCTGGTCGAGGGTGCCCGTCTGGAACACGAACTCCCCGTTCAGGACCGGGCGGAGGACACCGTCCACCCGCGCGAGCCCGATGGAGCGCATCCCGGTGTAGCTGCCGACGGAGTCGACCGTCGTGCCGCCGGAGAGCAGCTCCGCCCTCACGTCGTAGAGGAAGGGATCGTCCGGCGACCACCGGTGCGCGTTCGGCACCGGGACGGTGAACTCGGCGCCGACAGGTCCGGTGGCCGTGCCGACCGCGGTACCGCCGCTGGACACGGTCACGCGGGCCCGGTGAGAACTGGTTCCCGAGCCCCGTACGGTGACCTTCAGCCGGTTGGCGGCCAGGTCGGGCACCATGTCGAGGCGGGTGATGTGCGCCGCGGCCGTGGGCTCCAGCCACACCGTCTGCCAGATGCCGGACGCGGCCGTGTAGAAGATGCCACCACCGGGGTGCGGTGTCACGTCGTTGAGCCGCTGTTTGCCGACCGCCTGACCGCCCGTCTGGGTGGGGTCCCACACGGAGACGACGAGCGTGTTGGCGCCGCCGGCCAGCAGGTCGGTGATGTCGTACGAGAAGGCGTCGAAGCCGCCGCTGTGGGGAGCACCGGCCTGGCGGTCGTTGACCCAGACGGTGGTACGCCAGTCACTGGCGCCGAAGTGCAGCTGGACGCGGCGGCCGTTCCAGCCGGCCGGGACGGTGAAGGTGCGCTTGTACCAGAGCTTGTCGTTCTGCGTGATCTTGCGCTGGATCCCGGAGAGCGCCGACTCGGCGACGAACGGGACGCGGATCTGTTCGGTGAACGACGCGGGCTGGCCGGCGTCCGCCGAGGTGACGGCGAAGTCCCAGATGCCGTTGAGGTTGGCCCAGTCGGGGCGGGTGAGCTGCGGCCGTGGGTACTCCGGCAGGGGGTTGTCGACGGGGACCTGGCCGGTCCACGGGGTGGTCATCGGCGCGGGTTTCGGGGTCCATGCCCGGGGTGCCGCGGCCGCCGTGCCGGGACCGGTGAGGGCCGTGCCGGCGAGCAGGACCAGCACGGCCGACAGGGCGGTGAGCCACCACCGCCGTCCGGACCGGGGGAGAGGCGGACGTGGGGCTGGTACTCGACGCATCGTCACTCCTTGGGAAGTGGGGGTGGGAGGCGTGCGCGTGCGAGAAGCGGCCGGTCCGCGTGGGAGCGTCACCGGCCGCCTGGTACCGGACGCGGCACCGGAGTCCTGTCGGCCCGGTGCCGCGTTTGGAGCTCTACATCAGTTGCCGGCGGCGGCCCAGCCAGGTCTGGGCCACGACCACGACGGCCAGGAAGGCGCCGCTGACGACCTGCTGGTAGGAGGAGTCGAGGGAGCCGATCTGGTTGATGACGTTCTGGATCACCTTGAGCAGCAGCACACCGACCAGGGCACCGCTGACGTAGCCGAGTCCGCCGGTGAGCAGGGTGCCTCCGATGACGACGGCGGCGATGGCCTCCAGTTCCATGCCGTTGCCGAGGATGGTGACGCCCGAGGCGAGCCATGCCGCGTTGAGCGCGCCGGCCAGCCCGGCCAGCACCCCGCTCATGGTGTAGACGAGGATCTTGGTACGGGCCACCGGCGCGCCCATCAGCGCCGCCGCGTCCTCGTTGCCGCCGACCGCGTACACATGCTGGCCGAACCGCGTGCGGCGCAGGACGACCGCCCCGGCGACGAACAGCCCCAGGGTGATCCACACGGGGTTGCCGAGACCGAGAGTGCTGCCCTGCCCCAGTTCGGCCAGGAAGGAACCCTTGCCGATGAGATAGGTGTTGGCGCCCTCGTCGGTGAGGGCCAGCATCAGACCGCGAGCCCCCAGCATGGCGGCCAGCGTGACGATGAACGGGGCCAGCCGGGAGCGGGCCACGAGCAGGCCGTTGACCACGCCGACCGCCCCGCACACCACCAGCGGCAGCAGCAGGGCCACCAGCGTTCCGTGCCGTGACCCCCAGGCCGCCAGGACCCCGCCCAGCGCGAACAGCGATCCGACCGACAGGTCGATGCCCCCGGTGATGATCACGAAGGTCATGCCCAGTGCGACGATCGCGAGGAAGGCCGAACTCGTCGCCATGTTGCTGATGTTGTCACCGGTGGCGAACGAGTCGAAGCTGAACGACGCCACGAGGGAGACGACCACCAGCACGGCCAGCGCCCCGTGTTGCTGGACCAGCGCGCTCACCCGCTCGGAGCGGGCGGAACCCAGGGGCTCGCCGGCCGGTGCCGGGCTCTGCTCACTCGTCGCGGTCACCGGGGCGTCCGTCTTCGTGGCGGTCATCGCTTCCCCCGTCCCCGTGCCGCGTAGACCGCGCACACGATCACTATGGCCTGCGCGATCTGGGTCCAGGAGGGCGGCAGATCGTGCTTGATGAGGGTGGCGGTGAGCAGCTGGATGAGGACGGCTCCCGCCACGGTCCCGGCGATGTTCACCCGGCCGCCGGTCAGTGGCGTCCCGCCGACCACGACGGCGGTGATGGCGGACAGCTCCATGAGGTTGCCCAGCGAGGTCGGGTCGCTGGCCTGGAGCCGTGCCGTGGCCAGGACGCCGGCCACGGCGGCGAGCAGCGCGCAGACGACGTACACCACGATGAGCACGCGACGCACCGGCAGACCGGCGAGCTGCGCCGCGGGACGGCTGTCACCGATGGCGAGGAGCTGCCGTCCGAAGGTGGTGCGGCGGACGACGAAGGCCACCAGCCCCGCCAGCACGGCGGCGATCAGGATGAGATACGGAATGCCCAGCACGTCGCCGGAGCCCAGGGAGGCCAGCGCGGGGTTGCGCAGGTCCTCCAGCTGCGGCAGCAGCACCAGGGCGAGGCCCCGGCCGCCGACCATGAGCGCCAGTGTCGCCACGATCGGCTGCACACCGATGAACGCGACCAGGGCGCCGTTGGCGAACCCGACGACGGCGGCGAACACCGCCACCACGAGCAGCGCGGGCACGAGGCCGTAACCGAGATAGAGGGCCGTCACCGAGGCCGCCAGGGCCATCACCGCACCGACCGAGAGGTCGACGCCCTCGGTGCCGATCACCAGGGCCATGCCGAGGGCGACGATGATGACGGGGGCGACCTGCACGGCCTGGGTGCGGAAGTTCTCCGCGGACAGGAAGTGCGGGGTGATGACGATGTTGACCACGAGCAGCAGCGCCACGCCGGCGTAGACGCCGTAGGTCTGCAGCCACTGCAGGATGCGGGTCCGGTCCAGCGGGACGGTCTTGAGGGCGGCTTCAGCCATCGGTGGCCGCCTCCTCGACCGCGTCCCGGTCCGGGGCGTGCCCGGCGATGGTCCGCATCAGCTTGTCCTCGGTGACCTCGTCGCCGGCCAGCTCGCCGACGACGGCACCGTCCTTCAGTACGACCACGCGGTCGGACCCTTCGATCAGTTCCTCCAGATCGGAGGAGATGAGCAGGACGCCCAGGCCGTCCGCGGCCAGTTCGTCCACGAGTTTCTGCACCTCGGCCTTGGCGCCGACGTCGATGCCCCGGGTGGGCTCGTCCAGGAGCAGCACCTTCGGGTTCATCGCCAGCCAGCGGGCGAGCAGCACCTTCTGCTGGTTGCCGCCCGACAGTTCGCCGACCTTCTGCTGCGGCGAGGACGCCTTGATGCGCAGCCGCTCGATGAAGGTGTCCACGATGCTGTCGACGCGCGCCTCGGAGACCAGCCCGAACCGGGAGAGCCGGGGCAGGACGGCCAGCGAGATGTTCTCGCGGACCGACAGACCGGGCACGATGCCCTCGCTCTTGCGGTCCTCCGGCAGCAGGCTGATGCCCGCGCGGATGGCCGCGGGCGTGGAGCCGCGGCGCAGCGGGGCCCCGGCCACCATCACGCTGCCCGAAGTCGTCGGGAGCGCACCGGAGATGGCCTTCGCGGTTTCGGTGCGGCCGGAACCGAGCAGCCCGCCGAGGCCGACGACCTCGCCGGGCCGGATGCTCACGGAGACGCCGTGCAACTGGTGCGGAACCGTCAGTTCGCGAGCCTCCAGCACGGGTTGGCCGTCGGTGGCGTGATGGTCGCCGGTGAACTTGGTCAGGCCCTCCTTGCGGACCTCTCCCAGCTCCCGGCCGAGCATGGTGGACACCAGGGAGAGCCGGTCGAGTTCGGCGAGGCGGCCGTGGTGCACACGGCGGCCGTCGCGCAGCACGGTGACCGTGTCGCACACCGCGTACAGCTCGTCGAGACGGTGACTGACGTAGATGACGGCGATGCCCTCGTCACGCAGCCGGCGGATGACCGAGAACAGGGTCTCGACCTCCCGCGGTTCGAGGGAGGAGGTCGGTTCGTCCATGATGACGATCCGTGCCTCGCTCGCCACGGCGCGGGCCAGGGCGACCATCTGCTGTGCGCCGACGCCGAGACTGCGCAGCGGCCGGCGCACGTCGACCCGGACGCCGTAGGCGCGCAGTGTCTCCTCGGCCTCCCGGTTCATTCGGGCGAAGTCCAGCAGACCGAGGCGGTTGCGCGGCTCGCGGCCCAGGAAGAGGTTGCGGGCCACGCTCAACAGCGGGATGAGGTTGACCTCTTGGTAGATGGTCGAGATCCCGGCCCGCTGGGCCTCCAGCGGGGTGGCGAAGGAGACGTCATGACCGAGGAAAACGATGTCACCGGCGTCGGGCCGGTGGACTCCGGTGAGGAGTTTGATGAGGGTCGACTTGCCGGCGCCGTTCTCGCCGATCAGGGCGTGGACCTCACCGGCGTGCAGGGTCAGGTCCACGTCGTCCAGGGCCCGGACGCCGGGGAAGGTCTTGCTCAGTCCGCGGACGGCGAGGACTTCGGCGGGGGGAGCCACCTGTGCCTCCAGGAAGAAAGGGGTGACGGACGGACTAGGGGCCCGGGAGCCGGGCCCCCGCGGCGGACTCAGTAGGCCTTGCCGAGGTCCTGCTCGGCGTTGTCGGCGTTGTAGGCGCTGTCCTGGATGATGATGTCCTGGTGGACTTCCTTGCCCTGGGTGAAGTCGTCCAGCGTCTGGAACGCCAGCGGGCCGAACCTCGGGTTGGACTCGATGACGCCGCTGATCCAGCCGTCGACGACGCCCTGTACGGCGTTGCGCGTGCCGTCCACCGTGACGATCTTGACGTCGCCGGCCTTCTTGCCGGCGCCCTTCAGCGCGGCGACCGCACCCAGGCCCATCTCGTCGTTCTCCGCGTAGATGCCCTTGATGCCGGGCTTCGACTGGATGAGCTGCTCGGTGACCTGCTGGCCCTTCTCGCGGGTGAAGTCACCGGTCTGCTCGAAGACCACCTTGAGGTCGGGTGCCTTCTCGGCCACGCGCTCCTTGAACCCCTTGGTGCGCTCGGTGGTGACGTTGTTGCCGGCCGAGCCCAGCAGGATCGCGACCTCGCCCTTGCCACCGGTGGCCTCGATCATCTGGTCGGCGGCGCGCCGGCCCTGCTCGACGAAGTCGGAGGCGATGAAGGAGACATAGTCCTTGCAGGCCGTGGCGTTGATCTTGCGGTCGATGGTGACGATCGGGACCTTCTTGGCGGCGGCTGCCTGGAGCACCGGGTCCCAGCCGTCGGAGTTGAGGGGGGCGATCACCAGCAGATCGGCGCCCTTGGCGAGCAGGTCCTGGACGTCGCTGATCTGCTTGGAGAACTGCGACTGGGCGTTGGCCGTCAGCAGCTTGACGCCTCTCTTGTCCGCCTCGTCCTTGATGGACTGCGTCTCGGCGATGCGGAAGGGGTTGGCCTCCTTCTCCGACTGGGAGAAGCCGACCGTGGCGTCCTTCAGGTCGATCTTCTTGCCGCCGTAGGCGTCGACGGTGCAGGTCTCGCTGCCCGGCTTCGGTGTGACGACCTGCTGCTCGGCCCCGGCGGCCGCCGGGGACTTCTTGCTGTCCGCCGCGTCGTCCTCCGACTTGGCGCAGGACGTTGCGGTCAGGGCCACGGCGGCGGCCAAGGCCACGACCACGGGACGGGCGATGAGGAGAGAACGGTGAGTGGTGCGCTGCATGGTGACCCCGATCCGGGTGACGCTGAAAAGGGAACTGGGGAGCCGAAGGACGCGCGAAGTGGAGCTGCTCCCCCTGTGCACGGCGGCGTCCGGTGCGCCGCAAGGAGGTTTTACATCGTTGGAAGAATGCTGTAAACCCCTTGCGCACAAGGTGAGAAGGGGAGGGGGCGTGAACCGCGGGGCGTTCGTCGGCGCGGCGTGGGGGCAGGGCGGCGTGGGAAGCGCTTGCGGCAGGCGGGTGAACTAGGGCAGCCTCTCTTCCGGATCTTTGGGGGTAAGCGGGTGGTCCCAATTTCCGAGGCTGGAAACGCTTGCAAGGTGCGCCTGTCGGCTTCTGCGGGCGAGGTCCTGGGCCGTCCGCCAAACGGGCGAGGGCGGAACCCGTTGGCCACCTTGACCGCAACATCCCTGGAGTTGCCGGAATGACACATAACACGGTCGACCCAGCGACGATCACGCCGGAGATGGCTGCTCAGATCCGCAGGTGGCGATGCGACGAGGACTACTCCTGGCGCGCCGTGGCCCAGGCCGCGTCCGACCTGTGGGGCTCCGAGTGGGGCAGCAACCAGCTCTTCGGCGAAGATCTCTGCAGGGTCGCAGCAAAGCTGCTGGGTGAGAACCCCCACCGGGAACCTTGGAACTGACATGCGTCGGACGACTTCTCCTCAATCAGCGGCCTGATCAGAGGAAGATGGCTGCGACGTGGAGGCCGGCCAGGTGGATGGTGGACGTCTGACTGGTGTTTCCTCTGATGGGCGCGCCGGGTGCCATGTGCGATGAGGTGGGCCACAATGCAGGCATGCCTGCAGACGAGGCTCAGACCCCTCCAGACTCACTGCTCCAGGTGATCGACAACCTCGCGAAGTTCCATCGAGAGCATGAGCAGTACTACTCACAGGCCCCGCTGCGGCAGGCCGCGGAGCTCCAGGCACGGTCTCGGGCGCTGAAGTCACTGGCCGACCGGTGGAGCGACGTGGGCGCCGGTGAGCAGACCTCGGCGATCACGTTCGCCGGCACGGAGGACCTCAATGCTCCGGGGCTCGTGGCGGAGTCGGGGATCCTCTTCATGGAGGGGGAGGACGAGCCCGCCGAACTCAGGAGACTGAAGAGGGAAGCCGGCACGCTGGCCGAAGAGACCGAGCAGGGCGGCGCGTGGCTGGCACAGGCCATGGAGCAGGCGTGGGAAATTGCCGGAAGCCTGGCCCCCTACTCGGCGCTGGCCGACCTGCTCGGGGAGCGGCACCGGATCATCGCCAATGACTGGCAGTCGGCGAACCTGCAAGCTCTGGTCGCGCGGCTGCTGCGCCGTGCCCTTGAGCTGTTGGCCCGGGTCGACTTCTCTCCAGCGGCGCTCCGAGCCGACCTGCGAGGCGAGCGGAAGGCACCCGCCTATCTCTATTCGGCTTCTGAACTGTTCGACAGGGCATCTGACCTGCTGACGGAGTCAGCGATGCTTGTCCATGAGAACGAGAGGCGCTGGCGCATGTTCCGTGCCAGGGTCCGCGAACTGCAATCCGAATAGGCCGGCGGCCACGCACTGGTAGCCCGTGAGGGGAAGATCGGCGACGCCGTCGGACAGGACGTAGAGCTGGTAGTCGCAGTCGGCCGCGTCGATGACGGTGGACAGGACGACTCCGCTGGTACTGACGCCGGAGAAGACCGGTGTGGTGATGCCGCGCTCGCGTAGCTGCTGGTGGAGGTTGGTGGTGGACATGCTGCCGTAGCGGATCTTGCGCGGTTTCCACCGCGCACACCCCGAGATCGACCTCGACGTGATGATGCTGTTCGACATCGAGACCGCCGTCACGACGCTGGAGGCGATGTGGGCGGAGATCGAGCAGGTGGTGCCCCGGGAGGAGCTGGCGGCCGCGATCGCCGCACTGTTCGAGCTGACCCCGCCGCTGGATTCCGACGCCGACGAGGCGTGGCGGTCGATGCTGGTCACCCGGTTCCCCACCGTACGGCCGTTCCTCAATCTCCTGGTCCAGGTCGTCGACTTAAGAAGGTGGGGCCCGACGAGATCGACGTGTCGCTGTTGGCCGGGTCGTGGCGGCGCCTCGTGCTGTCGGCGCCGCACCTGGAGCCGGGCACGGTGGACTGGAACGCGTACGTGTTCTGCGTGCTGGAGTCCTGGTACCTGGACGCCGCTGTGAACCAGCTGCGCACGGACGGGTTCGACGTGCGCGACGAGGACGTCGCCCGCCTTTCCCCGTTCGTGCGGCAGCACATCAACATGCTCAGCCGGTACTCGTTCAAGCTGCCCGAGCTGCCCGGCGGGATGCGCCCGCTGCGTGACAAGGACGCCACCGACGACGAGTGACGTCATACAAATGGTTCGTCGTGGTCGCCATAATTTTGACCTAGGCGTCTGCGCCGGCAAGGCCCCGGAGAGGGGTACGGGAGCCGTCACACCGGCCGGAGCTGCTACGGCTTCGCGGATCCGTTCGGCGGCCCAGCGTGCCCGGTACGCCTTCTGTCGGCAGGCGGGCCGGTCGTAGACGGCGTCCCGGCGGTGACCGTGGCCCAGGGCGAACCGGTCCGGCTTCTCGTCGTTGGTCAGGTTTGTGAGCGCCCGACGGCGAGCCGACCCGGTGCGTGGGAGCGGGGCCAGCTCCTGGTATCAGTGCGGCGTGACCGTGCCTGCTGGCTGATCACTTCGCCTGAGAGAGCGAGACCGCGTCGGGGCCGGCGGGGAATCGCAGCTGGCCCGTCGTGTCGTGCACGGCTCGCCACACTGTCTCGGCGACGTCGCTCTCCTTGGTGAACAGGTCCTGGCCCGTGAAGTCGCCCATGGCCTTCTTCGCCCATGGTGCATAGGGCGCCGGGACCAGCTCGTCCAGCGAGGCGCCCTTCGTCGCGTTGGCCGCGAAGTTCGTCGTCAGGCAGGCGCCCGGCTCGACCGTCTTCGCCCGCACACCGAACGGCGCGAGCTCGAGCGCGAGGGAGGCGGTGAACCCCTCGATGGCCATCTTGCTCGCCTTGTAGACGGCCGTGAGCGGCATGTGCCCCAGCACCACGCTCGAGGTCACGTTCACCACAACGCCGGAGCCACGCTCGCGGAACTGGGGCAGCACCGCCTGCGTCATCGCCATCACGCCGAACGTGTTGGTCTCGAAGACCTCCCGCACTCGGGCCATGGGGGTGCCCTCGACCACGCTGATCAAGGGCACGCCCGCGTTGTTGACCAGGACATCGATGGGGCCCTCGGCCTCGAACGCGGCGGTGATGCTCTCGGGCCTGGTCACGTCGAGCTCGATGACGCGGAGCCGGTCCGACTCAGGAAGGACGCCTGGACGCGGCGTCCGCATGGTGGCGATGACGTTCCACCCCTGCGAGTGGAAGTAGAGGGCGGTCTCCCGCCCGTACCCGGATGAGGTACCAGTGATCAGAACTGTCTTCATGTTGTGCCCCTTTGCGATGTGGTGGGATCCATACGGGTAGGCAGGCATTTTCCTGCTCCACGGGAGAACCGGTAATCCCATTGAATCGCTCTGACCTGCGCAGATAGTAGAACTATCCTCGCTACTCCTTGCACGATCCTCCAGTAAAGCCCACCCAGGTCAGGGCAGGAGACCTGCCGACGCACGCACGGCCTGACGCAGGCGGGCGGCGTCCTGGCTGGGGGGCGCGCCGAACTGGCGGCGGTACTCCCGGCTGAACTGCGACGGGTTGTCGTAGCCGACGCGGTGGCCGACTCCGGTGACGTCTCCGGGGTGGGTGGCAAGCAGCAGCCGGGCCTCCTGGAGCCGGATCTGCTTCTGGAACTGGATGGGGCTCATCGCGGTCACCGCTTGGAAGTTGCGGTAGAAGGCGGAGACGCCCATGCCGGACTGCCGGGCCACGTCCTCGACCCGGAAGGGCTGCGCGTAGTGCTCGCGGATCCACCGCACGGCCCGCGAGATGTGGCTGAGGCTGCTGTCGGCCAGGCCGAGCTGGCGAACCGTCGCACCCTGCTCGCCGGTGATCAGACGCCACAGGATCTCGCGCTTGACCAGCGGGGCCAGTACGGCCCGGTCACGGGGCTCGTCGAGCAGGCGCAACAGCCGGACCACCGCGTCCAGCAGCGCGGCCGGAGCGTCACTGACGGTGATCCCCGACGGCGCGCCCCCGCTGCTCCGGGGGGCGTCTCCGGGCCCGGCCTCAAGCAACAGCTCGGCAACGGCGGACGGTTCCAGGACGAGACCGAACCCCAGCGCCGGCTGCTTGGGGTCGGCCTGGGTGAACTGCCCTGTGACCGGCAGATCGACGGATGCAACCAGGTACTGCCCGGGCCCGTACTCGAACACCCTCTCACCCAGGGCGAGGCGTTTGGCGCCCTGCGCGATGACCGCCAGGAGCGTGCCGGACATCGAAGGCGCCGGCGGATCAGGGCGGTCGACCTTCGAGATGAGGACGCCGTCGACGGCGGTGGTCCAGTCGGGCCGCGCATGGCGGGCCAGCAGGGTGCGGAGTTCTTCGAGGTACATGCGTCCATTGCAGCACCATTCCGCGCCGCGGTTCCCGAAGCCGCGAGGATCATGCAAGTGCGAACGAGTATCGGTCTAACGTTTTCGCAGGTCAACACGCTTGAATGGAATCACCGCACTCCATCACCGAAGAGGAAGAGAAGAATCCATGATTGCCAACTACGGCTTCGGCGCCACCCTGACCGCCAGGCCCGGTATGGGCGACCAGCTCGTCGACCTGCTGCTGACCGGACTGAACGAGGGCAGCCCCGGCGCGAGCGAATACTGCCTCGTCTACCTCGTCTCCCGCTCCGCGTCCGACCCCGACGTCGTCCACGTCGCCGAAGGCTGGACCAGCGAGGAGGACCACCACCGCGTCTTCGCCGGCAAGACCGCCCAGGCCATCGTGGCGCAGATCGACCCGCTGCTCGCCAAGGACTCCGAGTACACCGACTACGTTCCGGTCCGCGGCAAATCCGCCCTCTGAGCCGCCGAACACCCCACACGCCAGCCTCTGCCGCCTCGGCGCCCACCGAGCCGCCCCCCGTCCTCGCCCTACCGTCCCGCCACCACCCACGAGAGGCAACGACCATGACCACAGCACGCCCCTCCCTCGACCCCGAACTGCATGAACTCCTGGCCGACATGCCGCTGATGTCCCAGCTCAGCCCGGAAGTGCTGGCGCAGGTACGTCCCTTCTCCTCGATGCCCGTCGAACCCCTCCTCGAAGGTCGCGCTGTCGACCGGCGCGAGGTCACCGTTGCGAGCCCGGACGGCACTCCGATCCCCTTGTCCGTCTTCAGCCCCGCGAACAGCGATCGCACCGCTGCCGCACCCTGCGTCTACTGGATGCACGGCGGCGGGATGGTCATGGGCGACCGCTTCTCACAGATCGACATCCCGCTGGAGTGGCTCGACGAGTTCGGCGCCGTCGTGGTCTCCGTCGACTACCGGCTCGCGCCCGAGTCCACCGGCACCATCCCGGTCGACGACTGCTACCAGGGACTGGTCTGGATCGCCGACCACGCCGCCGAACTGGGCATCGACCCCGCCCGGATCATCGTCGCAGGCGCCAGCGCGGGCGGCGGCCTCGCCGCCGGCGTCACCCTGCTGGCCCGCGACCTCGGCACCCCGACGATCGCCGCCCAAGTCCTGATCGGCCCCATGCTCGACCACCGCAACACCACCACCTCCAGCCTCCAGTACTCGAACGGGTCCGGCGTCTGGACCCGCGAGATGAACGGATTCGGATGGCGCTGCCTCCTCGGCGACCTCACCGACGACGAGGTACCCGCATACGTCTCACCCGCCCTGGCCGACGACCTCGCGGGCCTGCCGACCACCTACATCGACACCGGCTCCGCCGAAGTCTTCCGCGACGAGGACACCGCCTACGCCACCCGCATCTGGGCGGCCGGCGGCCAGGCCGAACTCCACGTCTGGGCAGGCGGCTTCCACGGATTCGACGCCCTGTACCCGCAGGCACACATCTCGGCCACAGCCCGCCGAACCCGCACCGACTGGCTCGCCCGGCTCCTGCCCACGAACCCCGCCGCATAGGTGAAGTCGACGAGTTCCGGTCGTACGCTTCAGCCTCGGCCATGACCTCGGCGTCTGCTGTCTCCGGGCGCGAGCAGGCTGGTGACCTCGGCGATCGCCTCCGCCGAGGGGTGGAAGTAGCGCCGTACGTTCTCCGGCTTCCTGCGCCGGGACTTCGCCATCAGCATGGGCAGGCCGGCCCCGGCCTCGCCGAGGTGGGTGAGACCGGAATGGCGGTATTCGTGCAGGTCCCAGCCTGTGCCCGGCACCCCGCCGACTGCGGTGTGGGCGTCGAGCAGGGCGCGGGCCTGGCCGTACGACAGCCGGACCAGCCCGGTGTCCGGGCACACGTCACGCGGCGCGGGGACCTTGCTGGGACCCGGCTTGCGGTGGGTGACGAACACCGGCCCGCGCGTGCGGCCCTTGATCAGCCGGGGCAGCAGGCGGGCGGTGCCGGCGTCCCCGTACACGGGCTCCATGACGTGGTCCTCGCGCGGGGCACCGCGGCGGCGGGTACGCGGCTTCGAGCCCTTGGCCTTCACCGGGGCCCTGCGGGCGGCAAGGTCCAGCTCCTCGATGGTGACACCGAGGATCTCCTCCGCCCGCGCGACGGTCTCGTACAGCATCCGCCACAGCGTCTTCTCCCGCAGGTGGACCTCGCGCCGGGCGATCAGCAGTTGGTCGAGCGCAGCCTGCGAAGCTCTGCAGACGTCGAGCAGTTCATGGCTTCGGGCAACGCGGGTCCCTGCCGAGAGTCCGGCAGGGGCCCGTGGTGTCGAGAGCCGAGGAGGGCCGGGACCTGTCCCTGGATCGCAGCATCCTGGCCGACACGGCTTACCGTCTGCTGGTGGCTTGACGGAAGGGCGTCACTTCAGGTGCCGGGCGAGGAATCGGCCCGCTTCGTCGCCGGCGGACTGCGGGACGCCGGTGTGCCCGCCCATGTTGGCGTGCAGGGTCTTCTCCTTGGAGCCGAAGGCGTCGAACAGGTCCAGGGCCGCCTGCCGGTCATTCCCTTCGTCGTCCCACTGCAGCAGGACGTGCAGCGGAATGGTGACCTGGCGGGCCTCCTCGAACATGGCCCGGGGGACGAAACTCCCGGCGAACAGAACAGCGGCCGAGATGCGCGGCTCGACCACCGCCAGCCGGGTCCCGATGGAGATCACTCCCCCCGAGTAACCGACCGGGCCGCCGATCTCGGGCAATGACAGGAGGGCGTCCAGGGCGGCCTGCCATTCCGGGACCGACTTGTCGACGAGCGGGAGGATGAGGGCGTCGATGATCTCGTCGCTGACCGGCGCGCCGGCTTCCATGGCCCGGCGCAGGTCGGTGCGGGCCTGCTCTGCGGCGGGCCAACGGGGCCGGTCGCCGCTTCCGGGGAGCTCGATGGTAGCCGTGGCGAAGCCGTCCGCCGCAGCGTGCCGGGCCCGGGCCACCAGCCGGGGGTACGTCTTGCGCAGCCCGAGAGGAGGGGGGCTGAGCAGGATCAGCGGCGCCGGGGCGGACGCGGATGCGGGCGTCCACAGGATGCCGGGGATCTCACCCAGGGTGAATTCGCGCTCGAGGACAGCGTCGTCGAGACGCTGTTCAGAAGTGAAGTGCATGGTCGTGCCTTTCGGGAGTGCCATTGACGGCGCTCCCGGACGACCTATCGCCCGACCGTGACCCCGGAGGGGAGCACCCATGTCGATACGTTCACGGGTACCACCTCCTCGGTCTCTTGCACGGCCTCCGGAAACGTAGCAGTGGCTGCCGTGGTTCCGCCAACGGGTTTTTGCGGAGGCTCTGTGGCCGAACACCATGACGTCGGAGTCTCGCCTTTCACTGGTCAGGAAGCGCACGTCCGCCACCGATTCGAGCACCGAAGAACCGGTATTTCATGGAATCAGATGTGCCAAGTAGTTCAGCCTTTGCCCTGGTTGACCGCGACGATCGGCAGGAGCGTCGCGGTCGCCGGAACTCCGATCTCGTGGGGTGTCTCCCACTCCTGGCAGTCCCGGAAGAACGTCCTGGGCGCGGTGGGATAACCGGCCTTCGTGCGAGGGGACAGCGGTTTGCCGCCCCGCTGCCCATCCACGCCGTGATGCCCGATCTCGAACCCTTCGCCCTAACCGGGCAGCGGCGCCCGGCGAAGTCCAGGTCCTCGACGTTCACGCCGAGGATCTCCTCCGCTCGGGCGGCGGTCTCGTAGAGCATCCGCCACAGCGTCTTCCGCCGCAGGTGCACCTCCCGGCGCGCGATCAGCCGGTCGTCGCCATCTTCGAGCGGGCCAAGGTCTCGGGGTCCGGCACCGCCGGCCGCCTCGCCCAGGCCGGGACCATCGGCCCGTCGTCGCCGCGCTCCCGGCACCAGCCGAGCCAGGAAAGCACCCCCGCCCGGCGGGCGCTGGGGGAGGCGCGACTGCCCGTGGTCTGCGGGGGGATCGGCACGACTGCCCGCGGAGTGCTGGGGAGTGATGGTGGCCGCCCGCGGAGCGCGGCCGGGCGGCACCCGGTGGGGCACACGCGCGGGCACGCGCAGGCGCCCGATGTGCCCCACCGCGGCGGGGAACGCGTCAGGTGGTTCCCCGGTCGGTGCCCGCCGGCCGGCCCAGTGTGCTCTCCCGCTCCACGAGCTGGTAGTCCGCCCAGATACGGCGCGGTTCCGGCGCCCGGTCGTTCAGCCGGGCGAGCACCGATTCCACCGCCAGCCGGCCGATGGCGGCCTTGTCCGGCGACACGGACGTGAGCGTCACCGCGCCGAAGCGGCCCTCGATCACGTCGTCGAAGCCGACCACGGCGATGTCCTCCGGTACCCGCAGCCCCCGCTCGTGCAGCACCCTCATCGCCCCGATCGCCATCGGGTCGTTGTAGGCGAACACCGCGTCCGGCCGCCGCCCGCTGTCCAGGATGTGGTTCATCGCCCGCGCTCCGTCGGCGTGTCCCCAGCCGTCGGTGGCCGCGACGAGGCCCTCGTCGGCGGGCAGCCCCGCCGCCGTCAGCTCCTCGCGCCAGCCGCGTACCCGGAGTTGGGCCGGCTCGCTGCGCCCGCGCCGTGCCCCGATGAACGCCACCTCCCGTCGCCCCAGGTCGATCAGGTGCCGCACGGCGGCACGGGCCGCGGCGACGTTGTCGATGGCGATGTGGTCGTACGGCAGGTCGTAGTCCCGCTCGCCGAGCAGGACCAGCGGCACGTCGTGCGCGCGGTCGCGCAGGTCCTCGGTCTCCAGCTCGATGGGACTGAGGATGAGCCCGTCGATGACCCGGGCCCGGAAGCCCTGGCTCACCAGGAGCTCCTGCTCGCGGGATCCGCCCGTGTGGTCGAGCAGCACGATGTAGTCGTGCCCGGACGCCGCGTCGATGACGGAGGCGGCCAGTTCGGCGAAGTACGGGTTCCCGAGTTCCGGCAGCGCCAGGGCGATGATGCCCGTACGCCCCTTCCTCAGGTGCCTGGCGGCGAGGTTGGGCTGGTAGCCGAGCGCGTCGATGGACCGCTGGACACGCTCGCGCATGGCCGGGGTGACGTGCTGGTAGTTGTTCACCACGTTGGAGACGGTCTTGATGGAGACCCCCGCGTGCGCGGCGACGTCCTTGAGGCTGACCCGCACGGCAATCCCTTCGTGAGCGGCCCGACTCGGTTGGCCGGTGCGGAAACGGTGCCGTCACCATGAGTCGTGCGCCGAGCCGCCGGGCTCAAGTTTTACAACGTTATACATGCCGTTCCGTGGCACTGACAAGGCCGCGGAAGTCCCGTTCCGGGAGGCTGTCGCGGTCCACCGTCACCACTCTCGCCCCGCGGTCGGGCAGCGGCGCCGGGAGCGGCTCGCGCACCGTCACCCTCCCGAGCTCTCCCGCACGATCAGCCGGTGTCCCGCCGTCTCGTCGACCGCCGGCCCGCCCGGTCCGCCGGCGTCTATGCGCTCCAGCAAAAGCTCCACCGCGCGCCGCGCGATACCGGGCTTGTCGGGGGAGACCGTGGTGATCGTGGGGATGCTGAACCGGGTCGCCTCGATGTCGTCGAACCCGGTCACGTCCAGGTCCTCGGGGACCGACCAGCCGTCCTCGTGGAGCGCGCGCACCGCGCCGAGCGCCAGGTGGTCGTTGAGGCAGAGCAGAGCGTCCGGCCGTCGCGGCAGCCGCATGAGGGTGCGTGCGGCGGCGGCGCCGTCGGCCCAGCGGAACGCGGGCACCGGAAGGACCAGCTCCTCGGGGACCGGGAGCCCCGCCGCGGACAGGGCCTGCTGATAGCCGAGGGTGCGCAGCCGGCTGGTGTTCTGCGTTCCGCGCAGATCGCCGCCGATCACCGCGATCCGCCGACGGCCCCTGGCCAGCAGATGTTCGGTCGCCTCCCGTGCCGCCGTCACGTTGTCGATCGCCACGTGGTCGGCGCTGCCCGGCGGGTTGTACTCACCGAGCAGCACCAGCGGCAGCCGGGTGTCACGGCCCGCCAGATCGCGGGGCTGCAGGGCCAGCGGCGAGAGGATGACGCCGTCGGTGAACTGTGCGTCGAACCCGTGCACGGCAGCCAGTTCCTTCTCCCGCCGGCCGCCGGTCTCCAGCAGGAGCGTCGTGCTTCCGCGGCGCTCGGTCTCCGCCATGACGTGTTTCGCCAGCTCCGCGAAGTAGGCGATGTCCAGCTCCGGCACGGCCAGAGCGATCACCCCCGTACGACCCCGGCGCAGCTGGCGCCCGGCGATGTTGACCCGGTAGCCGAGCGCGTCGATGGCCTCGCGCACCGCGGTCCGGGTCTGCTCGGAGACGTGCTCGTAGTCGTTGAGGACGTTCGACACCGTCTTCGCCGAGACGCCGGCGTACTCCGCGACGTCCTTGATCCTGGGCCTGCCCATGCTTCCCTTCTCGTACCTCCCGTTGTCCCGGGATCGTAACGGCAGCTCCGGGCCGTCCGGCCGCGCACGGCCCGGACGGTTCCTTCGAGAACTTCCGCCATCGCCATTTACATCGATGTAATCGTATGGTCGCATGACCCCGTACCCAGCGCACCTGCACTGATGAGGAGCAGCATGAGCACGCCCCCGCCCCTGGACGTCCCGCGTCCGGAGTACCCCCGGCCCCAGTTCGTCCGCGAGGCCTGGCTGAACCTCAACGGCCGCTGGCAGTTCGAGACCGACCGCGGGGACAGCGGACTGGAGCGCGGACTGCGCGAGCGCGACCTGGCGGACGAGATCGTCGTGCCCTTCTGCCCCGAGTCCACGCTGTCGGGCATCGGGGACACGGACTTCATGGAAGCCGTCTGGTACCGGCGCACGGTGACGCTCCCGGACGAGTGGTCCGGCTCCGACGTCCTGCTGCACTTCGGTGCCGTGGACCACGACGCCACCGTCTGGGTGAACGGCACCGAAGTGGCCCGCCACCGCGGCGGTTTCACCCCCTTCACCGCGGAACTGCGCGGTGTGGCCGCCCCTGGCGAACAAGCCGTGATCGTGGTCCGCGCCCGCGACACCCGGCACGGCCCGCAGGCGCGCGGCAAGCAGGCCACCTGGTACGCCAACACCCACTGCCACTACACCCGTACCACCGGCATCTGGCAGACGGTGTGGCTCGAGCCGGTGCCGGCCGCGGCCCGCCTCAAGCGTCCGCGCATCACCCCCGACCTGGGCTCGAACTCCTTCCACATCGACCTGCCGGTCACCGGTAACCTGCCGGGACACCGAGTGCGCGCGGTGCTCTCGGACGGACTCGGAGAGGTGGTCACCGCCTCCGTCCGGGCCGACCTCGACCTGTGCCCCAGGCTGGTGCTGACCGTGCCGGAGGGCCGGGTGCGCACCTGGTCACCGGCCGACCCGCACCTGTACGACGTGCGCCTCCAGCTCCTCGACGGGGCGGGCGGGGTCGTCGACGAGGCGACGTCGTACGCGGGACTGCGGTCGGTCGCCGTCCACGGCAAGCGGGTGCTGATCAACGGGGAGCCGGTGTTCCAGCGGCTGGTGCTGGACCAGGGGTACTACCCGGACGGTCTGATGACCGCCCCCACCGACGGCGACCTCGTGCGCGACATCGAACTCGGGCTGCGGGTCGGCTTCAACGGGGCCCGGCTGCACCAGAAGGTGTTCGAGGAGCGCTACCTCTACCACGCCGACCGGCTCGGCTACCTCGTCTGGGGCGAGTTCGGCGACTGGGGCTGCGAGACCGGCGTCCGCGACGACAACCAGCGTCCCGACGCGAGCTACGCCGCCCAGTGGCTCGAAGCCCTGGAACGTGACCACTCGCACCCGTCGATCATCGGCTGGTGCCCGCTGAACGAGACGTACCAGAACCTGCACGACCGGATCACCGCGCTCGACGACGTCACCCGGGCGATGTTCCTGGCCACCAAGCAGGCGGACCCGAGCCGCCCCGTGATCGACGCCTCCGGCTACGCCCACCGCGTCCCGGAGACCGACGTGTACGACTCGCACTGCTACGAGCAGGACCCGCAGGCGTTCGCCAGGACCATGGCGGGACTCGCCGAGGACCGTCCCTACGTCAACACCGGCCCCGACGGCCGTACCTGGTCGGTGCCCTACCGCGGACAGCCCTACTTGTGCAGCGAGTTCGGGGGCATCTGGTGGGACGCGGCGGCCGCCGCCACCGCGGCCGGCGACGAGGCCGGGACCTCGTGGGGATACGGCGAACGGCCGCGCACCGCCGAGGAGTTCCTGACCCGCTTCACCGGCCTCGTCGACGTCCTGCTCGACGACCCGGACATGTTCGGCTACTGCTACACCCAGCTCACCGACGTCTTCCAGGAGCGCAACGGAGTCTACGGCTTCGACCGAGGCGAGAAGTTCGACACCGCCGCACTGCGCCGCGTCCAACAGCGCACGGCCGCCTGCGAATTGGCCGGCTGACGGCATCCCACCCGGCCCCGGCGGACGGCCGAACCGGGCCCCGGCCCCACGGAGCTGCGCCGGCACCGTCCGCCGACGATGTACATCGATGTAGAGAAAGGTAGTGCCATGGTCGACCTGCCCGGCCCACGGGCCGCCTCCGCCAGGCCGGAAGGCAGCCGCGCCGCACCCTCCCGACGGGGCCTGCTGCGGGCTTCGTTGGCCTCGGCCGCCGTGCTCCTCGGCGGCGGAGCACTGGCCGGCTGCGGTGCGGCGGCAGCCTCGTCCGACCCGCGCACCGTGCGCATGTGGGACCTGTTCAGCGGCGCCGACGGCGCCCTCCTCGACGAACTCGTCGACATCGCCCGGCCCGACATGCCCGGGACCCGTGTCGAGCGGACCGTGCTGGAATGGGGCACGCCCTACTACACCAAGCTCGCCATGGCCTCGGCCGGCGGGCGCGGCCCGGACGTCGCCGTCTCCCACATGTCGCGTCTGGCGGGATACGCGCCCCTCGGGCTCCTCGACGCCTGGGACACCGGCCTGCTGGCCGAATTCGGCATCCGTGAGAAGGACTTCGCCGAGGCGGTGTGGAGCCGCACCCAGTACCGGGACCGCACCTACGCGGTACCGCTGGACACTCACCCGTTCATCGTCTTCTTCCACCCGGACACCGCCCGCGAGGCCGGACTGCTCACCGGCGGAGGAGACCTCGACCAGGACGCCTTCTCCACACCCGAGCGCTTCCTCGAGGCGGGACGGGAACTGGCCGCCGCCTCCGGCCGGCAGGGGATCGCCTTCGGCTACGTCAACGACACGGCACAGGGCTGGCGGCTGTTCTACGGGCTGTACCGCCAGACCGGGAACGACTTCGACCTGCCCGTCGGTGGCACGGTCACGGCGGACGTCGACGCCATGACCGAGGTCATCGCCTTCATGCAGAAGCTGGTCGACGGACGGACCAACCCCCGCCGCCTGGACTACCCGGCGGCCATCGCCGCCTTCACCAACCGGCAGACCGGGATGATCCTCTCCGGCGAATGGGAGCTCGGCACCTTCCGGACGGCCGATCCGAAGGTCGGGGCGGCGCCCTTTCCCACCGTCTTCGGCACCCCGGCGGTCTACGCGGACTCCCACTCCTTCGTACTGCCGCGCCGCCCCGACGCGGACGAGGCGCACCGCAGGCGTGCCCACCAGGCGGTGGCCGCGATCCTCAAGGCCGGGCAGGTGTGGGCCAAGGCCGGTCACATCCCGGCGTACCGGCCCGTGACCCGTACCCGGGACTACGCACGCCTGGAGCCGCAGAGCCGGTACGCCTCGGCGGCCGACCACGTGGTCCTCGACCCGGCCGTCTGGTTCGCCGGAGCCGGGTCCGACTTCCAGAACTCCATGTCACAGGTGTTGCAGCAGTCCCTGCTCGACGGCCTGGCGCCCGACCGGGCGGCCCGCGCCATGGTCGAGCGGATCAACACCGCCCTTTCCCAGCCCAGTCCGGCCTGAGCCGCCGCGAAGGAGGCAGCAGATGTCCACCGAACTCGCTTCCCGCGGCCGGCCCCCGGCCGGCCGGACCGGTACGGGACCCGGCGCGATGCTCCGCCGGGTCTTCCCGCCGGGGCTCCTGTTCGCCCTGCCGTTCCTCGTCCTGTTCGCCCTCTTCATGCTCTGGCCGCTGGTGCAGGGCGTCTGGATGAGCCTCACCGACACCTCCCTCTCCGCCCACGACCCGTCCTTCATCGGACTGGACAACTACGCGGAGGCCCTCGGTGACGCCGAGATGTGGCGCACCATCTGGCACACCGTGTGGTTCACCGTGGTGTCCACCGTGCCCCTGGTGGCGGTCGCCCTCGTCATGGCGCTGCTGGTGTACACCGGGCTGCCCGGGCAGTGGGTGTGGCGGCTCGCGTTCTTCGCCCCGTACCTGCTTCCGGTCGGTGTGATCGGCCTGCTGTGGCTGTGGCTGTACCAGCCGGACCTCGGCCTCTACAACCATCTGCTGCAGGCGGCCGGGCTGGACGGCTACGCCTGGCTGAGCGACGAGTCCATCGCCCTGTACGCGATCGTGATCGCCACCCTGTGGTGGACCGTGGGCTTCAACTTCCTGCTGTTCCTGGCGGCGCTGCAGACGGTGCCCGACCACCTCTACGAGGCGGCGGCGCTGGACGGGGCGGGCGCCTGGCGGCGGCTGTGGCATGTCACGCTGCCCCAGCTGCGCCGCATCACCGGTGTGATCACGGTGCTCCAGGTACTGGCCTCGCTGAAGGTCTTCGACCAGGTGTACCTGCTCACCAAGGGCGGGCCCAACGGCTCCACCCGCCCGGTCGTCGAATATCTCTACGACATGGGCTTCACCGGCTACCGCCTCGGCTACGCCTCCGCCATCAGCTACGTGTTCTTCGCCCTCGTCGTCCTCGCCTCCGCCGTGCAGTTCGTCGCCCTTCGCCGCAGGGAGAAGTGACATGACCTCCACCGACGTCGGGACACGCCCCGCCCGCCGCACCGTCTCCCCGCTCCCCGTCGCCCGCCGGGCCCACCGTTCCCGCCCCGTCCCCCCAAGCGGACCCAACCCCACCCTGGGTGCGGGCCGGCTGTCCCGCACCCTGGCCCTGGCGGCCCTCGCGGTGCTGGCGCTGATCTGGCTGCTGCCCATGGCGTGGGCGGTGCTCACCGCGTTCAAGTCCGACCAGGACGCCGGCGATCCGGTCCACTGGATCCTGCCGCAGGGCGGCTTCACCCTGGACGCCTTCCGCACCGTGATCGAGCGCGGTGACCTGCCGCTGTGGATGCTGAACAGCTTCCTCGTCGCCGCGGCCGTCACCGCCGTCACCGTGGCCGTGTCCGCGATGGCCGGGTACGCCTTCTCCCGCACGCTCTTCCGCGGACGCCGGTGGCTGTTCGCCGTCACCGTGGCGTCGATCCTGGTGCCGCCGCAGATGCTGATCGTGCCGTGGTTCCAGCAGATGCTCACCCTGAACCTGGTGGACACCTACGCGGCGGTGATCCTGCCGCAGACGGTCGCCCCGGTGATGGTCTTCATCCTGAAGAAGCACTTCGACACCGTCCCGCGCGAGCTGGAGGAGGCGGCCCGCATCGATGGCGCCGGGCACGCGCGCGTCTTCTGGTCGGTGATGCTGCCGCTGTCCCGCCCCATGCTCGCCGCGGTGTCGATCTTCGTGTTCATCGGGGCGTGGAACAACTTCCTGTGGCCGTTCGTCTCCACGTCCGACCCCGCCCTGATGACCCTGCCGGTCGGCATCACCGCGGTGAAGGACGCCTACGGCATCAACTACGCCCAGACGATGGCGTCCTCGGTCCTGGCGGCGCTGCCCCTGGTGCTGGTGTTCGTCTTCTTCCAGCGGCAGATCGTGAAGTCGGTGGCCACGACGGGCCTGGGAGGGCAGTGACGGGGCCGGCCGTGCGCCGGCCGGGGGATGCCGATGCCGATCGCCCCGGGCCGCTTCGAGCAGCCCGGGGCGATCCGGTGCGCGGCGGCTTCAGCCGGCGACGGCCGCCTTGTCGGTGTCGGCCGCCGTGCCGGACTCCTCGGCAAGGCGTTCCATGCCGCTGGTCGTCCTCAGCGGCTTCTCCTTGAGGAACACCACCGTGATCAGCGCCAGCAGCGCGCAGGGCGTGGCGACCAGGAACAGATCGGCGGTGGCGACCCCGTAGGCGTGCTCGACGACCGCCCGTACCGGCTCGGGAAGGGCGCTCATGTCCGGGACGCTCGACTCGCCGCCGCCGCTCGTGCCCGGGCTCGCGGGGATGCCCGCCGCTTCCATGCCCTTGGTCATCTCGGTGGCGACCCGGCCGGCGAGGATCGCGCCGAGGACGCTGGTGCCGATGGTGCCGCCCATGCTGCGGAAGAAGGACAGCACGGAGGTGGCGGCACCGAGTTCACCGGCGGGTACGTCGTTCTGCGCGGCCAGCACCAGGTTCTGCATCAGCATGCCGACGCCGATGCCGAGCACCGCCATGTAGAGGCTGAGCAGGGCGAAGGAGGTGTCCGCGTCGATGGTGGAGAGCAGACCGAGGCCCACCGTCATGACCGACGCGCCCGCCACCAGGTAGCGCTTCCAGACGCCGGTCCTGCTGATCACCTGCCCCGCCACGGTGGACGACACCAGCAGGCCGAGGATCATGGGCAGGCTCATCAGACCCGCCACGGTGGGCGACTTGCCGAGGGACACCTGGAAGTACTGCGAGAGGAAGACCGTTCCGCCGAACATGGCGACACCCACCAGGAGGCTGGCGACGGTGGTGAGCGTGACGGTGCGGTTGCGGAAGACGTGCAGCGGAATGACCGGCTCGGCCGTGCGGGCCTCGACGAACACGGCGGCGGCCAGCAGCAGGGCACCGGTGCCGGTGAGGGCGGCGGTCTGCCAGGAGGCCCAGTCGAACTCGTTGCCGGCGAGGGTCACCCAGATGAGCAGGGCGCAGACGCCCGCCACGATGAGGAAGGCGCCCAGGAAGTCGATCCTCGCCTCGCGCCGGATCACGGGAAGGCGCAGGGTGCGCTGGAGCAGCACGATGGCGAGCAGCGCGAACGGTACGCCGATGAAGAAGCACCAGCGCCAGCCCAGCCACGAGGTGTCCACCAGGACACCGCCGACCAGCGGCCCGGCCACCGTTCCGACGGCGAACACGGCGCCGAAGATGCCGGCGTACTTGCCGAGCCTGCGAGGCGGGATGATGGCCGCCATCACGACCTGGGCCAGGGCGGTCAGCCCGCCCGCGCCGATGCCCTGCACCACACGGCTGAAGATCAGCAGCTCGACACCGTTCGAGAAGCCCGCGAGCAGCGAGCCGGCCACGAACATGCCCAAGGACAGCTGCAGCAGCAGCTTCTTGTCGAACAGGTCGGACAGCTTGCCCCAGAGCGGGACGGTCGCCGTCATGGCCAGCAGCTCCGAGGTGACGACCCAGGTGTAGGAGGACTGGCCGGCTCCCAGGTCGGCGATGATGGTCGGCAGCGCGTTGGCCACCACGGTGCCGGCGAGGATCGCCACGAACATGCCGGCCATCAGCCCGGACATGGCCTGGAGTATCTGCCGGTTGGGCATGGGAGCGGGCGGCGCCGCCTCGGGCGCCAGTGGTGCGGTCACGGTCGTCTCTCTCAGCGTCGGTGATCAAAGCGGGCTGCGCCCTCTGGTCGGGGGCGAGGTGTGGGGGCGGAGAAGCACCGCGTGGCGGCGGGCGTCCGGTGTGCGGAACCGGGCCGCTACCGGGTCGGCGCCGGCAGTCCGGCCGCGAGGAGGGCGAACACCTCGCGGAAGACGTCGGCGAAGGCGAGTTCGTCCTGCCGGTCGGACCAGTGCTGGAGGCTCACCCGGACCGCCGTAGCGGCCACTGCCGCGAGCAGCCGCGGGTACAGGTCGGGCGCGCCGTGCTCCTCGCGCGGGCGGGCGGTGTCTCCGGTTCCCTCCGGCGGTCCGGAGGCGATCCGCCGGGCGATGATCCCGGCGAGGACGGCCTCGTCCGCCATGTGGGCGCCGAGGCTGCGCACCAGGAGATGGGGGGCGGCGCGGAGCACTTGGGCGTGCAGGCTCCACAGTTCGTGCTGCCGTTCGACTTCCGAGAGTTCGGCGGCGAGCGCCTCGCGCAGCGCCTCCAGGGGGGACAGGTCCGCCGGCGCGTGGAGGAGCGCCCGGCGGACCCGGTCGCCTGCGTCCGCGTCGATGACGACGAAGGCGTCGTCCCGGGAGTCGAAGTAGTTGAAGAAGGTCCGCACGGACACCCCGGCGGCCGCGCTGATCGCCTCGACGGTGACGTGGTCCGCCCCGTGCTCGGCGGCGAGGCGCACCGCGGCCTCGGCGAGGGCCGCACGCGTGGCGCGCTTCTTGCGCTCGCGCAGCCCGCCGCTCGCGGTGTCCTTCCCCGTCATGTCTTGCATGCTATGCAAAAATGCACGCCGTGCAAAATTGCCTCTCGCCCGGGCCCGTGCCGGTGGCGCGCCGGAGGGGAGCGAGCCCGGGGGAGGGGCTAGCGTCGGGTCATGGCCGGTGATCGCCGTGGATGGCGGGTGAGTGTGCTCGGCGGTGCGGTGTTCGCGGTGTGCATGACCGGCACCACGCTGCCGACCCCGCTCTACCCGCTGTACCAGGAGAAGTTCGGCTTCTCGGAGCTGACGGTCACCGTCGTGTACGCCGTCTACGCCTTCGCGGTCATCGGTGTGCTGCTCCTCGCGGGCAACGCCTCGGACGCGGTGGGCAGGCGCCCCGTGCTGCTGTGGGGCCTGGGCTGCGCGGCCGTCAGCGCCCTCTGCTTCCTCTGCGCCACCGGGCTGGGCTGGCTGTACGCCGGGCGGCTGTTCTCAGGTCTCTCGGCCGGCCTGTTCACCGGGGCCGCCACGGCGTACGTCATGGAGTCCGCACCGCCCGGCGGTGCCTCCCGGGCCACGTTCGTCGCCACGGCCGTCAACATGGGCGGGCTGGGCTGCGGCCCGCTGCTCGCCGGAGTGCTCGCGCAGTACGCCCCCCGGCCGCTGTATCTGCCCTTCGCCGTACACCTGGCCCTGGTCGTCTGCTCGGTCGCCGTTGTGCTGCGGCTTCCGGAGACGGTGGCGGAGCGGCAGCCGCTGAGCACCGTACGGCCGCAGCGGCCGGCGGTGCCCTCGCAGGTGCGGCCCGTCTTCGGGCCGGCGGCGACCGCGTCGTTCGTGGGGTTCGCCCTGTTCGGCGTGTTCACCTCCGTCAGCCCGGCCTTCCTCGCGCAGTCCCTGGGCGTGACCGACCACGCGGTGAGCGGGGTCGTCGTGGCGCTGGCCTTCTTCTCCTCGACCGGCGGGCAGTTGGCCGTCGGTCCGGTCGGTGCTGCCCGGTCACTGCCGCTGGGCTGCGCCGGGCTCCTCGCCGGGCTGGCGCTGCTCGCCGGCGCCCTGCACTGGGACCTGCTGATGCTGGTGGTGCTGAGCGCGATCGTCGGGGGTTTCGGTCAGGGTCTTGCGTTCCGCGGAGCGCTGTCCGCGGTGGGCGGGGCGTCCCCGGCGGACCACCGCGCGGCGGTGATCTCCTCGCTGTTCGTGGTGGCGTACACGGGCATCTCGGTGCCGGTCATCGGCGTCGGTCTGCTGGCGGAGCCGATGGGCCTGGAAGGTGCGGGGCTGGTGTTCATCGCCTGCATGGGGGTGCTGGTGGTGGCGGCGGCGGGCTATCTCCTGCGGCGGCCGGTGGCGGTGAGCGCATGACGGACCGACGGGCCTGCCGGGCGGACCCCGTCGTCGCGCGCTCTCCCGCCCCGGAGCCCTATCATCGTCCATGAATGTTGAAAATCTAACTTTTTGCGTGGGAGGGCGGGCGCCATGAGCAATACAGAGACACGACCGGCCGAGGTGAAGTGCGGCGGCGGAGCGGAGGCGGTGCGCCCTGCCGACGTGGAGGTGCTCACCGCGCGGGACGTGCCGCTCGGCGGCCCGCGCGCGATGCGGGTGCGGCGCACCTTGCCGCAGCGGGCCCGGACGCTCATCGGCGCCTGGTGCTTCGCCGACCACTACGGCCCCGACGACGTCGCCGGGACCGGCGGCATGGACGTCGCCCCGCACCCGCACACCGGTCTGCAGACGGTGAGCTGGCTGTTCGGCGGAGAGATCGAACACCGCGACAGCCTGGGCACCCACGCCCGGGTACGGCCCGGTGAGCTGAACCTCATGACCGGCGGCCACGGCATCAGCCACTCGGAGGTGTCGACACCGGACACCACGATCCTGCACGGGGTGCAGCTGTGGGTCGCACTGCCCCGGGAGCACCGCGACGCCGAGTCGGCCTTCCAGCACTTCGTGCCGGATCCGGTGCCGCTGGACGGCGGTGAGGCCCGCGTCTTCCTCGGTTCCCTCGCGGGTGACACATCCCCCGTACGCACCTTCACCCCGCTGCTCGGGGCCGAACTGTCGGTGGCCCCCGGCGCCGAGATCCTGCTCCGAATCGACCCCGCCTTCGAGCACGGCGTCCTCGTCGACGAGGGCGACGTCCTCGTCGAGGGCACCGCTGTACAACCGGCCGAACTGGGCTACACCGCCCCCGGCCGCACCACGCTCACCCTGACCAACCGCGGCGCCGGGACGGCGCGCCTGGTGCTGCTGGGCGGCCCGCCGTTCGGGGAGGAGATCGTGATGTGGTGGAACTTCATCGGCCGGTCGCACGACGACATCGTCCGGGCCCGCGAGGACTGGATGGCGGGGACCCGATTCGGCGAGGTACAGGGGTACGACGGGGCGCCACTGCCCGCTCCGGAGCTGCCGAACGTACCCTTGAAGCCGCGGGGAAGGATGCGATGACCTGCGCAGATGTGAGTACGGGGCGGCCTGCTCAGTGCCGCCTGCCGCGGTTGCGTCCGAGGAAGTGATGTGCGGGTTCCCACCTGATCCGGGCGTGTGGCCCGGCGTCGGAGTGAGGGTGTGCGAGGTGTTCGGTGCCGGGGGTCATGAGCTCTTCGAAGCGGTGAGGATCCCAGGGACTTGAGGGCGGTCATGGTACGTCCTTGCCGCCGCGGTGGTGGGCGGCGGGCCGGTGCGGTGGAGCGGAGGTGCTGCTTGGGTTGCCGGCCTTCTCCGTGTCCGGCGCGGTGTCGGTGTTCTGGCTCCGGGTGGCGACGAGGGACCAGACGACGGAGATGGTGATCGTCGCGCTGATGACGCCGAGAGTGACGGGGATGGGCAACTTGCCGACGGGAGTCTCGGACAGGATCAGTTTGACGCCCGCGAAGGCCAGCAGCACCGCGAGGCCGTAGTGGAGGTAGGCGAAGCGGCGCAACAGTCCGGCCAGGCAGAAGTACAGGCTGCGCAGGCCGAGGACGGCGAAGGCGTTGGCGGTCCACACGATGAAGGTGTTCGTGGTGATGGCCAGGATCGCGGCGACGGAATCGACGGCGAAGATCAGATCGGTGGCTTCCACCGCGACCAGGGCCACGAACAGCAGCGTCGCCACCCGCCGGCCGTTGATCCTGGTGAAGAACCTGTCGCCGTGGAAGCGGGCATCGGTGGGGACGACCTTCTGGACCAGGCGGACGACAGGATTGCGGTCGGGGTGGACTTCCTCGTCCTTGGAGACGGCCATCCTGTAGCCGGTCCAGATGAGGAACGCGCCGAACAGGTAGGCGGTCCAGAAGAACAGCTGGAGCAGCTCGGCGCCGACGAAGATGAACACCAGCCGGGCGGCGAGGGCGCCGAGAACGCCCCAGAACAGGACCTTGTGCTGGTAGGCGTCGGGGACGGCGAAGAAGGAGAAGACCAGCGCGAAGACGAAGACGTTGTCGATGGACAGAGCTTTTTCGATCAGGTAGCCGGCGTAGTAGGTGGAGGAGACTTCTCCCCCCTGCCACAGGAGCAGCACCAGGCCGAAGGCGAGGCCGATGGCGATCCAGATCCCGCTCCAGAGCGCGGCCTCCTTGAAGCCGATCACATGGTTGTCACGGTGGGCGATCAGGTCGACGGCGAGCATGACGGCGATCACGAGGGTGACCGCGGCCCAGACCCACAGCGGGACGGTGAACGAAAGCTCATTCATGGTTGATCGGCCTTCTCGAGCGGGGAGAGGGAAATGGAGGCGGGGCCCCGGACCCTGGCACGTACGGAGGGGAGCCGGGTCCGGGCCGCCGGTTCAGGGACGAGGGCCGGGAAGCGGTGCCCCGCGCATCGGCCGGTGGTGCATCAGGCTGCCGGGCCCGAAGCTGTCGGCCGCCCCTTCCAGCCGGAGCGGTACCGGGAAGTGTGGAACGGCGTCCAGGCCGTCGGCGCGACGGTATGCACGAACGGGCCGCACCGTAGGGCGGAGGCCTCGGCCAGGACATGGGCGTCCAGTCCGGCCGGTCCTCGGGCGGCGGCCACCAGCACCGAGGACAGGTGGCGGGCGGTGACGTCCAGCAGCGCCCCCGCCGCCCGCAGCCGGGTGCCGCGCGACGCGACGCGGTGGACGACGGGAATGTGGTCCAGGCCGGCCTGACGCACTCGGGGCAGCACCCGGCCCATCACCACGCGGGCTGCGTGCGTGTGCGTGTCGGCGGTGACGTGTGAGTGGGCGTGCGCGGGCAGGACGGCGACGAGCAGCAGAGGCGCGCGACGCGGGACGGCCAGTCGCAGCGCGGTATCGATGACGGCGATGTCCTGAACGGAGTCCGCCAGGAGAGCGGTCACCGGACGTGGCGGAGGAACCGGTGGGACTCGTTCGGCAGGGATCACAGGACGGGCCAGGGGCTGATGGAACACGGCGGCCCCCTTCGGGAAGTGCCGGTGGTTTCGGGGGGACGACTCAAGCGTCACTCACTCACGGTTAACCCGTCAAGAAATACGCGAATTTTTTTTCGCCAATCACTCTTCGTGTAACGTTGTTACGCGAATCCCGCTTCGTATAATGGGGATCCATGAGCGTGTCCTCCTCCCGTGGTGATCAGTGGACCTTTCTGACCAACCACGCCCGCGTCCTGCTACAGATCGCCCGCGATCCCGACACGCGGCTACGTGACGTTGCCACGGGCATCGGCATCACCGAACGTGCCGTCCAGCTCATCGTCGCCGACCTCGAGGCCGCCGGATACCTCACCCGTACCAGGGTGGGCCGCCGCAACCGCTACACCATCGACCCCACTGTGGCCCTGCGCCACCCCGCCGAGGCCGACCACCCCGTGGGCGACCTCCTCGGGGCCTTCCTCCACCGCGAGGAAAGCCCCGAGTTGTCCGGGCCGGCGTCCTCCCGCACGTGATGCCCGGCCCGCCGCGCTGATTCCGACGCGGGCGGGGCAGCGACGCGGTGCCGACGGCCCTCGGTGCGGAAGGGCCTTCTCCTGCCGGCCGGAGACCTTCGGCCACCTGGTGCGGGCGTCGCTCGGTGTGGTCCTGGGACTGGGATCGACACAGAGGGAAGGGGCCCGTCCCGCACGCCCACCCTGGCGACCGGTTGATCTCGTCGAGAGCCCGGCCACCGGTGGCGTCCGACGCGACGGGGTGATTGTCGGCCTCCATCACGACGACGGGGCACCGCCGTACGACGTGCGCCGGTCGGACACGGGCGACGTCATGCCGGTCTTCCCCGGGCCGGACGCCCACTCCACCACCTCGGTGCGGAACGGGAGGCCGGGTGCGCGGGCACCTGACTGGGGCACCCCGGTGAGGTGCGGTACAGCCCGTTCCCCGTCACGGTCCACCAGTGCCCCTGCCGTACTGGGATCGCGCCTCGCGTCCAGGGACCCGTCCGTCGAGGTGCGCCGGCACCGGTCGTCGCGGAAAGTGGAGGACGGGAACGGAGCGTTCCATGAGCTGTTGGTGTGGACACGGCCCCCGGCACCACCGTGTCCGGCTGTACCCGTCGCCTGCTGATCGTGGTGGCGGTGGGCCGGCCGTCCGGGAGGTCCACGACCGCAGCGACCGTCCGTATGACACCTCGAGAAAGCAGGCCCCCTCATGGCAGCCACCCCCGTCATGCAACTGCCGGTCATCAGCGAATGCGCGGCCGAAGGCTGCGCCTACAACCATGACCACGCCTGCCACGCCGTGGCGATCACCGTGGGAGACCTCAGCAGCCCTGTCTGCGACACCTTCATGGGCGCGGACCTGGAGGGCGGAGAGCGATCCGTCACCGGCCGGGTCGGCGCATGCAAGATGGCCGACTGCCGGCACAACACCGCGTTGGAGTGCCACGCCCCGTCCATCGCCGTCGGCTACGAGCACGAGCAGGTCGACTGCCTCACGTACACGCGGACCTGAGGGAAGGACACCCTCTGCGTGGCGGACTCGGCGAAGTGGTCCGCGCGGAGGGCGCATGGCTCCGGTTCCCCGATCCCGTCGAGACGGAGATGGTGCTCCGCTCCACCGCGGAGGGCGAGCACCGCGGCCGCCTCGACACCGACCGCGCCACGGAGAGCATCCGATGGGTGCATCGGGACCGTGAGCCCGGACCCGACGGGGGTCTGCCACGGGCCGTACTCGGTCCGCAGCACACCCGGGAACACCTTCCGATGCGGGACTTCACCGCGCAGCGGCACCCCGATCGGCTGTCCGCCCGGTTGTTCGCGGCGGCATCCGGATCGCCGTGCTGATCACCGAACACGACCGGCGGGCGGACTGGTTGCGGGCCGGGGAGGCGCTCCAGCACCTGTGGCTGCCGTGTCCGGACGCGTCACGTACAGATGCTCATGCGCGTGGGACACGGCCTCGAGAGCCCAGCGAGCCCCGGACGCGCGCCGGGACGTGTGCGGGGGTGACCCCGGGCCGTTCTCCCGGCACAAGCGGGACCCATGGCCCTCACCACCGACCGCTCACCCGGCTCAGGGTTGAAGGACCGCAGCGCCGCTGCATCAGGCGAAGGAGGGGCGCGCCCATGAACCCCAACGACGGTTACCGCGAACTGCCGCGGCAGGAATGCCTGCGGCTGATGGCCGGGGTGCCCCTCGGCCGTATCGTCTACACACGCCGGGCCCTGCCCGCCGTGCTGCCGGTCAACTTCAGCCTCGACGCCGACGGCGCCGTTCTGCTGCGCACCGCTGCCGACTCGGACCTGGTGCGCGCGACGGGCGGTGCGGTCGTCGCCTTCGAGGTGGACGACGTCGACGCCGCCCGGCAGTCCGGCTGGAGCGTGGTGGTCACGGGAGCGGCCACGGTGGTGACCGACCCCGCCGAACACCAGCGCCTGTCCCGCACCGGTCCGGTCTCCTGGGTGCCCGCACCTCAGGAGGTCTTCATCCGCATCGAACCCGGACTGATCACCGGCCGCGAACTCGTCGGTGGCCGCACGCTGTACGGAGTGGACTTGACTGCCTGAACCTCCCTGTCGCCTCGCGGGGCATGACGCGGTGCCGTCGGGCCGTCCTCCGAGACAGCGAGACCCCACCCTCGACGGGCCCTTCGCCCTGATGCCCGGACCGTCCGGCCGTCTCCCGAGCGTGCGAAGAAGGGTGGTGCCTGTTCACGTCGGTCGTCTGCCGCGAAGCGCCACGGCCGGCATCAGCACGCCGCACGCCTGGTCGGTCCACCCGGACGGCCGCTCCTCCCCTCCCTCCCGCACATGGGACGGTGGGGGTGGGGGATCGACGCGGCGACCGTGACGAGAGGAAAGGCGGCGGACACCATGTCCGAACGACCCCTGGTCGTGGGCGTCGACGGCTCCGACCCCAGCCTCCTGGCGGTGGACTGGGCCGTGGACGAGGCGGTCCGCCACCGGCTGCCGCTGCGACTGGTGCACGCCTCCCTCTGGGAGCGCTACGAGGACGCCCACCCGTCGGCAGCCCTGCTGCGCCCCTCCGCCCAGGTGAGGGCGTCCTACACCGTCGCCGCCGCCGCGCAGCGTGCCCGCCGGCGCCGCCCGGAGGCCGACGTGTCCACCGCGGTCCTCCCGGACGACGCGGTGGACGCCCTGCTGCGTGAAGCCGCCCACGCGTCGCTCCTGGTGACCGGATCGCGTGGTCGCGGTGCGCTGAAGGGACTGCTTCTCGGCTCGGTCGGTCTCGCCGTGGCGGCGCGGGCGCCCTGTCCGGTGATCGTGGTCCGGGGCGACCCGGTCGCCCTGGTCGGCAGCCACGAGCGGATCCTGCTCGGCGCGGGGGACCCCTCCACCGGCGACGAGGCGGTGCGGTTCGCATTCCGTGAGGCCGAGGCCCGTGGATGCGTCCTGGACGTCGTACGGGCCTGGCGCTGCCCGGCCTACGACACCGGCGACCGCCCGGCACGGGCCGGAGAGGGCCCGTGCCGCCACGAGGACGAGGCCTCCGCGCTGCTCGACGCCCTGCTCGCCGACGCCGTCGCCGCTCACCCGAGCGTGCGGGTGCGTCGTGCGACCGTCGAGGGCTCCGCCCCGAAGGTCCTGGTCCTCCGGTCGGCCGCCGCCGACCTCGTGGTCGTCGACGCCCGCCGCAGCAGCCATGTCGGTCTCGGTCTCCAGCTCGGACGCACGAGCCACACCCTGCTGCACCACGCCACCTGCCCGGTGGCGGTCGTGCCGTGGCGGGACGGGGCCTGATGGCCCCCCTGTGAGGACCCGGCGGCCCCTGCCCGCGCCGCAGCCCGCCACGTGACGCTGGTAGCAGGGGGAAAGGCCATCCCTTGGAGGTGCGTGTCATGCTGCTTTCACCTGTCGTCGCCGGGGTCGACGGTTCCGCCGAGAGCCTGGCCGCCGCGGAGTGGGCGGCCCGCGAAGCCGTACGCGGCGGACGGTCCCTGCGGCTGCTGCACGCGCGGAACTGGCACCCGGGTCAGGGCGAGGCGGAGAGCGCCGACGCGGCCGGACGGCACCTGGCGCAGCGCGTCCTGCGGGAGGCGGAGGAACGGGTCCGCGCCGTCTGTCCCGAAGTCCGGGTCCACGGCGAGCAGGTCGAGGGTCCGGCCACGGCCGCCCTGGTGAAGGCGGCGGGAGACGCCGAAGTGCTGGCGCTCGGCTCGCGCGGCCTGAACCGCGTCACCGGACTCCTCGCGGGTTCCGTCGCGCTCGGCGTCGTGGCGCAGACGACGCGTCCTGTCGTCCTGGTCCGCGCCGGCACCCCACGGGAGGAGGCGTCGCCCACCGCGGCACGCCGGGACGTCGTCCTCGGCGTCGACGTCACCGAACCGTGCGACGCAGTGATCGAGTACGCCTTCGAGACGGCACGCACGCACCACACCCGGCTGAGGGCCCTGTACGCCTGGCGCGCGCCCGACCCGTTCACCCTGGGTCCCGGAGAGGTCGGCCTGGTGAGCGATCCGCAGCGGGCGGAGGAGTGGCTGGGCTTTCTCACCGCGGTACTCCAGGTGTGGCGGGACAAGTACCCCGACGTGGAGGTGGTGCAGACGGTGGTGGAGGGCAAGGCCGCGGGCGCGTTGGTCAAGGCGGCGTCCGGAGCGGAGCTGCTGGTCGTCGGCAACCGGCTCACCGGCCGCCCTCGGGTGCCACGCACCGGCCCTGTCACCCACGCCGTGATCCACCGCGTCACCTGCCCCGTGGCGGTCGTACCCCACCACTGACACCACTGCCGAAACCGGAGATGACCCTCCGCCCCCGCCCCGCCGCCCACTCCACGGACCCCTGCGCCGCCACCGCCGCGTTCCACGGGGGGCATGCGGGGCAGGGCCGTATGGCACGCAGGGTGTCCCCTCCGGTCCCTGGGGCGCGGCGGCGGGGTACACGAGTCTTGTCACCGGAACAGGCAGCCCGAGAGGCGGCCGCAGAGCCTTCGCCCTGCTGGTCGCCGTTGTCCGTACGGAGAGGCGTGACCATGACGAAGCCGGCGACGACCGCCGAGGCACAGCCGGAGGAGGGCGCGCAGCCGCCCCCGTTGGGCGCGGAGGCCTGCGGATTGCCGACGGAACACGTCGTGCGACTTCTCCGAGTCCACCCGGGCACCGGACTGACCGCGGCCGAGGCCACCGAGCGGGCCGCCGTCCACGGACCCAACCGCATGGCGGAAGCGGCCCGGCGGCCGGAGTGGCTGAAGTTCCTCGACCAGTTCCGCAACTGGCTCATCGGCATACTGCTGCTGGCGGCCGTGGTGGCGGCGGCCATCGGTGAGGTCGAGGACGCCTTGGTGATCACCGTCGTCCTGCAGATCAACGCCGTGCTCGGCTACCTCCAGGAGCGGCGCGCCGAGCGCAGCCTGGAGGCGCTGCGGCGGATGCTGGTGCCGACGGCGCGCGTGCGGCGCGACGGCACGGAACAGGTGGTCGGCGCGGACGCGCTGGTGCCGGGGGACGTGGTGCTGCTGGAGGCCGGTGACCGTGTACCGGCCGACGGGCGGCTGACGGTCGCGGAGTCGGTGGAGGTCGCCGAGGCGGCGCTGACCGGTGAGTCGCAGCCCGTCGCCAAGAGCACGGCCCCGGTGGGCGACGATCACCCGGAAAGGGTCCCGCTGGCCGAGCGCACCAGCATGCTCTTCATGAACACCGCCCTGACGCGGGGCCGCGTCGAAATGATCGTCACCGCCACCGGCATGCGGACCGAACTCGGTGCCATCGCCCACGCGTTGCGCACCGGCGCCGAGCCGCCGAGCCCCCTGCAGGTCCAGCTGGACAGCCTGGGCCGCCGACTCGCGCTGCTCAGCGGCATCGCGGTCGTGGCGTACGCGCTCACCGGGCTGCTCCGCGGTGAAGGGCTGTCCGACCTCGCGCTGCGGGCCGTCGCCCTGGCGGTCGCCGCGATCCCTGAGGGGCTGCCCGCCGTACTCGCCCTCACCCTCGCGCTGGGCGTTCACCGCATGGCCCGGCGCGGCGCCGTCGTCAAACGCCTGGCGGCGGTGGAGTCACTGGGATCGGCCACGGTCGTGTGCAGCGACAAGACCGGCACCCTGACCCTGAACCAGATGACCGCACGGGCGGTGTGGGCAGGCGGACGGCTGTACGACGTCACCGGTGAGGGCTACACCACCGGTGGCACTCTGCGCACCGAGGGCGCCGGGGGCGACGCCGACCTGCGGCGGGCACTGCTTCCCTTCGCGGTCTGCAACGACGCGCATCTGACCGGCGACGGCGACGGCGACGACGAGGCCGGGGGCAACGCATTCGTCGGCGACCCCACCGAGGCCGCGCTCGTCGTCCTCGCCGCCAAGGGCGGGCTGGACGCCGACCGGCTGCGCGCCGAACTGCCCCGCACCGGTGAGCTGCCCTTCGACGCGGCGACCAAGTACATGGCCACCTTCCACGCCGAACCGGGTGGCCGTACTCGTGTTCTCGTCAAGGGCGCGGTGGATGTCCTGCTGGATCTGTGCCGCGCCGTCCTGACCGAGGACGGCGAACGGCCGCTGGACGCGCGGGTCCGGGCGGAGGTCCTCGCCGTGACCGAGCGGCTGAGCGGGGCCGGGCTACGGGTGCTGGGTGCCGCCGAAGCGCTGGTCGACGAGCCCCCGTCCGCGAACGCGTTGTCCGGTCTGACCCTCCTGTCGATCGCCGGGCTCGCCGACCCGCCCCGCCCCCAGGCGGGCGAGGCGATGGCGCTGTGCCGCACGGCGGGCGTGGGCGTGAAGATGATCACGGGCGATCACGCGGGGACGGCGGCGGCCATCGCCCGCGAACTCGGCATCGCGGGCGACGTCGTGACCGGTGCCGAGCTGGACGGGATGCCGGAGGAGGAGCTCGCCGGGCGGATCGACGGCATCGGGGTCTTCGCGCGTGTGGCACCCGAGCACAAGGTCGCGATCGTCCGGGCCCTGTCGAGCCGGGGGCACGTCGTCGCGATGACCGGGGACGGCGTCAACGACGCCGCCGCGCTCAGGGCCGCCCACATCGGCGTGGCGATGGGTGTCACCGGCACGGACGTGGCCAAGGAAGCCGCCGACATGGTCCTGACCGACGACGACTTCTCCACCATCGTCCGGGCCGTCCGCGAGGGGCGGGCGATCTACGGGAACATCGTCAAGTTCGTCCGCTTCCAGCTGGCCACCAACATCGGCGCCATCCTGACCCTGCTCGGCTCGGCCCTCGCCGGACTGCCCGCACCGCTCACCGCCGCGCAACTGCTGTGGGTCAACATCATCATGGACGGACCGCCCGCCATGGCCCTTGCCGTGGACCCGGCCCGCGACGACGTCATGCGCCACCCGCCGCGCGATCCCGCCGAACGCATTCTCGACGCGAGGCGGCTGTTCGCCATCGGCCGGGCCGGAGCGGTCATGGCCCTCGGGACCGTGGTGCTCCTGGCCGTGGCCCGTTCCCACGTCGACGCGCGGACGGCCGCGACCATGGCATTCACCACGTTCGTGCTTTTCCAGCTCTTCAACGCCCTGAACGCCCGCGCGGACGACGGGCCGCTGCTCAGCCGCTACCAACTGCGCAACCGCACGCTGTGGCTGTGCCTGGCGGGTGTCCTGGCGGTCCAGGTGGCCGCCGTCCATCTGCCCTGGGCGCAGAACGTCTTCGGGACCGTGCCGTTGGACGTGGTGCAATGGGCCTTGTGCCTGGGTACGGCCTCCACCGTGCTGCTCGCCGAGCTGCTCTGGCGGGTCGCCGTCGGCCGGCCGCGCGGGTGGGCCATGAGCAAGTCGGGGGCGACTGCCATCTGATCGGGACGCGTGCTGACCGCTCCGGCCGCGACTGCCGCTCGTCGGCCGTCACCGCCGACTCCTCGGCCCTCACCGCACGCACTGGCCGGTCGGTGGCTCGGTCGTTCACAGCCGTGGCGGGCACCAGGTCGTCTCCGTCCTTCCGCCATCGGTGGGTCCACGCCCCAGCTGTCCGCCACGATGCGGACGAGGTCGAGCCCGCGGCGCGCACTGCCGTCAGCCACCTCGACGGTCGGTTCGGCGGACGCGCGGCACACATGGAATACGACCGTCCGACGACACCGTCGGTGGGCAGGGGGGCCGCCCGAATGCGCGCTTCCCGGACAGTGCGGATGTGAGGAACCGGCGGCAGCCGAGCCGGCTCGGCGGCCGGCCCGGGGTCGCACCAGTGCCGTGGTTTCCCCACAATGGGCCGTAGGGCGAGTCGTCACCGCAGGGGAGACGCCCTGCTGTCGTCCGGGCCGTCAACGGGAAGGGACAGGCCACATCATGCAGCACCGCACGGTCGCAGAGCTCATGAGCCGCAGCGTGGTCCGGGCTCGGCGTGACATGCCCTTCAAGGAGATCGTGGAGCTGCTGAGAGACAACGACGTCACCGCCGTGCCGGTGGTGGACGAGCTGGACCGGCCCGTGGGCGTGGTGTCCGAGGCAGACCTGCTGCGCAAATCGTCCGCTCAGCCCGACCCGTCCGGACGAACGCCGATTCCGCACCTGGAGGCCTGGGAGCGGGCCAAGGCCGAGGGCACCCGTGCCGAGGAGCTGATGTCGGCCCCTGCCGTGTGCGCACGTCCCGAGTGGACCGTGGTCGAGGCGGCCCGCCTCATGGCCGTACAGAACGTCAAGCGACTGCCCGTGGTCGACGAGACCGACCGGCTCCAGGGCATCGTGAGTCGCAGTGACCTCCTGCGCATCTTTCTGCGCCGCGACGACGCCATCCGGGAAGAGATCACGGGAGATGTTCTGCGGCGGACGCTGGGGCCCGCGGCCGAAAAGGTCACGGTCGAGGTGCACGAGGGGCGGGTGACTCTCGGCGGGACCTTGGAGATCAAGATGCTGATCCCCGTCATCGAGCGGATGTGCCGGAGTGTGGACGGTGTTGTCTCGGTCTCCGAGCACATCGCCCACCAGCACGGATGATCCCTGGCGCGTTGTCGCGCCGCCCAGGCGGTCACGGCCCTCAGACCCGTACTGCACGGACGGGAGCGGGGGCCCGTGACGGGTGGACGTCGCCGGTCCACGAGGGCGATCGCCCACGGTTGAGAACGCGCGGTCTCCGTGGTGCCGAATCCCGGTGCCGTCCGGCTCGGAGGACCCCGGCTCAGGAGGCGGACAACACCGCCGTGGCTTCGAAGGTTCGACTCGCGAGCCCTGCCGCCGCCGGGCGGACGGCCCGTGTGGCGAGTCGCGCGGTTCGTGGCCGTCGGCCGGGTGCACGTCCGGGAGCCGGTCCCGGAACCCATGGACGCCGCTCCTGGGCGGCGACACAGGCACCTGCGCGAGCGTCGCCTCCGCAAGGCGGCTGCCCGACTCGGTTCGCGGCACCCGACATGGGGTGTAGCCGTGGACCAGATCTCCGAAAGCTCCTCCGCACCGTGACGGCGACACCTGACCGGCGGTAGGCCGATCGAAGGAGGGAACCTGCCATGAGGCTCCGGGCTCCGGGCTCCGAGCTCCGGGGACACGGGCCGGCTCGGCCGCGCGCGGTACGGGCGTGACCGGACCTCGGCCCGGATTGTGGTGTCGGATCGCTGCCGCCACGATGAAGACATGGCTGTCACGCGTTCCACCGGCCGCTTCGACGCTTTCCGAGCCCTTTCCAAGCGGCGCGGGAAGGCCGGTGAGCGTCTGGTCGAGCGACTGGCCCACGCCAGGGAGGACACGGCGGACGGCCCCGGGAGCTGGGCTCCGGCCGTCGCCGACGGTCTGGGCCTGCCCCCGGCCGCCGCGCTCGGACCCGCTTCCTACTACGCGGACCTCGTCGCCCCCCACGGCCGTCGCCATGTGCGGATCTGTTCGGCGGCGGCATGCTTCGCCGCGCAGGCGGGACGGCACCTCACCCGTGTGGAGCAGGAGCTGGGCGCCTCCGTGGGCACCGTCTCACCGGACGGCGAGGCCTCGCTGCAGACCGTCCGCTGCCTGGGGTACTGCTACGCCGGCCCCGCCGCGCTCGACGGCATCACACCCTGCACGGGGCCCACGCTCGCCGAACAGCTGACCGGGCGCGAGCCGCCATCCGCTCCACGCATCCCGGTGGCCGACGACACCGGCGACCCCGTGCTGCTGGCAGGTGTGGTCGCCGGTGAACCTGCGTGGCAGGTGTGGCCGCGGACCGTGACGGCCGGCGATCCCGACAGGGTCCGGCGGGAGGTGGCCGCCTCCGGGCTGCGCGGACGCGGGGGAGCGGGCTTCCGGGTGGCGGCCAAGTGGGAGGCGGCCGGCCGGGCGCCCGGCACCGTCGTGGTGGCCAACGGCGACGAGGGGGACCCCGGGTCGTACGCCGACCGGCTGCTGATGGAGGCCGACCCGCGGCGGGTGCTGGAGGGCCTGGCGTTGGCCTGTTTCGCCTGCGGCGCCCGCCGGGCGGTGGTGCTGGTCCGCTCGGAGTATCCGCAGGCGCTGGCACGCATGCGGGAAGCGGCCGGGGAAGCCTACGCCGAGGGGCACCTCGGTTCCTCCGTGCACGGCACGGACACCACCCTCGACGTCGAGGTGGTCCAGGGCGCCGGATCGTACGTGGCCGGTGAGGAGACCGCGCTGATCGCCGGTCTGGAGGGAGACCGGGGCTGCGCCCGGCCGCGCCCGCCGTACCCGACCGCGCGTGGGCTGTGGGATGCGCCGACGGTGGTGAACAACGTCGAGACCCTCGCGGCCGTCCCCTGGATCGTGGCCCGGGGCGGCGACGCCTACGCCCGGCGTGGAACACCGGAGGAGACCGGCACCAAACTGGTCTGCCTCTCGGAGCGGTTCGCCCGGCCGGGAGTGCACGAGGTCGAACTGGGCACCTCACTGCGGCGCATCGTCACCGAACTGGGCGGTGGCCTGAAGGACGGCAGTGAGCTGACCGCCCTCCAGGTGGGCGGGCCCTTGGGGGGCTTCCTCGCCCCCGGCGCACTCGACGCGCCGCTCACCGCGGCCGGCCTGGCGGCCGCCGGTGCCGCGCTGGGCCATGCCGGACTGGTCGCCTTCGACCAGCACGTCGCGCCGCGTGACGTGCTCCGGCATGTGTGGGAGTTCGCGGCGGCGGAGAGCTGCGGCGCCTGCTCCCCCTGCCGGGTGGGCTCACGCCGTGGTCTGGAACTGGCGGACGCCCGCACCGGACCCGGCGACGAGTGGAAGCGGCTCGCGCATCTCCTGACCGAGGCGAGTCTGTGCGCGTTCGGACGGCGCATCCCGCCCGCCGTGCACAGCCTCGCCCGCGTCTACGGCGACCGACTGGCGGGATGGGAGCCATGAACGAGGCCGAGATCCGCGTCGACGGCACGGACGTCACCGTGCCCGAGGGGTCCTCCCTGCTCGCGGCGGTGCGGGCGGCCGGGATCGATCTTCCCTCGCTGTGCTCCGACGACCGGTTCGGCCCGGCCGGGGCGTGCCGTACCTGCCTCGTGAGCGCCGACGGACGGACCGTGGCGGCCTGTGTGACCCCGGTCGGCCCCGGCGTCCGCGTCGAGACCGGCACCGACGAGCTCCGGCGGCTGCGCCGGGAGGCGGTGGAGGTCATCGTCTCGGCCCTGCCACCCCGGGCCCTCGCCGATGACAACCCCAGTGAACTGGCCGAGCTCTGCCGGTCGTCGGGCATCGCCCCCGACACGGCGCAGGGTGCCGGAGGCCGGGGCGGCGACGACTCCCACCCTTACGTCCACCTGGACCGGGACCTGTGCATCGCCTGCGGCCGGTGCGTCCGCATGTGCGCCGAGGTGCAGGGCACGTTCGCCCTGACCCTGGCCGGCCGGGGCGCCGACACCGTGGTCGCGCCCGGCACCGGCGGGCCCTGGGCCGAGTCCGACTGTGTGGCGTGCGGCGGCTGCGTCGACACCTGTCCCACCGGTGCGCTCGCCGCACCCGGCCCGGCACGCGGGCTCACCTCCGCCCACCGGCCGCCCGCCACCCGCACCACCTGCGGATACTGCGGTGTCGGCTGCACCCTGGACGTCGTCACGAAGGACGGTGAGGTCGCGGCGGTACTGCCGGCCCGCGACGGCCCGGTCAACCAGGGCCACGCCTGCGTCAAGGGCCGCTTCGCCCATGGGTACCTGACCTCTCCCGAACGGCTCACCCGCCCGCTTCTGAGGCGGGCCGGCCGCCTGGAACCCGTCGGCTGGGACGAGGCGCTCACCCATGTCGCCCGCGGGCTGCGCGCGGCCCTCGCGGACGGCGGCCCGGACGCCGTGGCGGCGATCTCCTCCGCCCGTGCCACCAACGAGGAGAACTACCTCGTCCAGAAGTTCATGCGGACCGTCATCGGCACCAACAACGTCGACAACTGCTCCCGCCTGTGCCACTCCCCGTCCGCGGCCGGCCTCACCGCCTCCTTCGGACTGTCCGGCGGCACCGACAGCCTCGACGACGTCGAACGGTCCGACTGCCTGCTGGTGGTGGGGGCCAACCCCGTCGAGGCCCATCCGGTGGTCGGGGCGCGGCTGCTGCGGAGCACGCTGCGCGGGGCCCGGCTGGTGGTCGCCGATCCGCGCGCCGTGGGCCTCGCCACGCACGCCGACGTGCACCTGCGGCCCCGCCCGGGGACCAATGTGGCGCTGTTCCACGGACTCGCGCACGTCCTGCTCGCCGAAGGCCTCACCGACGAGGCGTTCCTGCGCGAGCGGGCCACCGGACGGGACCGGCTCACCGAGCTGCTGGACGACTACCCGCCGGACCGGGTCGCGGACATCACCGGCGTGCCCGCCACCGACCTGATCGCCGCCGCCCGGCTGTACGGCGAGGCGGAGCGCCCCGCGATCGTCTACGGACTGGGGGTCACCGAGCACCTGCACGGCACCGACGGGGTGCGGTCCCTGGCCAACCTGGCGATCCTGCGCGGCGCCGTCGGTACCGACCGCGGGCACGGGGTCAACCCGCTGCGCGGTCAGAACAACGTCCAGGGCGCCTCCGACATGGGCGCGCTGCCCGACCTGCTGCCCGGCTACGGCAGGGTGCTCGACCCGGCGGCGCGGGCCCGTGCCGAGGCGGTGTGGGAAGTCCCCGTGCCCCAGCGGCCCGGTCTGCGCATCCCGGACATGTTCGCCGCCGCGCGGGCGGGGGCGCTGCGGGCGCTGTGGATCATCGGAGAGGACGTGTGCGCCACCGACCCGGACGCGAACCAGGTGGCCGCGGCCCTGGAGGCGTGCCCGCTCGTGGTGTGCAGCGAACTGTTCCTGTCCGAGACCGCCCGCCGCGCCGACGTGGTGCTGCCCGTCGCGTCCTGGCCGGAGAAGGACGGCACCTTCGTCAACTTCGACCGCCGGTTCCAGCGGGTGCGGCCCGCCGTGCCCCCGCCGGGAGAGGCCCGCAGCGACTTCGACGTCGTACACGCCGTCGCGACGGCCATGGGCGCCGATCTCGGCTGTCCCACCCCGGCCGCCGCCCTGGCCGAGTGCGGCCGCCTCGCCCCCGTCTTCGCCGGAGTGTCCCACGACCGGCTGGACCGGGAAGGCGCCGTCCCCTGGCCCTGCCGGGACCCCGGCCGCCCCGGCGAGGCGAAGCTCTACCGGGACCGGTTCGCCACCGCCGACGGCCGCGCCCATCTGGCCGCGCCGCCCTACCTCCCGCCGGGTGAACACCCCGACGACGACTATCCGCTCGTCCTGGTCACCGGACGGCGCTGGGCGCACTACAACTCGGGCAGCATGACCCGCCGCGGCGCGAACCTCGCCCTCGACCCCGTCGACTTCCTCGACCTCCACCCCGGCGACGCCCACCGGTACGCCGTGCGCGACGGCGAGCCGATCACCCTGGAGAGCCGGCACGGCAGGGCCCGACTCATCGCCCGGGTCGGCGACCGGACCGCGCCCGGCCAGGTCTTCTGTGCCTTTCACTTCCCGGCGAGCGGGGTCAACCGCCTCACCTCCGGCCATGCGGACACCGCCACGTCCTGCCCCGAGTACAAGGTCACGGCGGTCCGCCTGGTCGCCTCGTGACGGGCAAGGATGCCGGCCGTGCCGGGACTCCCAGGCGGACACCGGTGGACGGCAACCGCGGACCGACGCCCCCCGCCACCACGGACACCTCCACGATCCAGACCCTGCCGACCGACGGAGTGTTCGCGGCGCTCGGCACCTCGCCCCGAGGGCTGACGTCCGAGGACGCGGCCGCCCTGCGGGCACGCCTGGGGCCCAACGCACTGCCGTCCGCACACCGCGCACGGCTGGGGCGGCAACTGGCCGGCCAGTTCACCGACCTGTTCGCCGTCGTCCTGCTCGTCGCCTCCGCGATCACGTTCCTGGCCTACGGGCTCGAGGACCCGAGGGACATCGGCACGCTGCAACTCGCCGTGGCCATCCTGTGCGTGGTGGTGCTGAACGCCGCCATCGGCTTCGCCCAGGAGTACTCCGCCGAGCGGACGGCCGAGTCGCTGCAGGCGATGGTCAGACACACCTGCCGCGTGCTGCGCGACGGGGAGGGACGCGACGTGCCCTCGGAGGATGTGGTGCCCGGCGACGTGGTCGTCCTGGAGGCCGGGGACGCGGTGCCCGCGGACTGCAGGCTGGTGGAGGCGCACGAGGTCTCCGTGAACAACGCGGCGCTGACCGGGGAGAGCGACGCCGTCGGCCGGACGGCCCACCCCGTGGCCGGCGGGCCGGCCCTCCAGGCCCGCAACTGCGTGTTCATGGGCACCGACGTGGTGGCCGGCTCCGCCAAGGCGGTGGTGTTCGCCACCGCCACGGCCACCGAGTTCGGCAAGATCTTCCGGCTCACGGCCGCCGCACCCCGGCAGAGAACGCCGCTCCAGCGTCAGGTGGCCCTGATGGCCCGCAGGGTCGCGGGGACGGCCCTGGCGATCGGTGCGCTGCTGTTCCTGGTGCGGCTGCCGACCGGTCAGCCCTTCGTCGAGACGTTCGTCTTCGCCCTGGGCGTCATGGTCGCGCTCGTTCCCGAGGGCCTGCCCGCGACGCTGTCGGTGTCCCTGGCGGTCGGCGTGCGGCGCATGGCCCGGCGGCACGCCCTGGTCAAGCGACTGCTGGCGGTGGAGGCACTGGGGTCCACCACGACCGTGTGCACGGACAAGACCGGGACCCTCACCCGGGCGGAGATGACCATCGTACGGGTGTGGGCGGGCGGGACGGAACACGCCGTGAACGGCGTGGGCTACGCGCCCGACGGCGAGGTCGCCCACCCGGAACCGGTACGCGGAATGCTGACGGCGGCGGCCCTGTGCTGCAACGCCCGGCTCGTTCCGCCCACGGACCACAGCGGCTGGCGGGTGCTCGGCGACACCACCGAGGGGGCACTGCTCGTGGTCGCGGCGAAGGCGGGGATCGACCTGGCCGCCGAGGAGGCCGCGGCACCTCGCGTCGCGGAGTACCCCTTCGACTCCGGCCGCAAGCTCATGAGCACCGTGCACCTGGACACCGGCGGCTACCGCGTGTACGCCAAGGGCGCGCCACAGGAACTCCTCAGTCGTTGCGTCGCCGTCGACTGGGAGGGGGAGCGGCGTGAGCTGACCGGCATGCTGCGGACCGGGATCGTCGCCGCCAACGACGCCATGGCCTCCCGGGGGCTGCGCGTGCTGGCGGTGGGCCGGCGGCCGGTGCCGGGCCCGCACCCGGGGCAGGAGACGGCCGAGTCGGAGCTGACACTGCTGGGGCTCGTCGGGATGCTCGATCCGCCTCGGCCCGAGGTCAGCGACGCGGTGACCGCCTGTCGGCGGGCCGGCATCAGGATCGTGATGGTCACCGGGGACCACCCGCTGACCGCCGAGGCCGTCGCCCGGAGGGTCGGCATCGTCACGGGGCCCGCGCCCACCGTCGTCACCGGAGCCGACTTGGAGGCCATGGACGACGACGGCCTGGACGCGATCCTCCGGGGACCGGGGGAGCTGCTGCTGTGCCGGGTCAGCCCCGAGGACAAGATGCGGGTCGTGGGCGCCCTGCACCGGCGCGGCGAGGTGGTCGCCGTCACGGGCGACGGCGCCAACGACGCCCCGGCCCTCAAGCACGCCGACATCGGCGTGGCGATGGGCGTCTCCGGTACCGATGTCGCCCGGGAGGCGGCCGTCATGGTGCTGCTCGACGACTCCTTCGCCTCCATCGCCACCGCCGTCCGGCTCGGCCGTTCGGTCTATCAGAACATCCGCAAGTTCCTCGTCTACGTCTTCAGCAGCAACATCGGCGAGCTCGTCCCGATCGTGGCCGCCACGTTCGCCGGGTTCCCGTTGGTGCCCATCAGCGCCGTGCAGATCCTCGCCATCGACCTCGGTACGGACGTTCTGCCCGCCCTGGCCCTCGGCGCCGAACCTCCGGAACCCGACGTCATGGACCGCCCGCCCCGTTCACGGCACGAGCGCCTGTTCTCCGGCGCGGTCATGGGACGCATCCTGTTCCTCGGCGGCATCCAGGCCGTCGGAGTGACCGGCGTCTTCTTCTGGCACATCCACGCGTCCGGCATCCCATGGGCGGAACTCACCGAGGACGACACCGCCTACCAGGAGGCGGTCACGCTGGTGCACGCGGGCATCGTGCTCAGCCAGTTCTTCGTCGCCCTCGCCGTGCGCACCGACCGGCAGAGCCTGCTGCGCATCGGTCCGCTGTCCAATCCCTGGCTGCTGGCCGCCGGCTGCTTCGGCATCGCCGTCATGGCGGGCATCAGCTATCTGCCACCGCTCCAGGCGCTGTTCAACACGGCCCCGCTGGACGTCGGCGACTGGGCTCTCCTCGCCGGTCTCGGCGTGCTGGTCCTGCTCGCGGAGGAGCTCAGGAAGGCGTGGCTGCGCCGTCGGCACGCGGGCCCGGAAGGAGAGACACGATGAGAGTGATCGTCGTCGGCTGCGGACGGGCCGGTTCCGCACTCGCCGCCCGACTCGCCGCAGAAGGCCACGACCTACGGGTCGTGGACCGCGCGCCCAGGGCCCGCAGGTCGCTCCCCGCGGGTTTCCCCGGCCGCTTCCACGAGGGCAACGGCTACAGCCGTACGGTCCTCGATGCCGCCGGTACCGGAGACGCGGACGCGTTCGTCGCCGTCACCTCGTGCGACAACAGCAACATCGTCAGCGCGAGAACGGCCAAGGAGACGTACCGGGTGCCGATCGTCCTCGCCCACGTCTACGCCTCCAGCAGTGCCGACCTCTGCCGTGACCTCGGCATTCGCACCGTCGCCAGCATCCGGTGGACCGTGCACGAGATCCACCAGATGCTGCTGCACCGCCACCTCACCCCCGAAGTCACCTTCGGCAACGGTGAGACACTGCTGATCCGCTCGCACCTGCCCGGTCATCTGGCCGGGCGGCTCCTGACGGAACTCGACGTCGACGGCGAGATCCGTGTCGTCGAGGTGACCCGGGCGGGCCGCTCGCGCATCCCCGCGCACCACACCCCCGCCGAGCCCGGAGACCTGGTCACCTTCGCTGTCGCCGCCACCTCGCTCGGCCGGCTGCGCGGCTTCCTGGACAAGGAGCTGGGGACGTGAAGGCTCTCGTCGTAGGGGCCGGACGCCTGGGTACGCAGATCGCCCGCGTCCTCGCCGCCGCCCGCAACGACGTCACCCTCGTCGACGTCGACGACGACCTCGTCGCCGGACTCGAAGGCCGGCTGCCGGTACGCCTCCTGGCCGGGGACGCCTGCGACCCCGCTTTCCTCGAGCATGCCGGGGCCCACACCGCCGACCTCGTCCTCGCCACCACCGGCACCGACGAGAACAACCTCGTCATCAGCTTCCTCGCCAAGCGGCGGTTCGCCGTGCCGCGCGTCGTGGCCCGCGTCAACGACGCGGAGAACACCTGGCTCTTCGACCGTGCGTGGGGAGTGGACACCCCGGTGCCCGTGGCCACGCCCCTGATCTCCCTCATCGAGGAGGCGACCGGCGCCACCGACACCGTCGCTCTGCTGCGCCTGAGCAAGGCCGGTGTCGATGTGATCGAGACGGCCATCACCCCGCAGTCCCGGGCCGCGGGGCGCACACTCGCCGAGATCGCCCTCCCGGCGGGCACGGTCGTCGCGACCGTCGTCCGGGAGGGACGGCCGACGGTCCCCGCACCCGATATGCGGTTGCGGCCGGGTGACGAACTGCTCATCGTCTCCCACGCCGCCACCGAGCAGGAGATCCACGCGGCCTTCCAGTAGCCGGGACGCGCCGGTCGCGGCTCGATCGGAGCGGCCGGCGCAGCGCCAGCCAAGAGCCTGACCGGCGCGCAGCCCGCCGTCCGGACGGTTGTACGCGGTACGTGCGGGCCCGAGGGGCGCCGGCCGCGTCGCGCACGGAGTTCGTCATCCTCGTAGCGCAGCGCTCGCCGGTGCACAGCACGACCTCCGGCTCACTCCCCGGCCGCGATGATGCGGCGTCCCGTGAGCTGTGCGGGCCGGATCGACACCCACATCTCGCGCTCGCCTCCGGCCCACGGCGCGGTGTGGGCGTGTCCGCTCAGGCGCCGTACGTCGTCGGGCTCGGTGACCGCCTGTGCGGGGCCTACGGCGAGCACGCTCCACCCCCGGCTCATGGCCTCGTCCAGATGGTCGACCTCGAAGGCGACCTCCGTGCCCACGGCGGCCGCGGGCACGGAACCGGGAGCGGTCCGGAAGGCGATCGCGTCGTCGACGACCTCGTAGTTGACCGGCACCACCGCGGGGCCTTCGGCTGTGGCGACCGCGATGCGTCCCACCCCGTGGGTGGAGAGCAGAGTCCGGCACTCCTCCGGTTCGAGGTCCCGGAGTCGGGGGTGCAGCAGGGCCGCGCCCCGGCCGGGCGGCAGGTCGGCACCACCACCGCGCAGTGCCTGGACGCTGGTGTTCAGTGCCGCGGCCAGTCGGACGAGGGTGGCGAGGCTGGGATCGCCGGGGTGCTCCTCGAGGTAGGCGAGATAGTCCGGTGTCATCCGGGCGCGGCGGGCCGTCTCCTCCCGGGTCAGACCCTGCCGTTCGCGTTCGGTGGCGACCCGCCGGCCTATGTCGCCCGGGTTGGGCGACCTGCCGGGCGAGGGTGCGCCGGCATCGGTCGCGGCCTCGTGTCCGAGGTGCTTGATGTGGGCGTCGGGGCCGGGAAAGACGAGCGTCACGTCGAGCGTGTCCGACCAGCGCACGTCGTAGGGGGGTGTGCCGTCCTCGTGGTGCAGCCCGACGATCTCGCCGTCGCGCCTGTTACCCCCGGTCGCCGGGCTCTCGACGACGAGTTGATCGCCCAGGTGAGCTCGCATGATCGTTACCTTTCCTCATCGAGGTGCTGTCCCCCGAACGCCCCTCAGCTGGTGACTTCGATGCGGTGCGGCTTGGCCTTCTCGGCCTTGGGGACGCGCACGGTGAGGACTCCGTTGGCCAACTCCGCGGTGATGCTCTCGGTGTCGGCGTTCGGAGGCAGACTCGTGCGGTAGTCGAACTCCCCGACATGCCGGGTCTGCCTGCGGAGCACGCCCGTACGCTCCTTCTCCTCGATCTCGCCGTGGACGTCGAGCTCGCCCTCTGCGACCTCCACGGTGATCCGGTCCTTGTCGACGCCGGGAACCTCGAGCTCCCACAGGTAGGCCTCCTCCGTGTCCTCGACATCGGCCAACGGCGCCCACGCCGCCGACTCGGCCCGGGGGAATCCGCTGCCGGGGAAGGGGAAGGTGGAGCGCATGAGCTGGTCCATCCGGGTGCGCAGCTCCTCGAGCTCCCGATACGGGTCCCATCCGGAGACCGAACCCCTGTTGTGGTGGACGGGAAGTGTCATCGGTCATTCCTCCTTGTTCGGTGCACCGGCCGAGGCGCAGATCGTGGTCACATCGGCCACCCGACGGCCGGACCGGGATCCGGTCGCGTGATACCCACGCCCTGGACATCGCGTTCGGCGATGTCCAGCAGTTGCCGGCCCAGATCCTGCACGGCCCTGCCCGCGGCCAGCTCGTCGCCGATCTCCGGGACATCCACGTCGGCCGGGTTCCGGCGTGCGGTGCCGTGCCCGGTGAGGACCGTGGTCCCGGTGTCGATCACCGCTCGGGCCTTCGTGACGCCCTCTTCCTCGAAGAGGTAGAGGCGAGCCTTCCATTCCAGGGTGTGCGACATTGCTGTCCTCCTCAGCTCGGGACGGACCTGTAGGACCCCGCGCCGGGGCGACCGGACACCGCCCGCCGCGCCGCTGAGGCCCCCGTCCGTTCGGTGATGTGCCGCCGGACCCGTTCGGTGAGCGCGCCGAGTTCCTCGGAGGCCGTCGCACGAGGGGGGACAGGGGCGCGGATCATGCGGGCGGCCGGCGGCAGTGCGGTCAGGTCGGCGGCGAACCTCTCCCGGCACTCCCGAAGCGTCGGCCCGCTGTCGGTGCGCTGCCCGTTCCGCATGACCGTTTCCAGCAGCGGTTCGCCGTCGCGCGGTGGCCGTTCGTCGGCCAGCCCGATCACGTCGGCACCACCGGCCCGACGAAACACCTGCTTCCGCCCGGGCGCCGTCACCTTCGCCGACGAGAGTTTCATGACCGGTCGCCCTTCGTACTCCACCATTTTGTACGCGGAGTCCAGGAACGGCGCGTCGGCCGAGACGCCGACCCGGGTGCCGACCGCGTAGACGTCGACCGGTGCTCCGGAGCGGACCAGGTCGTCCACGGCGTACTCGTCGAGCCCTCCGCTGGCTGTGATCCGCACGTCGGGCAGGCCCGCTTCGTCGAGCAGGTACCGGGTGCGTACCGCCAGGGCTCCCAGATCACCGCTGTCCAGGCGTACGGCACAGCCGGGTCCGCGGTCCAGGTCCCGCAGGACACGTGCCGCGACGCGGACGCCCTCCTCGGTGTCGTAGGTGTCCACCAGGAAGGTCACGGGGCCGGGGTGGGTCCGGGCGAACGCGCGGAACGCCTCCTCCTCGTCTTCGAACGCCTCCACGTACGAGTGGGCCATCGTGCCGACGGCGGGCAGGTCCAGGGACGTGGCCGCGGCCACGTTGCTGGTCCCCGCGAAACCGGTCATCGCGCCGAGCCGGGCGGCCTGGAACCCGGCCTGCACGCCGTGGGTCCGTCGCAGGGAGAAGTCCACCACCGGATGTCCTGCCGCAGCGAGCACACAGCGTGCGGCCTTCGAGGCGATCATCGTCTGATGACTCACCTGGTTGAGCACGTACGTCTCGACCAGCTGTGCCTGCGGAAGCGGCGCGGTCACCTCCAGCAAGGGCTCGCCCGCGAGCACGATCCGTCCTTCCGGCACCGCCCGCACGCTGCCGGTGAACCGCAGTCCGAGCAGGGGCTCCAGATCCCGCGGTGGTCGGTGGAGAGCGGCGGCGAAGGCGCTGACGTCCTCCGGGCCCACATGCAGCCCGGACAGGTAATCCAGGGCCGATTCCAGCCCCGCCGCAACCAGGAAGCCCCGCTCCGCCGGCAGATCGCGGACGAAAAGGCTGAATGTCGCCGGACCGGTCATGTCCTCCCGCAGATAGGACATGGCCATCGTCACTTCGTACAGATCGGTGGTCATCGCCTCGGACATCGGGCCACCTCCTCCATCGCGCTCCGACTGCCAGGTGTCACCGGCGGAACCGGCCGGCCCACTCGGGCTCCACCAGACCCCATTCGGCGTCCCACTGCGCGTACCTCCTGCGGTCCAGCGCGATGCGCACGCCCGCCCGCGTCAGGAAGACACCGGCCGTCACACCGATGACCGTGAAGCCTCCGGCGAACCAGCCGTTCGCCAGGGCCTGGTTCTTCGTCAGCGGGGGACCGGTGACGGTCCCTTGCCGGTCCACCCAGAGTCGCACCGAGGCGCCCTCGGTCATGCCCGGCTTCAGGCGGGCGCTCGACGTCCGCACCGCGCCGCTGTCGTCGGTCCAGCGGACCACTGCCTGTTCCTTCGTCGCCCGGCCGACGTTCTCGGTGATCGACATCACCTGTGCCTCGACCTGCTGCCGCTCCGCGGACTGGGTCTGCACCGTGCGTATCGACGACTCGTACGTCGTCCTGCCGACGACGAGACCTGCCACCGGAAGTCCGACGACCAGCACGACCATCAGTACGCGACGCAGCCACAACTCGACCCGGTCCGACGTACGGATCAGGGGGTTGTGCCCCTTGGGCGTCCCGTGCCTGCGCGGACCGGGCGCGTACGGTGAACTCCGGGTACTCATCGTCGGGCCTCCAGCACATCACGCTGGTCGCTTCACTTCCCACCGTCGAACAGCGGCGGGCCCGGGTCACTGGGCCGAAGGTCCCCGACGGACGGTCCTTCAGACCTCGCTGCGGCCCCTCCACCACCCGCCGCGACCGCGTGGTGTCCGCGTGCACGGCGGAAGGGTTTGCGGTAACTGTCGAATGAGTGGTGGCAGGCACCGCACGGCGTACGGCGCTTCCGGAGAGGCTTACCGGGTCATCACCTTTCCGGCTTCTTACGAGAGGGAGGCAGGTGCCATGGAGCCAGTGATCACCGTCGGTCTCGACGGCTCACCCGAGAGTCTTTCCGCCGCTCGGTGGGCCGCGGACGAGGCCGAGCGCCGCAACTTCACGCTGCGCCTGCTGCACGCGTGGCCCCTGCTGGCGCCGGAACCGGCCAGGACTCCCTCCGAGATGGACCAGAACTACTGGGCGAAGCGGCTGGTGCACAACGCGCAGTCGGAACTGCAGAGGCTCCATCCGGGTCTCGCCATCGTCGGCAGTCTGGTGGCGGACGAGGCGCAGGAAGCACTGCTGCACGCGGCGTCGGAGTCCTCCATGACCGTGCTCGGCTCGCGCGGGCTGGAGCTCGTCGAGAGCTACTTCCTCGGCGACATCAGCATGTCGGTCGCGGCACATGCCGAGCAGCCGGTCGTCCTGGTCCGCGCCGGGAGCCGTACGGAAGCTCCGGGGACCGAGCCCGGGGAAACGGGGGAGGTCGTGGTCGCGCTGAAACTGCACGGCCCCTGCGACGACCTGCTCGCGTTCGCCTTCGCCACGGCAGCGGCACGGAAGGTGCCGCTGCGGGCCGTGCACGGACAGAGCCTGCCCGTCCATGCGTACGTGCCCTGGGGGGTGGACCACGAGGTCGCCGACGACATCAGCCAGGCCGCGCGGAAGGAGCTGGACCGGGCCCTCCACCCCTGGCGCGAGAAGTACCCGCGGGTGGACGTGGCCGACGGCATCGGGCTGCAGAGTCCCGCCCGCGCGGTCCTGCGGTTCGCCACGAACGCCGGGCTGCTCGTCGTCGGCCGGCGCAGGCACCACCGCGTTCCGGCACCCCGACTGGGGCCCGTCGCCCAGGCCGCCATCCACCACGCACGCTGTCCCGTCGCGGTTGTCTCCCATGACTGAGCCGGACGACCGGAGGCGAGCGTCAGCAGGCGCGCACCGGACCGACGCGTCCGTGCTCCGTTCGGGCACCGGACCCGGCGACGGTGTCACGTTCCCCCGCGCGGAGTTGCACGAGACGCACACCGCGATCGTGCTCCTCTTCGGCCACCACGCCTACAAGATCAAGAAGCCGGTCGATCTGAAGTTCCTCAACTACACGGCGGTGACGGCCCGCAGGGCCGCCTGCGAACGGGAGGTCGCCCTCAACCGCCGCTTCGCCGCGGACGTCTACCTGGGCCTGGGAGAGATCCGCCTGCCGCACACGGACGACGCCGAGCCGCTCGTCGTGATGCGCCGCATGCCGGCGGACCGCCGCCTGTCCCGGCTGGTACGGGAAGGGGCCGCCGTGGACGACGTCCTGCGATCCGTGGCGCGTCAGCTCGCCGCACGCCACGCGGACGCTCCCCGAGGCCCGGAGGTGGACGCGCAGGGAAGCCGCGACGCGCTGTCGTCCAGGTGGGAGGCGAGCTTCGCTCAGGTCCGTGCCCTGGCCGACGAGATCCCCCTGCCCGACGGCGTCGACGAGGTGGAGCGGCTGGTGCGCCGGTACCTCGCGGGCCGTGAGCAACTGTTCGACACACGGATCCGGGAGGGACGCGTCGTCGACGGCCACGGCGACCTGCTGGCCGAGGACGTCTTCTGCCTCGACGACGGCCCCCGCATCCTGGACTGTCTGGAGTTCGACGACCGCCTTCGACACGTCGACGGCCTGGACGACGCCGCTTTCCTCGCCATGGACCTGGAGCAGCTCGGCTCCCCGGAATCCGCCGCGTACTTCCTCACCCGGTACAGCGAGTACTCCGGCGACCCCGCGCCCCCCTCGCTGTGGCACCACTACGTGGCCTACCGGGCGTTCGTCCGCGCCAAGGTCTCCCTGATCCAGTCACGCCAGGGCGCACCCGGTGCCGGGGCGGCGGCCCGGCGGCTCGTCACGGCGACCCTGCGGCACCTGCGCGCCTCCGCCGTCGGTCTGACCCTGGTGGGCGGGCTGCCGGGCAGCGGGAAGTCCACGCTCGCCGGAGCCCTGGCGGACCGCCTCGGGGTGACCCTGCTCAGCAGCGACCGCCTCCGCAAGGAACTGGCCGGCATCCCCGTGGAGCAGTCCGCTGCGGCCCGCTACGGCGAAGGTCTGTACACCCAGGAGTGGACCGCCAGGACGTACGCCGAACTGCTCGACCGTGCGGCCGCCCTCCTGTCCTCGGGGGAGTCCGTCGTCCTGGACGCAACCTGGTCCCACGAGGGGCAGCGCGAAGCGGCCCTGCGCACCGCCGAACGCACCGGTGCGGATCTGGTGGCCCTGCACTGCCGGGTCCCCGGCGAAGTGGCCGAGGCCCGCCTCGGCTCCCGCACCGCGGGTACGTCGGTATCCGATGCGGACAGCGCCGTGGCCGCCGCCATGGCGGCCGAGGAGCCGCCGTGGCCCGAGGCCGTCGCGATCGACACCGGCGGCCCCCTGGAAGCGGCGGTCTCCCAGGCGTTGGCGGCCGTACACCCGTGGCGCACGGCCCCGGCGCCGGTCTTCCGCCGCCCTTACATGCTGCCGGACTGACACGACGGGGAGCAGTGCGGGCACCCCCGTGTTGCCCGGGAGTCTCTGGCGGGTGACGGTGGTGAGGAGACGGCGAGCGAGGGAGCGGCCATGCGCGGACTCGTCCATCACGGCCCCGGGCGGACCTCGTGGGACACGGTTCCCGATCCCGTGATCGAGGCGGACACCGACGCGATCGTACGCGTCGACGCGACCACCGTCTGCGGGAGCGATCTGCACATCCGGCGGGGCGACCTCCCCGAGGTGAAGCCGGGAACGGTCCTCGGGCACGAGGCCGTGGGCGAGGTGGTGGAGGTCGGCCGGGGGGTGCGCACCAGGCGCCCCGGACACCAGGTGATCGTCTCCTCCGTGTCGGCCTGCGGGAACTGCCCTCCCTGCCGCGACGCCATGTACGGACAGTGCCGGGGCGGCGGCGGATGGATCCTGGGCCGGGAGATCAACGGGACGCAGGCCGAGCTGGTCCGCGTCCCCTTCGCCGACTCCTCCACACACCGCCGGCCCCCGTACCTCCCGCTCGACGAGGCGGTCCTGCTCGCCGAACTCCTCCCGACCGCCTATGAGGTCGGGGTGCGCAACGGACATGTGGGCCCGGGTGACACCGTCGTCGTGGTGGGCGCGGGTCCGGTGGGCCTCGCCGCGGTGGTTCTCGCCCGCCTGTACTCGCCCCGGCGGGTCATCGCGGTGGACCTGTCGCCGTCCCGGCTGGCATCCGCCACCCGTATGGGCGCCCATGCCGCCGAACTGCCCGGGAGAATGGTCTCCGACCTGTCCGAGGGGCCCGGCGCCGACGTCGTCATCGAGGCCGCGGGCGATCCGGACAGCTTCGTCCTCGCGACCCGCGTGGTGCGGGCCGGCGGGCACATCGCCAACATCGGCATGCACGGCAAACCCGCCACCCTCCATCTCGAGGCGCTGTGGCGCAAGAACGTCACGATCAGCACGGGCCAGGTCGACACCTCCTCCACGCCGTGGCTGCTCGACCTCCTGGCCTTCGGACGGCTCACGGTCTTCCCGCTCGTCACCCACCGGTTCCCTCTCCAGCGCATGGAGGACGCCTACGAGGTCTTCGCTCACGGACCGGACACCGGTGCCCTCAAGGTCGTGCTCCTCCGCGAGATGCCGGAACCGTCGCGGTAGCCGGTCACCCGGTCCGCGGCCGGCGACGGGGTCGCCTCTCACGGCCCATGGGCGACGAGGAAGTCCGCACTGCCGGACAGCGTGGTGAGCCGTGGTGTGTCCGCGTCCTCGATGCGCACTCCGGTACGTTCGCCGAGGATCTCGATGTAGGACAGGAAGTCCAGCGAGTCCATCTCGAGCGCCTCCCGGAACATGTCGTCGGGGCCCAGCGTGTCCAGGTCGGCGTCGGGGACGACCTGGGTGATCGACTCCTTGACCACGTTCAGTGCGTCGGTCCGGTTCACAGTTCCTCCGGGTTCTGCAGGAGACGGTCGACCGCTGTGAGACACCGGGCCCCGACGGCGCCGTCCGTCGCGCGGTGGTCCGCCGAGAGGGTGACGGTGACGACGGGCCGTACGCCCAGCAGCCCGCCGACGGCCCAGGGCCGGTCGACGATGCGTCCGAAGCCGAGGAGAGCCACCTGCGGCGGATGGATGACGCCGAACACGGTCTCCACTCCCTGGTCGCCCAGGTTGGTGACCGTGAGGGTGGCGCCGGACACCTCGGAACCGCGCAGCCTGCCCGTGCGAGCGCGGGTGACCAGATCTTTGAGGGTGGTCATCAACGCGGGCAGATCCAGGGTGTCCGCCCTGTGCAGGACCGGAGCGACGAGTCCTCCGCCGCGCAGGGAGACCGCCACGCCCACATGGACGCCCTCACCCGCGGCGAAGCGGTCGTCGACCCAGAAACCGTTCAGCTCGGGCACCTCACGGGCCGCGAGGGCGGCCGCCTTCAGCAGCAGGACCGCCGGAAGCAGCCGTTCGGACATCGGACTGCGCCGGTTGTGGTCGTGCAGCCAGTCCATGGAAACCGACATGTCCACGGTGGTGGACAGGTAGTACTGCGGGATCTCCCGGTTGGCGCGGGTCATGAGCCGTGCGATCGCCCGGCGCATGTCCGGCGCCCGGCCCTCGGGAGGGTGGGAGGCATGCACCACGGCGTCGGTCCGGGGCGGAGGCGGGGGAGCGCCGGCGGGTCCGGCGGCCGCCCTGCTCACGTCCTCGGCGCGAATGGCCGCGTCCCTCCCGGTGCCGGTCACCGCGGACAGGTCGACGCCCAGTTCGGCGGCGCGTCGACGGGCGAGGGGGGTGGCCCGCGCACGCCGGGGCCGGGTGCCGGCCGCTGCCGTCGCCCGCTCGATGTCGGCACGGGTGACCCGCCCGGCCGGCCCGGAGCCCGGGAGGGCCTCCAGATCGACGCCACCCTGTTCCGCGAGGCGCCGGATCAAGGGGCCTGCCTCGACGTGGCCGCGACCCCGCGCCCCGGACACCACCGGCGCACCGGCCCGGACGGGCTCGGAGGCCACGGTGGGCCCAGTGCGCTCAAAGGCGGGCGGACCCTCGGGTTCCCCCTGCGGCTCCCTCCGCGGCCGGCGGGCCTTCCCGCCCTCCCCGCGTGCTTCGGCCCCCGTCTCGATCAGTGCGAGCGGCGTCCCCACCGGTACCGTCGTACCCGGCCGCACGAGCGGCTGTCCCATGGTCCCGCTCTCGAAGCACTCCACCTCGATCGTGGACTTGGCGGTTTCGACGACCGCGACCGGATCGCCCCTGCGGATGGCGGCGCCGGGCTCCACGAGCCACTCCACGAGCGTGCCCTCGTCCATGTCGGCGCCGAGTGACGGCATGGTGAACTCGCCCATGGTCAGTCCACCACCCGGTGTGCGGCTGCGACGATGTCGGCGGTCTGCGGCAGTGCGGCCTCCTCCAACTGCCGGGCGTACGGAATGGGCACCTCGGCGCTGCACACCCGCTCGACGGGGGCGTCCAGATCGTAGAACGACTCCTCGGCGATGCGAGCGGACACCTCCGCGGCCGGACTTCCCGTACGCCACGCCTCGTCGACGACCACCGCACGATGGGTACGGGCCACGGACGCGGCGATCGTCGCGCCGTCGAGCGGCCGCAGCGTGCGCAGGTCGATCACCTCGGCGTCGATGCCCTCGTCGGCCAGCCGGTGAGCCGCCGCGAGCACTTTGGGCAGCGAACCGCCGTACGTGATGAGGGAGACGTCGGTACCGGGCCTGCGGATCGCCGCGTGGTCCAGGTCCACGGCGGTGGTCGGCGGAGCCGGCTCGCCGGAGGCGTTGTAGAGCGTGCCGTGCTCGAAGATCACGACGGGGTCGGGATCGGCGAGCGCGGGGGACAGCATGTGGCGCGCGTCCTCGATCGTGGCCGGGGCGAGGACGCGCATTCCGGGAATGTGGGTGTAGAAGCCTTCGAGGCTGTGCGAGTGCTGCGCCGCGAGCTGCCGTCCCGCGCCGGTCGTCATCCGGATGACCAGGGGGACGGGCAGCTGGCCACCCGACATGTGCAGCAGTGTGGCGGCGTTGTTCAGGATCTGGTCGAGGGCCAGCAGGCTGAAGTTGACGGTCATGATCTCGACGACGGGCCGCATGCCGGCGAGGGCGGCACCGATACCGGCGCCCACGAACGCGGACTCCGAGAGCGGGGTGTCGCGTACGCGGTCGGGACCGAACTCCTCCAGCAGACCGAGGCTGACACCGAAGCAACCGCCGTACCGGCCCACGTCCTCGCCCATGAGGAAGACCCGGTCGTCGGAGCGCATCGCCTCCCGCAGCGCCTCGCGCATCGCTTCCCGGTACGTCGTGCTCGTCGACGTCGTCCCGCGGGTGCTCACGATCGGATCACTTCCCTGGGGGCCGCTCTGAGGTGACGTGGCGGAGCAGATCCTCGACCGGCTCCTCGGGGGCCTGCTCGGCCGCTTCCACGGCGTGGTCGATCTCTTCGGCGATCCGTCGCTCGATCCGGGAGAGCTCCTTGTCGTCCAGCTCGCGGTTGTCGCGCAGGTGGTCCGTCAGCCGGCCGATCGGGTCACGGGACTTCCACCGCTCGACCTCCGCTTTGTCGCGGTATCGGTCGGGGTCGTACATGGAGTGGGCGCGGAACCTGTAGGTGCGCAGTTCCAGGAAATGCGGTCCGGTGCCCGCCCTGATGCCCTCGACGGCCCGCCGGGCGGCCTGCTCGACGGCTTCGACATCCATGCCGTCCACCGCCCAGGCGGGCATGCCGTACGAGGCGGCGCGCATCGCCAGATCGGTCTGCGCGTGCTCCCGGGCGAGCGCGGTGCCCATGGCGTACAGGTTGTTCTCACAGACCAGCAGCAGCGGGAGGTTCCACAGGGCCGCGAGGTTGGCCGTCTCATGGAACGCGCCCTCGGCGAAGGCACCGTCGCCGAAGAAGCAGCAGGTGACGCGGGGCAGCCCGCGCATCCGGTCGGCCAGGGCCAGTCCGGCGGCCAGGGGGAGCCCGCCGGCGACGATCGCGCTGCCGCCGTAGAAGCGGCGACGCGCGTCGAACAGGTGCATGGACCCGCCCCGTCCGCCGCTGCAGCCGGTCGCCTTCCCGAACATCTCCGCCATGACGGCCTCGGCCGTGAGGCCGCGCGCCAGTGCGTGGCCGTGTTCGCGGTAGGTGGAGACGACCGCGTCCTCGGGGGTCAGTGCCTCGTTGACGCCGACGGCGACGGCCTCCTCACCGATGTAGAGGTGGACGAAGCCACGGATCTTCGCGGCGCTGTACAACTCCACGCACCGCTCCTCGAAACGCCGGATGCGCAGCATGCCCTCCAGCAGGTCCGTCCGGTGCCCGGCGTGCGACCGGCCGGTCCGTGGCGGTTCGATGCCCTCCTGCCGCCCGGCCGTCGTGGTCCTTCGGCCGGGCTTCGGGGGCGTCGCGTCCTTGCGGGGACGGGCGGTGGGGCGGGCCGCGCTCATGCGGATCCCTCCAGAGTCGACACGTCGCCGGCGGGCAAGCCGAGTTCCCGCGCACGCAGCAACCGGCGCATGACCTTGCCGCTGCGGGTTCTGGGCAGGTTCTGGTCGAACGCCATCTCCCTGGGCGCGACGGCCGGGCCCAGCCGGCGGCGGGCGAAGCCCAGCAGTTCACGTTCCAGCTCGGCGGAGGGCTCGACACCGGGACGCAGCGACACGAAGGCCTTGACGACGTTCCCGGCCACGGAGTCCGGCCGTCCGATCACCCCCGCCTCCGCGACCGCCGGATGCTCCATCAGCGCGCTCTCCACCTCGAACGGGCCGATCAGATGCCCGGCCGACTTGATCACGTCGTCGGCACGCCCCACGAACCAGTACCAGCCGTCCGCGTCCCGGCGTACCAGGTCGCCCGTCAGGTACCAGCCGTCGGCGAAGGCCGCGTCGTAGCGCTCCTTGTCGTGGAGATAGCCGCGGAACATCGACGGCCAGCCCGGCCGCAGCGCCAGCTCCCCCTCCTCATCGGGGCCCTCCACCTCGGTGACCCGGCCACCCGTGACCAGCGCGCGGCCGTCCTCGCCGGTCCTGAGCACGGTGGCTTCGACGCCGGGCAGCGGGCGTCCCATGGAGCCGGGCCGGATGTCGCAGGCCGCGTAGTTCGCGATCATGATGCAACCGGTCTCCGTCTGCCACCAGTTGTCGTGCACGGGCAGGCCCAGCACGTCCCGGCCCCACAGCACGGCCTCGGGGTTGAGAGGCTCTCCGACGGAGGCGACGAAACGCAGCGCCGAGAGGTCGTAGGAGCGCGGCAGGTCGTACGGGCCCTGCCGCGGTGTCGCACGCATGAGCATGCGGAGCGCGGTGGGCGCCGTGTACCAGACGGTGACCCGCTGCTCCCCGAGGATCCGGTACCAGCGGCGGGCGTCGTAGTCGCCCTCGTCGACGACCACCGTCACGCCGTGCGCCAGCGGGGCGACGATGCCGTAGGACATGCCCGTGACCCAGCCCGGGTCGGCGGTGCACCAGTACACGTCCCCGGGGTGCAGGTCCAGCGCGTACGCGGCCGTGGCATGGTGGGCGACCACTGCCTCGTGGACATGCACGGCGCCCTTGGGGCTGCCGGTGGTGCCGCTGGTGAAGTGCAGCAGGGCCATGTCCTCGCCCGAGGTCGAGGGGATGGTGAAGGCCTCCTCCGCGGTGCTCGTCGCCTCCTCCCAGGCGAGCGTGCCGGGCAGTTCCCCGGCACCGGGCCCGACGATCAGGACGTGCTCCAGACCGGGCAGCGCGTCCCGGCGGGCGGCCACCTTCTTCCGGTAGAGCGCCGCCGTCGTCACCAGGACCCGTGCGTCCCCGAGCCGCAGTCGCTGCTCCACGGGATCGGGGCCGAAAGCCGAGAAGAGAGGGCAGAGCACGCTGGTGTTCTTCAGCGTGCCCAGGACCGTCGTGAAAAGCTCCGGACACCGGCCGAGCAGGGTGAACACACGGTCCCCTCGGCCGATGCCCAGGCTCCTCAGCACGTTCGCGAAGCGGGATGTACGCCGGGCCAGCTCGCCGTACGTGACGTCGGTGACGGCGTCGTCCCGTGCGATGCACCGCAGCGCGACCTTGTCCGCACGCCCGGAGACCGCGTGCCGGTCCACCGCTTCGTGCGCGATGTTGAGCCCGCCGCCGGGCAGCCCGGCCAGAGCGTCGCGCGCCTGATCCCAGGTGAATGCCGACCGGGCCTCTTCGTAGTCGGCGAGACGGGGCGGAACAACGGTTCCGGTGTCCTTGTGGATCGTTTCCCAGTCCATAGGTGCTCCTCGCGGCGCTGCCCTCGGTTTCCAGGGTCGCGGAGCACTGCGCCGGTCGCACGTCGGCCGGGATCACGTCCGTGAGGCGGCGGCAGCCGCAGTCGGGAAGGGCGTCGGTCGCACTCGAGGTCGTGGTGCGGGCGACGCGTCCGGTCGTGGTACGGGCCGACACGGCTGGTGAGACGCGGCAGGTGCTCGGCAACGGCCGAGGGATGTGGTCCACGGGGTCGATGTCCCTGGCGGTGACGTCGAGCGGAAGGCTGCCCCTGTCCGCACTCGGCAGAAGGCGGCGTCCGGAGCGGGACCGCAGGTCGTAGGGACCGGCTCACCGACCACCCGAGCATGCGCGGACCGGCCGGTTGGCGGTGAACGTCACCCCCGAGCCGCTTCGGCGGGTGGTCACCGGCGGGCGCGCCGGTGGGCCATGAGCAGGCCGAGGGCCACGCCCACGAGGAGCGTGACCGTGAGCACGCTCCACAGCGGGAGCGTGACGGTCGGGACCCAGAGTCTGATGGTGACCGACTCCGTGTTGGCGGCTATGAACCAGATGGCCAGGCCGGCGAGCAGCACGAAGCCGATGGTGCGCAGCCTGACATCACGTCCCTTGACCGTCACGGTAGCCGGACCGTACGCGTGTGCGGTGTTCCGCGCCATACGCCCATTGTCCGGCCGCCCGTCCGCATCGGCGACTCGAGAACCGCATCCTGGAACACGCCCTGCGCTCGCCCACCGAAGCCGTGCGTCGGCGGCCGGAGTTCACTCCGGGCCGTCCCGGACGACCGCGACCGGACATCGCGCATGACGCAGGACGGTCTGACTCACCGACCCCAGGAGCAGACCCGTGAACCCGCCCCGGCCCCGCGCACCGACCACGAGAAGCCCTGCGTCCTCACTCGCCCGGATGAGCGTGTGGCGTACCCGGCCGACGACGGGGCGGTGCTGCACCCTGACGTCCCGGTGCTTCTGCTCGTCCCCGGCCAGCGCCGCCTCGATCACGTGCTCCGCATGGTCCCGCAGGTGGCCCCTGTCGTACGTCACGAAAGGGGGGTCCGCCGGTCCGTCGTAGGCGTCCGCGCTGCCGGGCGCGCACACGTGCACCGCGGCGAGACCCACGCCGCGAAGACGCGCCTCGGCAAAGGCGAAGTGGACGGCCGGTGCCGACGAGGGCGCGTCGTCGACCGCCAGCAGCACCGGACCGCCCGGGGCCCGCCGTCCCCGCGCGACCAGCACCGGGCAGCGGCCGTGGGCCGCGAGATGCCCGGCGGTCGAGCCGAGCAGCAGGCCGCCGACGGCGCCTCGGCCGTGGCTGCCGACCACGGCCAGCGCGGCCGTGCGTGATGCGATCACGAGGACGGTCGTCGGCTCGCCCAGCACGACGTCCCGGTCGATCTCGACTCCGGGAACCGAGTCGCGGGCCCGCCGCTCGGCCTCCGCGAGGGTGCCGTCGACCAGTTCGCGTATCCCTGTCCCGGCCGGGTTCCACGGCGGGCCGGCGTGCGGAACATGCGGGGACCGGCGTCCGAAGGCGTGCACCAGCCGCAGCCCCGTGCCCCGGAGCGCGGCCTCACGGGCAGCGGTCTCCACCGCGTCCAGGCTCGACGGGGACCCGTCCACCCCCACCACCACCGGCTGATCCATGGCAACACTTCCTCGGGACCCTGCTACCGCTCCCGCTCGTGCGGCACGACGACGACCGGGCAGCGCGCATGGTGAAGGCAACCCTGACTCACGGACCCGAGCAGCATGCCGCGAAACCCGCCGAGCCCCCGCGTACCCACCACGAGGCCGAGTGCGTGGGCGGAAGCCGTCATCAGCTCCTGCACCGGGTGCCCCTTGACCACCTCATGGTGCAAGTCCACCCCGGGATGAGCGGCACCGCGCCCGGCCACCGTCTCCGACAGCAGCCGACGGCACTCCTGCACCGCCGCATCCTCGTCCAGCACCCCGAGCACCGGAGGGTGCCAGACGTACAGCGCGCGCAGGGAGGCACCTCGCAGTGAAGCCTCTTCGAACGCGAGGTCGACGGCCGCGGCCGAGTGCGGGCTGCCGTCGACGCCGACGACGAAGTACGGCGGCCGCTGGGCGGTGTGCTCCGCCTCCCGCACCACGACCACCGGACAGGCGGCGTGGGCGGTCAGCGGCAGCGCGACGGCGGCGGAGCCGAACAGCTCCTGTGCGGTACCGAGATGCCAGGAACCGACCACGACCTGCGCGGCGTCGCGCGAGTGCTCGGCCAGAACCCATGCCGGGTGCCCCTCGGCCAGTACGGCCGAGGTGTCCACCCCGGGACGGCGCGACTCGACGAAAGAGACCACGCGCCGGAGCACGTCGTCGCCCTCCGTGTGCAGGTCGTCCCGCCACTTCTCCCACGACGGAGGGCTGCCTTCCAGACGGAAGCCGGGAACCGGCAGGCCCTGCGTGTACACGAGTGTCAGGGGGAGACGGCGCCGGTCCGCCTCGTCGGCGGCCCAGGTGACAGCCGCCAGTCTGTCCGGATCGGGATCGACACCGACCACGATCGGCTTGCGTCCGTCGACCGGCATGGTGAACACCTCCAGCGGATCGCTATCGGCACCGCTCACCCTTGTCCGCGGGTGCTTAAGCCAGAGTGGGCCGTGGACAGCATTTCAAACGAGGGCCAACGGTCTCTGCCCGCATACGGCGGAAAGGGACCTTTGCCGCGTGGCAGGGCCTGACGGACCTGGGCAGCCAGGGCGTCGCGGCGTCTACTTGAAGTGTCCGGTCTTCACACGGTGGAACGAGCCGGCTAGGAGCCGAGATGAAAGTGGAAACGCGCTGCGGTCGCACCATCGGCGTCACCCGTTTCGCCCCGTCGGGACTCCCGGCATCCATGGGGCGCGTCGTCGTCGACACCTCCTGTGCACCGTACGACGAAGGCGAGATGTGGGCGTCCCTGACGGCCGAGGAAGCGCGACGCCTGGCCGGGTTGCTGCTGTACCAGGCGGCTGTCGTGGAGCGGGAGCCCGCGGGCCCGCCGGGAGCGGCCGAGGTGACGCCGATCGCGGGGGACGCCTTCGAGATACGGGTCCGCGGCCACGTCCTGACGGTCGACCAGCCGTTGACCGACGGGGGGAAGGACACCGCCCCCACCCCGGTGGAGCTCTTCGTGGCAGCGGTCGCCTCGTGCGCGGCGCACTACGCGGGGCGCTTTCTCGACCGTCACGGTGTGGCACGCGAGGGCCTGTCGGTCCGAGCCGAGTACCGCATGGCGGACGACCGGCCCGCCCGGGTCGCGGGTCTCGCCCTGACGGTACAGGCGCCCTCCCTGCCACCCCGGCGGCTGGCCGCGCTGCGCGCGGTGGTCTCCCACTGCACGGTCACCAACACACTGGCGCAGGCACCGGACGTCGAGCTGGACGTCCGGTGTTCCTCCGGCGAGGCGGTGGCTGAGACTTCGCAGAAGGTCCAGGCCTGACTTCTGCCCCGTGAGAGACGGGACGGGCCGACCTCAGGGACCGGGGCGGAGTTCCCCGGCTATGCCCGCCGCCCAGCCGTCGACGGCCTCCCAGTCCCGGAAGTCGCCGAAGCGTCCGCCCACCAGGCGGAAGAAGACGCGGCCGGAGCGAGGGAGCTGGTCGCGTCCGACGACCCCGGAGAACAGGCCGTGACCGCGGTACCGCAGATCCGGCGGCAGGCCGTTCTCGACGGCCTGCCGCTCCTTGGGAGCCAGACGGCGCCACGGACCGCGCAGTGCGGCCGGCATCCCCACGCTGAAGATCCACACGGGCCGGGAGCCCAGCACCTCCAGGTTGTCCCGTACGAACTTCCTGGCCGGAGGAAGCCAGCTCTGCCCGTGCACGGCGCTGCCGAGGACGAACACGCGGTACGCGTCGGCGTCCTCGACTTCCTCCAGGGGCCTGGCCTCGGCCGTCAGGCCCGCACGGCTCAGTACGGCGGCCATCCGCTCGGCGATCGTCCGGGTGGAGCCGTGGGCGGTCGCGTAACCGACGAGGACGTCCATGAGGAGCACCTCCTTGTGTCGTGTCCGCCGCCGAGGGACCGCTTGCTGTGGGGAGACCCACCGGCCGGCCGCACCGACGGGCGGACGAGGGCCGCTGTCACCACGGCACCGGTGGCTCCGGGGTTCCCGGCCACGCTGGTCGAGCCGGGGCGGCCCCGCAGCACCCGGCGGGCGTTCGCCCTGATGCTGTCGGCGAATCGGGTGGGGCACGGGCGTCGAGCGACCGGTCACCGGGAACGGCTTCACCGATGATCTGATCCCAGTATCGGTGCGGCCGCCCAGGGCGGCACCACTGAGCGCTGCATCGAACCGGGCCGATCGTCCCGACGCCTCTCCCACGGCATGGCGGCGGACACCGCCCCGTACGAAGCTGGAAGTGAGGGCAGGCGGCGAGGGATCCGGAACCGGGCACGAGAGGCGGTGCGGGCGGTGACCATTCCCCTGGTGGTCGGGATCGACGGGTCCGAGGCGAGTTTGGAAGCGGTGGATTGGGCGGCGCAGGAGGCGACACTGCACGCGGTGCCGCTCCATCTGCTGTATGCGGCGGGACGGGGCGAGGAGACGGCCGATGTCCTCGGCGCCGCCACAGGACGTGTCGAGGAGACCGCTCCCACCGTCCCGCTGTCCACCGAAGTGCGGCACGGGGATGCCGCCTCCGCCCTGATCGACCGGGGGCGCAACGCCTTCGCACTGGTGGTGGGTTCACGGGGGCTCGGGGGTCTGTCCGGGATGCTCCTGGGCTCGGTCGGTCTGGCCGTGGCGGCACGGGCGGACTGCCCGGTGGTCGTGGTGCGCGGAACGGCCGAACACCGGGGCGCCCGGTTCCGGAGCATCGTCGTCGGTGTCGAGGCGGGGGAGGCCAGCGGCACAGCACTCCGGTTCGCGCTCCGCGAAGCCCGTGCCCGGCATTGCCGGCTGGTGGCAGTGCACGCCTGGAGCACATCGGCCGGTGCTCACGCGGCGCCCCGGGCGTCCACGGGGTACGCCCTGGAGACCCGCCGACGTCCGCCGGCACAGGTACTCGACGATGCCCTGTGCGACCCTGCCGAGCGGTACGGCGACGCATCCGTCAGCCGGCGCGTGGTCGAGGGACCGGCCCGCCAGGCGCTGTTGGAAGCGGCGTCGGAGGCGGACCTCCTGGTAGTCGGCGCGCGTCGGCGCAAGGGACACATGGGGCTGCAGTTGGGGCTGACCAGTCACGCGATGCTGCACCACGCGCCCTGTCCGGTCGCGGTCGTCCCCCAGATGTGAGCCGGCACTCTCCCGTGGACCGGGAGGGAGGGCGGAAGCCGAGTCGTGCGGCGGTCGCGGCGGGCCGCAGGCAGTGCGACGGTTGTTGCAGGGACTCTCATGAGCGGCAGGAGCGGAAGGCGGGTGGCGGCCATGGAAGGTCCGCTGGTGGTGGGGGTCGACGGCTCGGACTCCAGCCTCGCGGCGCTGGACTGGGCGGTGGACGAGGCGGCGCGGCACGGGTGGCCCCTGCGGCTGGTCCATGCCTCACTGTGGGAACGGTACGAAGGCCGAGTCCCGTCCTTCTCCCGGGAACGACCCCCCGGCGAGGTCCTCGCCCAGCACATCATCGCCTCCGGAGCGGAGCGCGCCCGCTTGCGCCGTCCGGAGGTCAAGGTGTCGAGCGATGTGCTCCCCGAGGACCCGGTGTCGGCACTGCTGTCGGCCGGGCACGACGCCCGGTCGCTGGTCGTGGGGTCCCGGGGTCGGGGCGAGCTGGCCGGGCTGACGCTGGGGTCGGTGGGGCTCGGGGTGGCCTCCCGGGCGGCCTGCCCGGTCGTCGTGGTCCGCGGTGGGGAGCGGAACCGGCACGGAGCCTTCGGACGTGTGGTGGTCGGGGTCGGTGATCTGCCCCAGTGTCTGGGGGCTGTGCGGTTCGCCCTGCGCGAGGCCGGAGTACGCGGCGCGACCCTCCACGCCGTGCGGGCCTGGCGCCGCCCGGCATCCGGGGACGCGGCCGACCGGACCGCGGACGACGGCACGCCCGCGCAGCAGGAACGCGCGTCGGCCACCCTCGACGAGGCGTTGCTCCAGGCGGTGCAGGAACAACCGGACGTCGACGTGACCCGCGCACCGGTCGAAGGCCCTCCCCGTCAGGTCCTCCTGGAGGCGTCGGCCGACGCCGACCTGATCGTCGTCGGAGCCCTGCGTCGGCACGGCCATCCCGGCCTCCAGCTCGGCAGGGTCGCCCACACCTTGCTGCACCACGCCCCCTGCCCGGTCGCCGTCGTTCCGCAACGCGTCTGACCCCGGCTCTCGCACGATTCGGTGGGGACAAGGACAGGGGCGGCCGATGTCGGAGTGGACCTGGGAGTACGAAGGGTACGATCCCGCCGCCGAGCGTCTGCGGGAGGCGCTGTGCACGCTCGGCAACGGCTGCTTCGCCACCCGCGGCGCGTTCCCCGAGGTCAGGGCCGGCCTGGTGCACTGCCCGGGTACCTACCGGGCCGGGTGCTACAACCGCCTCGAGTCGACCGTGGCCGGGCGCCACGTCGTCAACGAGGACATGGTCAACCTCCCGAACTGGCTGCCGCTCCGATTCCGCGTACGGCCGCAGGGCGGGACCTGGGGCCCGTGGCTCACCCCGGACTCCACCGCCCTGCTCGGCCACCGGCAGGTCCTGGACCTGCGCCGGGCCGTGCTCACCCGGACGTCGCGCTACCGGGACGGGACCGCGCGAGTGCTCCGGGTCGAACAGATCCGCCTGGTGCACATGGCGAACCCCCATCTGGCGGTGCTGCGGACGGTCCTCACCGCCGAGAACTGGTCGGGGGACGTCGAGGTCGAATCCGCCCTGGACGGCGACGTGATGAACGCCAACGTCCACCGCTACCGGACCCTCGAACGGCACCATCTGACACAGGTGCGCACCGGTGCACAGGAGCCCGGGACGGCCTGGCTGTGCTGCCGGACCAGCACGTCCGGCATCGGGATCGCCATGGCAGCGCGGACCGTCGTCGTGGGGCCGCCCCCCTCTCTTTCGCGGCTGCTCCCGAACCGGCGCCGCGCGGTCCACCGCCTGGTGATCCCGCTCGCTCCGGACCGGCCCGTCGAGGTGGAGAAGACAGTGGCGCTGCACACCTCACGCGACGCCGCGATCGGCGACCCTCTTGGCGCGGCAGTCGACCGTGTGACCGCGGCCCCGGACTACTCCGACCTGTTGGACTCGCACACCGCCGCCTGGGGGCGGATATGGCGGCGTGCGGACATCCGCATCCCGGGCCAGGCGGGCCGCATCCTGCGGCTGCACCTCTTCCACGTACTGCAGACACTGTCCCCGCACACGGCGGACCTCGACGTGGGTGTGCCGGCCCGGGGGCTCCACGGCGAGGCGTACCGGGGGCATGTGTTCTGGGACGAGCTCTTCGTCCTGCCCTATCTGAACCTGCACTTCCCCGAGGTGTCCCGGGCCCTGCTGGCCTACCGGCACCGACGCCTGGACCGGGCCTGCCGGTCCGCCGCCGCCATCGGACGGGCCGGGGCGATGTACCCGTGGCAGAGCGGCAGCGACGGCCGTGAGGAGACCCAGGCGCTGCATCTCAACCCCCGCTCGGGCCGCTGGCTTCCGGACAACTCCCGGCTCCAGCACCATGTCGGCTCGGCGGTCGCGTACAACGTGTGGCAGTACTACGAGGCCACCGGCGACACCGAGTTCCTGCACACCAAGGGTGCGGAGATGCTGGTGCAGATCGCCCGGTTCTGGACCGACAGTGCGGTCTTCGATCCCGCGACGGGCCGCTACCGCATCCGGGGGGTCGTCGGCCCCGACGAATACCACGACGGCTATCCGGACGCCGACCGGCCGGGACTGAACGACAACACCTACACCAACGTCACCGCCGCCTGGGTCGTCGCCCGCGCCCTGGAGCTCCTGCGCCGCCTTCCCGCCTGGCGCCGACAGGAACTGTTCGAGCGTGTCCGGCTGGACGGAGACGAACTACCGAAGTGGGAGGAGGTCTCCCGGCGGCTGTACGTGCCGTACCACCAGGGCGTCATCAGCCAGTTCGAGGGGTACGACGACCTGGCCGAGCTGGACTGGGACGCCTACCGGGCGCGCTACGACAGCATCCGGCGGCTGGACCGGATCCTGGAGGCCGAGGGCGACACGGTCAACCGCTACAAGGCGTCCAAGCAGGCGGATGTCCTCATGCTCGGCTACCTCTTCCCGCCGACGGAGCTGCAGAGCCTGTTCCGCCGCCTCGGTCACCACCTGGACGAGGAGATCTGGAGCAGAACCGTCGACTACTACCTGCGCCGCACCAGTCACGGCTCCACCCTCAGTGAACTGGTGCACGGCTGGGTTCTCGCCCGGGTGAGGCGGGCCGAGGCGTGGCAGTACCTCCACGAGGCCCTGGAGGCGGACGTCGCCGACATCCAGGGCGGTACGACGGGGGAGGGCATCCATCTGGGGGCCATGGCCGGCACGCTCGATCTGGTCCAACGGGGCCTGACGGGACTGACGCCCCGCGGGGACGCCCTGTCGCTGGATCCGGTGCCGCTGCCGGCCCTGTCGGAGTACGGGTTCGCCCTGAGCTACCGGGGCCACTGGGGGATCGGCCTGCGCCTGCACAGCGGGCAGTTGGAACTCGCGGTACCGGATTCGGAGGAGTCGCCGGTCCGCGTGGTCCTGTCCGACCGGGCCGTCACCGTCGCTCCCGGAGAGACCTGCATGCTCCAGCTGCCGACGGACTGACCGCGCGCCATGATGAGAACGTCGACGTGGGCCCCACACCGACCCGCCCGCGCCCGATGACAGTCGAACGCCTCCGTGCCGCGGGGGCCGTGAGAGGAGGCGGACCGTCGTGGCGAAGAACGTGCTGGTCGCCTACGGGACGACGAACGGATCGACGGCGGAGATCGCCGAGGCGGTCGCCGGAGCCCTGCGCGACGAAGGGCTTGCCGCCGAGGCTCGGGCTGCCGGGTCCGTCGCGAGTGCCGCGTCCTACGACGCGGTCGTGGTCGGCGGCGGACTGTACGCCGGTCGCTGGCACCGGGACGCCCGCCGTTTCGTCCGCCGCCACGGCAAGGAGCTGGCCGGACGTCCGCTGTGGCTCTTCAGCAGCGGGCCGCTCGACGCCTCCGCGGCGGAGCGGGACATACCACCCGTGCCCTGGGTGCAGAAGGCAGTGGTCCGCCTCGACGCTCGGGACCACGTCACCTTCGGCGGCTGCCTGCGCGAGGGCGCGAAGGGCTGGGTCGCCCGGATGATCCTGCGCAACGGAAAGGGCGGGGACTTCCGCGACTTCGGCCGGATCGAGGCATGGGCCGCGGGAATCGGCCGCGAGCTGAAGCGCGGCTGACGGGGCGGTCAGGGCGCAAGGGAGAAGTAGTTCTCCTCCTCCTGCGTGAAGTGCAGCCGCAGCACGGTGTGCAGACCGTAGAGACAGGCACGCAGGTCCTCGAGCTGCTCAGGCTCCAGCGCGCCCTGTGCGTCGGCGAGCGCCAGGTGGGTGGTCACCCGCCCGGCGAGCCGCTCGATCTCGGCGTGGGCGCGGCTCATGGTCGCCGTCGCCTCCGGCCCGCCGAGCACCGGTTCGAGCGCCGGATAGAGCTGATGTTCCTCAGCGGACTCGTGCGGCAGCAGCCGCTCGGTGAGCAGCCGGTTCACCTCGCGCACCGCTTCCAGGGCCTGCCCGTCCCCGCCGGGATCCGAGAGCCGGGCCGCGGCGTCACGCACGGCCTGCAGCACGTCCTGCAGATCCTCGTGCTCGGCCGCGAAGCGGTGGATCAGGGCCTCGGCGGCGGGTTCGAGGGCCGGCCGGGCGCCCTGGTCCACGCGCAGGGCGCGCAGTGCGTTGAGGATGACCGCCACGTCGATGCCCTCCTGAAGCAGCGCGCCGACGGCCGGGGGCAGCAGCCCCACGGCGGCGGCGCCCATGGCCACCAGCGACAGGAGCATGCCGCCCAGAGCGCTCTGCACGGCGATGCGGCGCGACCGCACGGCGATCGACGTGGCGTCGGCCAGCCGGTCCACGCGGTCGGTGGTCAGGACGATGTCCGCGGCCTCGGAAGAGGCGGTGGAACCCCGCGCGCCCATCGCCACGCCGACATCCGCGGCGGCGAGCGCGGGCGCGTCGTTCACACCGTCGCCGACCATGACGGTGACGGCGCGCCCGCGTTCCGTGCGGACCGCGGCCACCTTGTCGGCCGGGGTCAGCTCGGCCCGCACGCCGTCGAGGCCCAGCACGGCCGCGATCTCGCGGGCCGGTTCGGGCCGGTCACCGGTGAGCATCACGATGCGGTCGATGCCGGCCGTGCGCAGCCGTCTCAGGGCGCGCGGCGCGTCGTGGCGCAGAGGATCACGCAGCATGACGGCTCCCGCGGGAACACCGTCGACGGTGAGCCAGGCGACGGCGGCGCCGTCCAACAGTGCCCGGTTCTCCGCGGCCCGCGCCCATTCGGGGACCACTGCCGTGGGCTCAAGACGCCCCACGGCCGTCCTGCGGCCGTCGACCACGCCGTACGCGCCCCGGCCGGCCTCCTCCGACACATCCGTCGCCATCGACGGCTCCAGCCCACGCTCACGGGCCGCGTCGACGATGGCGCGGGCGAGGACGTGCGGCGAATACTGGTCCACCGTGGCCGCCATCCGCAGCACCTCGGCGGGTTTCCAGCCGGGGGCCGCGGTCACGTCGACCACGCGCGGGCGCCCGCCGGTGAGGGTGCCGGTCTTGTCGAGCAGTAGCGTGCGGGCCCGCCCCAGGCGCTCCAGCGCGCCGCCGTCCCGGACCACCACACCCAGCCGGGACGCCCGGGACAGACCGGAGACGATCGCCACCGGGGCGGCGAGCAGCAGCGGGCAGGGGGTGGCGACCACCAGCACCGCCACGGCCCGCACCGCGGAGCCGCTCAGCAGCCAGGCCAGCCCCGCCACCGCAACCGAGAGGGGCAGGAACCAGGCCGCGTAGCGGTCGGCCAGGCGGACGACGGGGGCCGCTTCCGCGCCCGCCTGCCGGGCGAGGCGCACGATCCCGGCGTAGGTGCTGTCCTGCTCGGTCGCCGTGGCCCGCAGGTCGAAGGCCCCGTCCGCGTTCACGACGCCGCTGCGCACCGTCTGTCCGGGCTTCCGTTCCACGGGTGCCGACTCGCCCGTGAGCACCGACTCGTCCAGCACGGCCGCCGGGCCCGCCACCTGCCCGTCGACGGGGACGACCTCGCCCGCGCCGACGACGAGAACGTCCCCCACGGCGACCTCGGAGACGGGAACGGGGCGGACCTCGTTGCCGGTGCGCCGACGGGCGGTGCGGGGCGTGTGCGCCAGCAGCGCACGCAGGTCGTGGGAGGCGCGCCGCTGCGCGGCGGCCTCCAGTGCGCGCCCGGTGGCCAGCATCAGGCCGATCAGGGCCCCGGCGAGATACTCCCCGACGGCCAGGGTGCCGCCGAGGGCCAGGACCGCGATGAGATCCACCCCCGCGTGGCCGCGGCGCAGCGCGGCCACCACCCAGCCGATCGCGGGCACGACGGCGAAGGCCGTGCCCAGTGCCCAGCACACGTCGGCGGCATCGCTGTGGCCCAGCAGCCGGAGGACACCCCCCGCGACGAGCGACGAGGCCGTGACAGCCAGGAGGACGGGTTCCGGCCAGGACGGCCCCGCCGGTGCCGTGGCAGGCCCCGGCACCGGCTTCTGCGAGCCGGCCCGGCGGGTGTCGTCGGCGGGGTTGGCGTGGATCATGGCATTCCTCACCGGTCGGCGGTTCGCGACGGGGCGGCCGGGGGGCGGCCCCCGACCGGGTGCAGCTCCTCACCTCGTGTCCATGGTCCGCCGGTTCACGGGGCGGGGCCAGGGACGCAGGGACCCGCGCTTCCTCGTCCGGCCCCGCCCTCGCCGAGGCGGGTGGACGGACGGCGGGAGCGCGACGAGCAGGGGCCGCCACCCGGTCGGGGCGGCCGTCGTCAGTGACGGGCGGCCGTGCCCCGCACCACGGCTACCGGGCAGTGCGCGTGATGCAGCAGGGCCTGGCTGACCGATCCCAGCAGCAGCCCGGCGAAGCCGCCGCGCCCCCGTGCCCCGACCACCACCAGCCGGGCCGTCCGGCTCGCCTCGATCAGTGCCTCGCGGGTGGGACCGTGCACCGTCTCGTGCTCCACGGCGACATCCGGGTGCCGTTCCCGGTGCCCGGCCAGTGCCTCCGAGAGCAGACGTGCCTCCTCCTGGCCGAGCGCCTCGGCCGGGTTCGCGTACGGCTCGGTCGGATCCTGAGGGGCGGGCAGCGGCGCGTTCCACGTGGTCCAGGCGTGCAGCGCGATCAGGGTGGTCCCGTGCAGCTCGGCCTCCTGGAAGGCGAACTCCACCGCCTCGTCCCCGGCGGGGGAGCCATCGACGCCCACCACGACCGGACCGTCCACGGGCGCTTCTTCGCGCACGACGAGCACGGGGCAGCGGGCGTGCGCCGCGAGATGTACCGCCGTCGAACCCACCATGAGCCCGACGAACCCGCCCATCCCTCGGGATCCGACGACCACCAGATCGGCGGCACGCGACTGCGCCTCCAGCACCGTCAACGGCTCTCCCGTCACCACGGCGTGCGACACCTCCACCTCCGGCGCCGTGGCCCGGGCACGCTCCACCGCCTCCGCCACCAGACGATCGACCATGCTCTGCATCCCGCCCTCCGGCGGCCCCAGAGGCGACGGGCCCAGGGGTACATGCATGGCGGGCCAGAGGAAGGCGTGCACCACCTTCAGGGCGGCCTTCCGCAGCCGGGCCTCCCGCGCGGCCGCCTCCACCGCCGCGAGACCCGACGCCGACCCGTCCACGCCGACGATCACCGAACCACCCACTGCGCCTCCCGTGTCCAAAGCGTTCTCGCTCCCTCCAGACTCACCCCGGCGACGTCCTGGTGCCATGGGGCGTACGGCCCGCCCCACAGGGCCATGCGGGTACACGGACGGCCCTGTGGGCGCCATCCGGTGCCCGCGTCCGGTGTGTGTGAAGAGGCGGGTGGCCGTCGGATCGTGCGCCGGTGCGGCAGACGGATGTCAGGGTCCTGCTGCGCCGGGCACGGCGGGTCGCGGAGACGCCGGATGGGGCCGAGGCCCCGGTATCACGGGGTCACGTCTCCGTGCCGACCCGGGTGCGCAGGTTGTGGAACTGGCGGGTCTGCATGACGAAGTGTGCGGGTTCGCCGAGCGTCAGGTCGAAAGGCCGAGTGAGCCACCGGGGGTGGCCCCGACCGCGCGTGCGGACCACCAGGCGCGTCTCACCGAAGGGCGCGGGTCGCAGGTGGAAGCCCCAGATCCCGTCCAGCCGCGCCCGTGGCAGAGGCTCGGTCCGCGGGTCGAAGGACCGTCCTCGGGAGAGGTCCAGGCCCGAGCGAAGCACCAGAGTCCGGTTCGGCTCCAGCAGCGCCACGGTGAACCAGTACTTTGCGTCACGAGATGCCTTGAGACGTTGGCCCTCCTCCAGCTTCTGCCACTCGGGCGCGATGCGGTCCGCGCTGGGGTGTCCGTAGTGGTCCAGCCAGTCCCAGCTGTACCAGCCTCCGCGGTCGTACCCCATCTGTGCCAGCCAGGGCCAGACCTGCTCGGGCGGCGCCGGAAGGTCGGTGGCCATCGTCGAGGTGCCGTCGGGGTCGGGCACCAGCTCGTCGCCGGGGTACGCGCGAGCGGTTTCGTCCTGCGTCGCACCCCAGGTGAGCAGCCTCGGCCGGCACCGCAGCGTGTAGAACGCCAGCGCTGCGGAAGCTGTCACGAAGGGGAGCAGGCCGGCTCCCGTTCGCCGGTGTGGTTGCTTCTCGGACATTCTGTACTCCCTGGTCACCTGCCTCGCCCGGTTGACCGGGCCCGAGGCCGAGGCCGAGGGGGAGGCGCACCCCCTCGCCTCCTTCCGGCATAGCCGGTGCGCGGCAGCCGCGCGAGGGCTGGTCGGCCCTCCATGAGGTCCGATGGGCCCGGTGTTCGGTTCGACCGCTGTGACGGGTGCGGGCGAGGGGGATGGTCTCAAAAGGAGCGCGGCGGTGCGGCCGCAGTCGTCGGCCGCGGTGGGGCAGGCCGGTCGGTCAGCGGGCGGTGGGTCGGTGCTCGGTGACCCAGCGGGCGGCGAGGAGCCCGGAGGCGGCCGTGAGGACGGCGGCGGCGATGACGGTGGCGCTCAGGCCGAGGGTGTCGGCGAGGATGCCGGCGACGAGGGCGCCGGCTGCGTAGCCGATGTCGCGCCAGAACCGGTACGTGCCCAGGGCGTTGGCCCGCCAGGCGGGGTGGGCGTGGTCGGAGATGGAGGCGATGAGGGCGGGGTAGACCATGGCGGTGCCGAGGCCGAGGAAGACCGCGGACAGAATGCCCGCGAGGAGCGGCCGGTCGAGCAGGGCGAGAGCGACGGCGAAGCCGATGGCTTGGACGAGCATGCCGTGGACGATGAGGGGTTTGCGGCCGATGCGGTCGGCGAGGTGGCCGGTGGGGATCTGCCCCAGTCCCCACAGGATCGGGTAGAGCCCTTTGATCAGGCCGACGGCGGCGAGTCCGAGGCCGTGGTCGGTGAAGAGGAGGGGGAAGACGCCCCAGGTGAGGCCGTCGTTGAGGTTGTTGATCAGTCCGGCCTGGCTGGCGCCGCGCAGCGAGCGGTTGTGCCAGGAGGTACGAGCGAACGTGGCCCTCAGGCCGGTGTCCTCGTCCGTCGGCAGCGGCTTGGTGTGGTGGGCCAGCTCCAGGGCGACATGGGCGGCGGTGTCGCGGACGACGAGGGCCAGGGCGAGTCCGGCGGCGACGAAGACGATCCCGATGAGTTCGGGGACGGGGCGCAGGCCGTAGCTGGTGGCGAGATAGCCGGTGAGCAGGGCGGTGACGCCGACGGCGGTGTATCCGGCGGCCTCGTTCAGGCCGGTGGCCAGGCCGCGCCGGGAGGGGCCGACCAGGTCGATCTTCATGTTGACGGTCATCGACCAGGTCAGGCCCTGGTTCAGGCCGAGCAGGACGTTGGCGGCGACGATCCATCCCCAGGACGGCGCGTAGGCGAGAGCGAAGGGGACGGGGATGCCGAGCAGCCAGCCGGTCACCAGCAGCTGCTTGCGGCGGAAGCGGGCGGTGAGCGCCCCGGCGGCGAGGTTGGTGAGCGCCTTGGTGAGGCCGAAGGCGATGATGAAGGAGAAGACGGCCAGGTCGCTGGTGAGGCCGAAGGTCTGGGAGCCGATGAGCGGGACGGTGGTGCGTTCCAGGCCGACCAGGCCGCCGACGCACACGTTGACGATGACCAGCAGGGTGAACTGGAGCCAGTTCTCCCGCAGCCCGAGCCGGACGGGCCTACCGGTCGCGGTGGGCGTGGCGTTCACGTGCGGATGTCCTCCGTGGCTCGGGTCGGCCGCCGTCCGCGGGCGCCCACGTAGCCGGCCCGCCGCCGAGGACGGCGACATGGGTGTGACCGGTCCGTTCCGTGAGACCGGCGGCGGTCACGGCGCACTGACGGCGTAGGTTTCAAGGGCTCGGCGCCTGGACGGAACCGATGGCCATGGTGGGGGCTCACATGGGTGAGGTGGCTTTTCGTCTCTTCGTCCGGGAGAAGCACCGAAGGGACTAGAATACCCCAAGGGGTATTGATGGAGGAGGATGCGTGGAACTGGACATGGCGGCCGAAGAGCTGAAGAGCGTGCTCAACCGGCTGCGGCGGGCGCAGGGCCAAATCGCGGGAATCATCCGGATGATCGAGGAGGGGCGCGACTGCGAGGACGTGATCACCCAGCTCGCGGCGGTCTCCCGGGCGCTGGACCGGGCCGGTTTCGCGATCATCGCGACAGGTCTGCAGCACTGCATGGCGGAGGGCGGACAGGTGAACGGGGACCGGGAGGCGATGCGCGCCCGCTTGGAGAAGCTGTTCCTGTCGCTGGCCTGAGCACCCGCTCCGGCCGGAGCACCGGCTCATGTCACCGCGTCGGCGAGCATGAAGGCGGCCACGGCCAGCAGGACCACCGCGAAGACGCGCTGCAGGCCGGGGCCTGAGACCTTCGCGGCGAGGCGTTTGCCGTCCCACGCGCCCAGGACGGCGGCCGCGATGAAGGGGCCGATCACCGCCCAGTCGAGGGAAATCGCGGCGTCCGAGCGGGTGGCGAGCGAGGCCAGGGAGTTGGCTGTGATGACCAGCAGGCTGGTGCCGACGGCGGCCCGCATCTCGAAGCCGAGGACGGTGACCAGGGCCGGCACGGCGAGGAAACCGCCGCCCACGCCCAGCAGTCCGGTCAGCGCGCCCAGCCCCGCCCCTGCCGCGGCGGCCCTGCCCGGCCGTACCGGGCGGGGCTCCCTGCCGGCCGGATCGCCGGGCCGCAGCATCTTCAGTGCGGCGACGGCCGCGACCACCGCGAAGGCGAGGGTGAGGACCGCCTGGGGCAGGTGTCCGGCGGCGGCTCCCGCCAGCGCGGCCGGCAGCAGGCCCGCGGCGGCGAACGCCGCGCCGGCTCTCCACCGTACGTTTCCCGCCCGGGCGTGGGCGTACAGCGCGGTCAGCGAGGTCACGGTGACGATGACGAGGCTGCCGGTGGTGGCCGCGGCGGGGGAGAAACCGAGCAGGTAGATCAGGGCGGGAACGGCCAGGACGCTGCCGCCGCCGCCGAGCGCGCCGAGCGCCAGGCCGACCACGGCCCCCGCGATCAGGGCCAGGACCAGTGCGCTCACGCGATCCGGCCGCCCCGTCCGTGCTCGTCGACGACCGGCAGGCCGGCCTTTGCCCAGGCGTTCATGCCGCCGGTGACGTCGACGGCGTCGACGCCGCGGGAGGCCAGGAGTTTCGCGGCCTGCTGCGAGCGGTGCCCGGAGCGGCAGACCGCCACCACCGGCCGGCCCTGGGCGTCCGGCGGCAGGGCGGCTCCGGCCAGCAGCCGGGTCAGGGACAGGTGGACGGCGCCGGGTGCGTGCCCGGCCTTCCACTCCGGTGTTTCACGGACGTCGAGCAGCACGGCGGTGCCGTCGTCGGTGCGGCTGCGGGCCTGGTCGGGCGTGAGGCGGCCGGTGCCGCGGCGGAAGAGGAACATGGTGGTGCCCTTGGCTTGGGTGAGCGGACGGGTGGGTGATCAGGGGCGGGTCACGGTCAGGCCGGCCTCGCCGGCGGCGTCGAAGCCGTCGTCGACTGCGACGACCCGTCGTCCGGCGGCGTCCAGCAGGGAGGCGGCGATCGCCGCGCGCATCCCGCTCGCGCAGTGCACCCATACGGTTCCGGACGGCACCTCGTCGAGGCGGCCGTACAGCTCGTGGATGGGGACGTGCACCGACCCCTCGACGTGTCCCGCGGCGCGTTCGGAGTCGCGGCGCACGTCCAGCACCACCGCCTCCTCGTCGCGCCCGCGCACCTCGGCGAGGTCGGCGAAGCGGGCCCGCGGAAAGGAGGCGAGCCGCTCGCCCTCGCGGATCCAGGCGGTCGGGGCGCCGGTGGCGGCGGCGGCCGGGCGGTCGATGCCGACCCGGGCCAGCTCCCGCTGCGCGTCGGCGATCCGCTCCAGGGTGTCGGCGAGTAGGGTGACGGGCTTGCCCCACGGGATCAGCCAGGCCAGGTAGGTGGCGAGCTTGCCGTCGCCCTCGAAGTTGAACGACCCGGCCACATGGCCCTCGGCGAAGGCCGTGCGGCTGCGCAGGTCCACCACCCATTCGCCCGCCGCCAGCCGCCGCGCGATCTGTCCGGCGTCGGCCGGCTCCGGCGGGGTGAGGTCGACGGGCACGGGGCCCGCGGCGTTGGCCGGGCCCATGTGCGCGTAGTACGCGGGCACGTCGTCGAGGCCGGCCAGCACCCGCTGCACGAAGGTGTCCACGTCCAGGATGAGCGCGTCGTTCGTGGCGCGTTCCTTGCCGATCGTGGTCGCGTCCCCCTCGGCCTGGGAGGAGGAGCAGAAGCTGCCGAAGCCATGGGTGGGCAGGACCGGCACCTCGTCGTCCAGCTCGTCGGCCAGGCGGTGCGCGGAGGCGTGCTGGGCGCGGGCGAGCTCCTCCGTCAGCCGGGGCTCCACCAGGTCCGGGCGGCCCACCGTGCCGATCAGCAGCGACCCCCCGGTGAACGCCGCCACCCCGCGTCCGTCCCGCTCGAGGACGTAGGTGGTGTGGTGCGGGGTGTGGCCGGGGGTGGCGACCGCGCGCAGGGCGAGGCGCTCGTCCACCTCGACGGTGTCGCCGTCGGCGACCGGGGTGCGGACGAAGGACACGTCGGCCGCCGCCGGCACCAGGTAGGAGGCGCCGGTGACGCGGGCCAGTTCCAGGCCGCCGCTGACGTAGTCGTTGTGCACATGGGTCTCGGCGACGTACGCGATGCGCACCCCGCGCTTCACCGCGGCGGCGATCACCTGGTCGATGTCGCGCGGCGGGTCGACGACGACCGCGCCGCGGGGGCCTCCCGCCAGATAGCTGCGGTTGCCCAGACCCTCGAACTCCAGGGTGTCGACGAAGAACACGGCTACGGCTCCTCCACAAGAGACTGTGTACCTCGGGGGGTATCCGGTCCGTTCACCCTAGCAGAAATACCCAGGGGGGTATTTCTGCGGCCTTCCCGGGTGACCCGTCCGGCATCGCGTCCCCCGCGACGGGTACCCGGCGGGGTATCAAAAGAATCAGGTATTCCGCACCGAAGGAGCAGCGCACCGTGTCCTACGACCGCACCGTCCGCCTGGCCACCACCGACTTCGCCGCCGCCGTCGCGGCCGTCCGTCGGGCCCTGGCCGACCAGGGATTCGGCGTTCTCACGGAAATCGACGTGACGGCCACCCTGAAGGCCAAGCTCGACCACGACATGGAGGACTACCTGATCCTGGGCGCCTGCAACCCGCCCCTCGCGCACCGGGCCCTGGAGGCCGACCGCTCGATCGGCCTGCTTCTGCCGTGCAACGTCGTCGTCCGCCGCGACGGTGACCACACGCTCGTCCAGGCTCTCGACCCGGGCACCATGGTCACCCTCACGGGCCTCGACGCCCTCCGGCCCGTCGCCGAGGAGGCCACCGCCCGCCTGGACGCCGCCCTCGCCGCCCTGTCCGCCCCCTGATCCGCGCGGGCCGGAGGGTCAGGACAGGGAGAGGAAGAGCTTCTCCATCTTCTGGGTGTCGAGGCTGTCGGCGCCGCCCTCCTGGCTCAGGCACTCCTTGAGGCCGCTGGCGACGATGGCGAAGCCGGCCCGGTCCAGCGCGCGGTTGACCGCGGCGAGCTGGGTGACGACCTCCTCGCAGTCACGTCCTTCCTCCAGCATGCGCACGACGCCGGCGAGCTGGCCCTGTGCGCGCTTGAGCCGGTTGGCGGCCGACCGCACCTGGTCGGCGGGGAGCTGGACCATGGGTTCTTCCTTTCACGGGACCGGTCCGGGACCGGCCGCGGTCACTGACCGGGGCTCTGGGTGGCGAGAGAGGCGCGGACCTCGGCCATGTCGAGCCCGCGGACGGCGGTGATCAACTGGTCCAGCGCCTGCGGCGGCAGGGCGCCGGGCTGGGAGAAGACCAGGATGCCTTCACGGAAGGCCATCAGCGTGGGGATCGAGGTGATGTCCGCCGCGGCGGCCAGGGCCTGCTCGGCCTCGGTGTCGACCTTCCCGAAGACGATGTCGGAGTGGGCCTCGGAGGCCTTCTCGTAGACGGGGGCGAACATCCGGCACGGTCCGCACCAGGCGGCCCAGAAGTCGACGAGGACGATGTCGTTGCCGGTGACCGTGCTCTCGAAGTCGGTGGCGGTGAGTGCGACGGTGCTCATGATGCGATTCCTTCCGATTCACCGGACTGGCCGGACTAGTAACCTTTGATACCCCCTGGGGTAAAGAACACCGGTCCGGGGCGGGGCATTCCCCGGACGGCACGGAATGCCGCTGCCCCGGCGCACCGAAGGGCGGTGCGCCGGGGCAGCGGCATTCCGGGGGCGCCAGGGGGTGTCTAGGCCCGGTGGACGGCGCGTCGCAGCGGGCAGCGGGCGACGAAGCCGTAGCAGACTCCCGCACCGGCGCCGAGCGAGGCGACGGCCGCCAGGATCGGGACCGCTATGGGGGCGGGGGTCTGCTGGACCAGGACGAACGTGCCCATGGCCAGCACGAACCAGGCGAAGAGCCGGGAGAGGACGTGCGCGGGGACGCGCCCGGCCAGCCGCGCTCCGACGAAGCTGCCGACGACGGCGAACCCGGTGACGGCCAGGGTGAGGGTCCAGTCGATCTGGACGCTCGACAGGTAGCCGGCGAAGCCCGCGGCGGACTTCATCGCGATGACCAGCAGTGAGGTGCCGATGGCCACGGGCATCGGCAGGCCGCCCAGCAGGGCCAGGGCGGGGACGACGAGGAAGCCGCCGCCCGCGCCGACCAGACCGGTGGCCAGGCCGACGGCCGCCCCGTCCAGCAGGACCCGCCCCACCGGAAGCTGCTTGTGGGCCCGGTCGGGGTCGACGTTCTTGCGGCCCCGGAGCATGGCGGCGGCGGTGACGATCATCATGACCGCGAAGGCGATCAGCAGGACGACGTCGGGAATGTGGCCGCCGATGAGCCCGCCGGTGTAGGCGCCGGCCATGCCGGCCGCTCCGAACAGGACGCCCGTGCGCCAGCGGACCCGTCCGCCGCGGGCATGGTTGATCATGCCCACGGCGGAGGTGACGCCGACGACGAACAGGGAGGTGGCGATGGCCTCCTTGGCGTCCATGCCCGCGACGTAGACCAGCAGCGGCACGGTCAGGATCGACCCGCCTCCCCCGAGCAGCCCGAGGGAGACGCCGACCAGCAGCGCGAGAATCAGGACGAGCGTCAGCGTCATGACGGTCACCTGCCGTCGGCGAGCTGGGCGACGGCCTTGCGCGGGTCGAAGGACGGGGTGCGGTTCCACGGCATCTTCGACAGCATCACGCCCATGGCGCAGGTGTTGCTGATGGCTGCGAAGGCCAGCCCGCCGCCGACGAACGCGGACAGCGCCTGCAGGCCGGGGACGAGGAAGCTGCCCAGGGCGCCGACCAGCACCAGCGACCCGGCGACCAGGCGGACCTGGCGCTCCATGTCCCAGCGCTCCTGACCGTAGTTGGTCGGGGCCCCGGACTTCTCCCAGGCCGTCATGCCGCCCGACAGGACCGCCAGGCCGGGGAGCCCGGCCTCGGCGAGGGCGCGTTCGGCCTGGCCGGCGCGCTGGCCGGAGCGGCAGACCAGCACCACGTCGGTGTCCAGATGCTTCGTCAGCTCCTCGCGGTGTTCGCGCAGGGTGTCGAGCGGGACGTTGTAGGAGCCGGGGATGTGCGCTCCCTCGTACTCGGCGGGGGTGCGCACGTCGAGCAGCCGGGGAGGGCCGGCCGAGTCGAGCCGGGTGCGCAGTTCGTCGATGGTCAGGCTGCGGGGAGTGGTGGGGGTGGTCACGCGTTGATCTCCTGTCGGTTGTCGTGAGTGTCGGGGGTGTCGGAGACGAGGGGGCACAGCCCCAGGTCGAGGGCGTTGTCGAAGCTGTCGTCGACGGCGACGACGTCACGGCCGCGGGCGTGGAGCAGCGCGGCGACGACTCCGGCGCGGTAGCCGCCGGCGCAGTGCACCCAGACGCGGCCCGCGGGGATCTCCTCGAGGCGGCCCGGCACCTCGTGGATGGGGATGTGCACCGAGCCCGGGATGTGCGCCTCGGCGCGCTCCTGGTCGCGGCGCACGTCCAGTACGACGAGGTCGTCGCCGCCGAGAGCGGCCTTCAGGTCGGCGAAGCCGGCGCGCTCGTAGGAGGCCAGGGGCTCACCGCCGGCCCAGTCCCCGGGCCCGCCGGTGGCCATGGCGGCCGGGCGGTCGATGCCGATGCGCACCAGTTCGCGCTGGGCCTCGGCCACGTCCTCGGCGGTCTCGCCGAGCAGGGTGAGCGGGGTGCCCCACGGGATCAGCCAGCCCAGGTAGGTGACGAACTGTCCGTCGAGGCCGAAGTTGAGGCTGCCGGCGAGGTGCCCGGCGGCGAAGGCGGTGCGGTCGCGCAGGTCCACCACCCACTCCCCGGCGTCGATCCGCCGGCGCAGCTCGGCCGGGTCCGCCACGGACGGCGCGGACAGGTCCGGCTTGCCGGGCTCGCCGGAGTTGGCCGGGCCCATGTGGGCGTAGTAGGCCGGGTAGGCGTCGAGGCCCGCCAGGAGCTGCTCGACGTAGGCCTCCTCGTCGGCGGTGAGCGCGGTGTTGGTGCGCTTCTCCTCGCCGATGGTGCTGGACAGACCGGAGGCCTGGGTCGCGGAGCAGAACGAGCCGAACCCGTGGGTGGGGTAGACGGCCGTCTCGTCCGGCAGTTCCTCGGCCAGCCGGTGCGCCGAACGCCACTGGGCCCGCACCAGGGTGTCGGTGTGGTCCGGGCCCAGCAGGTCCGGCCGTCCCGTGGTGCCGTACAGCAGGGAGCCGCCGGTGAACACCGCGACCTGCTCGCCGCCCGCCTCCAGCGCGTAGGACAGGTGGGTGTGGGTGTGGCCGGGCGTGTGGATCGCCCGCACCCGCATGGTGTCGCCGACCTCGATCACCTGGTCGTCGCGGACCGGGGTCCGCTCGTAGGAGACCTCGTCGTCGGCGTTGACCAGGTACTGCGCGCCCACCTCGCGGGCGAGGGCCAGTCCGCCGGTGACGTAGTCGTTGTGGATGTGCGTCTCGAACACGTGGGTGATCCGCACTCCGGCGGCGTCGGCCAGCGCGGTGACGCGGTCGTAGTCGCGCTGGGGGTCGACCACCAGCGCCACCGAACCGTCGTGGGCGAGGTAGGTGCGGTCCCCCAGGCCGGGGGTCTCGACGGGCAGAACGGTGATCATCGCGTCTCCTCGGAGATGGCGGGGGCGGTGGGGGTGCCGGGCTCGTCGCCGGTGGCGACCATGCGGCCGGCGTCGATCCACGCGGCGGTGCCGCCGCTGACGCTGTGGGCGTCGTAGCCCAGGTCGCGGAGCAGGGAGGTGGCCTGCGCGCTGCGGCCGCCGCTCTGGCAGATCACGTGGACCGGACGGTCCTTGGGCAGCTCGCTGAGGATCAGGGGGAGGTTGGGAAGCGGGGCCGAGCGGGCGCCGGGGACGTGTCCGGCCCGGTACTCGCCGCTGTTACGGACGTCGACGACGAGGGCGCCTGCCGCCTGCGCCTCGGCGAACCGCTGCTGGTCGATCTCGGGAACCATGCGGAGAACTCCTGCTCACTTGCCTTCAGAAATACCCTGGGGGGTATGCCTGAGCTCAACCGTAACAGGGTCCGGTTTATGCCCCGGGGGGTATCCGAATGTGATGCGCCTCACATTCCGGGTCTCCGCTCCCTGACGCGGAAAGGGGACGTCAAGGCCGCTCCGCTGCCCGGGAAGGGGCCTGCGAGGGGGTGCCGCTGACCGGTCTTCCGCGCCGACCCTCACGACGCGGAGGCGAACCGCTGTCAGGGCATGCGCGGCGCCCCGGTCGCCCGCGCCGTCGGCTCCCATGGCTTGTCCCGTGGCCGAGGTGGTCGCGGCCGGACCGCGGCTCGGCATGCACCACGGGTGCCACCCCGGACGCCGTCGCTCCCGGCGCGGGCGATGTCGGCGGCAGGCCGGGCGGGCACGGCGCGAGTGGCGTCCTCACGACCCGCAGGCGCATACCCCTGGCCGTATGCCCTATCGTGGGCTCCCGCCAGCGGTATCGCCTCACGGAGCCCTCACGATGACAGTGCCTTCCACGCGCCACGGAGCGGGTTTCGTGCTGCGCTGCGTTCTGGTGCTGGTCGCCGCGCTGGTCTCGTCCCTGTGCGCGGCCGGGCAGTCCGCGGCGGAAACCCTCCGCGACGCACCGGCCTCCGCCGCTGTTGACGTACGGCCCGCAGCAGGACCTGTCACAAGCCTGACCACTGCGGAGCAGGGCGGTCTCGACGTCGTGGAAGCCGTCGTCTCCCACGAGACGGCCGACTCCGCGTCGTCGGGCAGCGGGCACTGCGGCAAGCAGGCCACCCCTGACGTCGCCTCCGCCCACGACGGCTCCCGTCCGTCCGTGCCGCTGCCGGAACGCGAGGAGCACCGGACACCGGCCGCGCCGGCAGGCCCCGGCCCCACGGACGCGGGGCCGGGGGCAGCGCCTCCCGCACCCACCCTGGTGCAGCTCTCCGTCCTGAGGATCTAGACCGGCCCGTGTGCCGTGTCCCTGCATCTCCTCAGCGAATCGGAGTCCTTCTCATGCCCTCCTCCCGGTCCTTGAGCCGGGCGGGAGCGACGCTGGCCGCCTGGCAGTCCCCGCAGTGGGCCGCCGCCACGGCCGGAGCCGCACTGACCACGGTGCTGGTGGGCGTGCCCACCGCGGTGGTGCCCTCGCCCCTGTTCTCCCGTTCCGTCCCCGTCCAGTGGTGGAACTACCCCGTGCTCGCCGCCACCGCGGTGCTCGCCGGCCTCGTCCTGGCCACCTTCGTCACGCGGCCGCGCGGCTCCCGAGCCCCGGCGGACCGCGACGATCCGTCCGTGAAGACCGTCGGACGGCTCGGGTCGGCCGGCGGTCTGCTGTCACTGCTGGCGGTGGGCTGCCCCGTCTGCAACAAGCTCGTCCTGGTCCTGCTGGGCACCTCCGGTGCGCTCAGCTACTGGGCCCCGCTGCAACCGCTGGTGGCCGTCGTCTCACTGGTCCTGCTGGCCGAGGCGGCCCTGCGCAGGCTCTCCACGGCCGACGCGTGCCCCGTGCCCGTCCGCCGCTGAACGTTTCGCCGCTTCCCCGCGCACACGCTCTCCTCACTCTTCCTCACACCCCTCGGAGCACCACCATGCCCGGAACATCCGCACCCTCCGCGTCTTCCCGGACCCGGCGGCCGCGCCCTGGCCGCACCCGGCGCATACTCGCCGTGATCGTGCTGGCCACCGCTGTCGTGACCGCCGTCCTCGCCCTCGCCCTCGGCCGTGACACCGCCGGAGGCGGTACGGCCGCCCCCGCCACGGTGTCGACCCCCGAGGCACAGGAACCGGCGAACCCGGAACTGCTCGCCCTGGCCCGCCGGGACGCCGACGATCCGCTCGCCCTGGGCAGCCCGGACGCGCCCGTCGTGCTGATCGAGTACTCCGACTTCCAGTGCCCCTTCTGCGGCCGGTTCGCCCGCGAGACCAAGCCGGACCTGGTCCGCGACTACGTCGACAAGGGCATCCTGCGCATCGAGTGGCGCAACTTCCCCGTCTTCGGCGCCGAGTCCGACCAGGCCGCACGAGCCGGCTGGGCGGCAGGACGGCAGAACCGCTTCTGGCAGTTCCACGACGAGGCCTACGCCGAGCCTCGCCGGCGCAACGCGGGCGACTTCAGCGAGGACAATCTCGTCGCCATGGCCCGGAAGGCCGGCGTCGAGGACCTCGCACGGTTCGAGAAGGACATGGCCTCCGACGCCGCCCGTCAGGCGGTCACCCGGGACAGCGAGGAGGGCTACGGCATAGGTGTCACCAGCACCCCCGCGTTCCTGATCAACGGACGGCCGGTGCTCGGAGCCCAGCCCACGGACGTCTTCACCGACATCATCGACGAGGCTGCCGAGCAGGCACGGCAGCAGGAAGGCGGCAACGATGAGTGACCCTGGAGTGCTGGTCGCCTTCCTGGGCGGTCTGCTGGCTCTCCTCAGCCCCTGCTCGGCCCTGCTGCTGCCGGCCTTCTTCGCGTACTCCTTCACCAGCCGCACCCGGCTCCTGGGCCGCACGGCACTGTTCTACGCCGGACTCTGCCTCACTCTGGTGCCGCTGGGAGTGGCCGGCTCCTTCGCCGGGCGGCTCTTCTACGGACACCGGGACACCCTGGTCACGGCAGGCGGCTGGCTGGTCATCGCGCTCGGCGTCGCCCAGGTACTGGGCCGGGGATTCGGCTCGCGCCGCCTGCAGCAGGCAGCCGGCAGGCGCCGCTCGGGATCCGCGGCCTCCGTGCTGGCGCTTGGCTCGGTCTACGGCCTGGCGGGCTTCTGCGCGGGGCCGATCCTCGGCGCCGTCCTGACCGTCGCGGCCATGGGCGGCAACCCCTGGCGGGGCGGAGCGCTGCTGGCCGTCTACGCCCTGGGCATGGCGGTACCGATGTTCGTCCTCGCCGCCCTGTGGGACCGTTACGACCTCGGACGCCGGCAGTGGCTGCGCGGCAGGGTGATCCACCTCGGGAAGGTACCGCTGCACACCACCTCACTGGCCGGCGGCACGATGTTCATCCTGCTCGGTGTCCTCTTCCTGGCGTTCGACGGCACCTCCGCCCTGCCGTCCCTGATGGGGGTGGACGCGGAGTTCGCCTGGGAGGAACGGCTGTCCCGGTGGGCGGGCGCGATCCCCGACCGCACCCTGCTGCTCGGCCTGGCCGCGATCGCCGCGGCCGCCGCCCTCGCCGTACTGCTGCGCACCCGACCCGGACGGGAGGACGAGCGACACCCGGCGGCGGGGCGCGTCAGCGCGGACGACACCGCGCAGGAACACCGCTGACCTCATGCGTGTCGTGGGGAGGACCCGGCCCGGATCCTCCCCAGGGCCCGCCCTCGCCGACGGCCACGAAGCCGAGGCCGGTCCCGTGCTGCTGCGTCCGGGCACATGGACCGACGGGCTTCGACGCCGTGCTGACGCCACGGACACGTCTGTGCACGTCCTACCCGAGCAGGCGCCCCGGACATGCGGATGACCCGGAGGGCCGGCGGCCCGACCCACCGTCGCAGGGTCCATCGGCCCCACACCGGGGACCTGCGGTCTCTGCACCGTGAGGTGCTCCCGCCGTCATCGTGGGATCGGACAACCGATTCAGGAGGTGGACGTCATGTCCCGCACCGTCACTGTGGGCCTCGACGGCTCGCTCGAGAGCCGTGCTGCCGCCGAGTGGGCGGCCGAAGAGGCGGAACTGCGCGGTTCGCCGTTGCGGCTGGTACACGTCTGGGAGCCCGTCCCCGAGCCCGTGGCGGAATCAGTGCATCTGGCACCCGCGAAGCAGAAGCACTGGAGCGAGCGGATCCCCCGTGAGGTGGCTGCGAAGATCCGACCCCGCCACCCGCACCTGGACGTGATCCTGGAGCCCGTCCCCGGACGCCCGTGGGACGTGCTGCCGGAGGTGGCGAAGGACACCGAGTTGCTGGTCCTCGGCTCGCGAGGACTGAGCGGGTTCGGAGGGTTCCTCGTCGGGTCCGTGGGCATGCCGGTGATCGCCCACACCAGGACGCCCGTCGTCCTCGTGCGCGCCGGACGGACGGCCGGCGAGAACGAGAAGGAGTCCTCCGCCACACCGCCGGTCGCCGGCCCGTATCCGCCCGTCGTGCTCGGCCTCGACACCGCCCACCCCCATGACACGGTGATCGCGTTCGCGTTCGAGGAGGCGGCCCGCCGTGGCACCGCGCTGAAGGCGGTCCACGGCTGGAGTCTGCCGGCGTACTACGCCTACGCCCTGCCGGCCGATCCCGAGCTGGGCACCGAACTGGAGGAGCAGGAGGCCGCCGCTCTGGCGAAGGTCCTGCGCCCCTGGCGGGAGAAGTACCCGGACGTCGAGGTCATCGAGGAATCCCGCTCCGGCAGTGCCGCCAACCGTGTCATCGACGCCGCCCGTGAGGCGTCGCTGGTCGTCGTCGGCCGCCGGATCCGCCGCAGCCCGTTCGGCGCCCACATCGGGCCTGTCACGCACGCGGTGATGCACCACGCCGCTGCCCCCGTCGCCGTCGTCGCGCACGACTGAACGCACCGCCCCAGGGAGGCAACCATGGACGCCAGAGCCGGACGACAGGGCGGTGAGCCCCTCGTCGTGGGCGTGGACGGCTCCGAGTCGAGCCTGCGCGCCGTCGACTGGGCGGCCGACGAGGCGGTGCTGCGCGCAGTGCCGCTGCGGCTGGTGTACGCCTGTCTGTGGGACCGGTACGAGGGCGGCGCCGTCGCTCCGGGCATCGGCCGGCCGACGGCGCTTCCGTCGCCCCAGGACATCGTCGACGCCGCCGCCGGGCGCGCCCGTGCCCGGCATCCCGACCTCTGGGTGACCGCCGACGTCGTGCCCGAGGAGCCGGAGTACGCCCTGGTGCACGAGGGGCGCAAGGCCTCCGTGCTCGTCGTCGGCAGCCGCGGCCGCAGCGGCGTCGCCGAGCTGCTGCTCGGCTCCGTCGGTCTGGCCGTCGCCGCTCATGCCGACTGCCCGGTGGTCGTGCTGCGCGGCAGCCACGACAACCAGGCGACGCCGCCCGTGCACGGGCGGATCGTGGTCGGAGTCGGCGAGGACCCGAAGGCGTCGGCAGCCGTGCGCTTCGCCGCCGACGAGGCGCGGCGACGCGGGGTGACCCTGGAGGCCGTGCGGGCCTGGCGGTGCCCCGCGCACGAGACCACCGACCATCCCCTGCTCGCGGGACAGCCCGAGCGCGCGCACGAGGAACGGGCGGCCGAGATGCTGGAGACCGCGCTGCGCGACGTCCCCGAAGACATCGAGGTGCGCCGGCGCACCGTCGAAGGCCACGCCCGTCGCGTGCTCCTGGACGCCTCGCACCAGGCGGACCTGCTGGTCGTCGGGGCCCGGCGAAGGGAGGGACACCTCGGCCTCCAGCTCGGCCGGGTCGCTCACGGGCTGCTGCACCACTCGGCCTGCCCCGTCGTCGTCGTCCCGCAGCACCCGGACGGCGAGGCCTGACCGCAGGGCCCTCTCCGGGCCGGGACCGGCCGGCCCCGTCCCGCCCCCGGACAACCCTCGGGCCACGGCCCGGTCGGTCGGACGCCCCAAGTGACGCACGTGCCACGGTTCTTGGCCGTCAGCCGACGCCCCGTCCGGTTGGCAGTTGCCTGCGACATGGTCCGAACGACAAACCCTGGTACCGGCTCCGGTGACCGACGCCAGGGGTCGGGTGATCGGTCCCGTCGAGTACGACACCGGGGGTGGGACGGACGCGGCCCGATTCTCGTGGCCGTCGCCGACGGACTGCACCGGCGACTGCCTGGAGGAGCGTGCGAAGGGACGGGCCGCTCGGATGAATCCGCCGCGACGGAAGGGGCGGTGACGTCCGCGACGCCACCGCGATCGAGACGTGGGCGGCTCGGGACGCCGACGAGCTGACACGGGCCTGAAGCGCGGGCACGACCGTCCGCCGGAGCCCCGGTGCGTCCGGCACCGGGGCTGTGACGCGCTGGGGCGTTCATCCTGATCAACTCCCCCCGTGCGACGGGGCATCCGGTCGCGCCATGGTGTCGACCACGCCCGCGGAGAGCCGAACCGCCCCGGAACGAGGGGACGTTCGGCCCCCTGGCCGGGTCGTGCAGCCCCTCTCAAGGGCGTTGCCGGCGCGAGACATTGAAGGTGCAACGAGAGTCCCCCAGATCCAGCGGCACCCCTTGGAAGGGATGAGCATCATGGCAGTTCACGATCACCCGCACCGGCGTCCGGGACTCCGTTTCCCGTCCGTCCACCGGACCCGGACGGCTCCCGCGACCGCCGAGTCGACGACCGCGGTGGCCACCGCGACCAGCGCGTACGTGTTCGCCGGGCTCCGTCTCCTCACCGGGTTCGTCTTCCTCTGGGCGTTCCTGGACAAGACGTTCGGCTTCGGCTACGCGACCCCGTCCGGCAAGGGGTGGATCGACGGCGGATCGCCGACGATGGGCTTCCTCAGCGGTGTCGCCGTCGGACCGATGGAGTCCACGTTCCACGACTGGGCCGGTGCCGCATGGGCGGACTGGCTGTTCATGCTCGGCCTGCTCGGCATCGGCCTCGCCCTGATCGCGGGTATCGGCCTGCGGCTCGCCGCGGTTGCCGGCACGCTGATGATGGCGCTCATGTGGATCGCGGAATGGCCGCCGGCCAAGCATCTGTCGGACGGCTCGCCGAGCATGTCGACGAACCCGTTCGCCGACTACCACCTGATCTACGCCGTCGTCCTCGTCGCCCTCGCCGCGGCCGGCGCCGGCGCCACCTGGGGACTCGGCCGGACGTGGGCGCGACTGCCCTTCGTCAGCCGCAACCGCTGGCTCCTCTGACGGTCACAGGACATCGCACCGGGGCACCTCCGCTCAAGCGGGGGTGCCCCCTCGACTGTGCCCCACCCACGCGTCGACCCGGCCCAACGTCCCGACGTGCGGGGACCGTTGGCGGACCAGGCGTATGCCGACCGGCCCTCCGTGCCGGCACCGCGAACGGCGAGTATCGAACTGCAGACAGTCGGGGACAGCCACAGATCCGACTGCGGACGTCCCCGCACAGCGAAGGAGAGACCGGCCATGACGGCAACGGTGAGGACCCGACCCCGATCGTCGAACGAGGCTTGGCGCGGCTTTGCCGGCTCCACCTGGCGCGAGCACATCGACGTGCGCGACTTCATCCAGGCCAACTACCTGCCGTACGAGGGCGACGCCGCGTTCCTGACCGGTCCGACCGAGAGGACACTCGCGGTCTGGGGCAAGGTGGCCGCCCTGTTCCCCGAGGAGCGGCGCCGGGGCATCCTCGACGTCGACCCGGGCAACCCGTCGACCATCACCTCGCACCGGCCGGGCTACATCGACCGCGACCGGGAGCTGATTGTCGGCCTGCAGACCGACGCCCCTCTGCGGCGGGCCATCATGCCGAGCGGCGGGCTGCGGATGGTGGAGAACGGGCTCAAGGCGTACGGCTACCAGCCGGACCCCTTTGTCACGCGCGTCTTCGGGACCTACCGCAAGACCCACAACGACGGCGTCTTCGACGCCTACACCCCGGAGATGAGGGCCGCCCGCAAGGTCGGCATCATCACCGGACTGCCGGACGCGTACGGCCGGGGCCGGATCATCGGCGACTACCGGCGGGTCGCGCTGTACGGCACGGACCGGCTGATCGAGGCCAAGCGGGCCGAGCGGGCCCTGCTGGACGCGCGGCCCTCCGATCCGGACGTCATCCGGGACCGCGAGGAACTGGCCGAACAGATCCGGGCGCTGGGCGAACTGGCCCGCATGGCGGCCACGTACGGCTGCGACGTCACCCGTCCCGCCGCCACCGCCCACGAAGCGGTGCAGTGGCTCTACCTGGGCTTCCTGGCCGCCGTGAAGGAGCAGAACGGCGCCGCGATGTCCCTCGGCCGCACCTCCACCTTCCTGGACGTCTACCTCCAGCGCGACCTGGACGAGGGCCTTCTCGACGAGACCCGCGCACAGGAACTGATCGACGACTTCGTGATCAAGCTGCGGATCGTACGGTTCCTGCGCACACCGGAGTACGACACCCTGTTCTCCGGCGACCCCACCTGGGTCACGGAGTCCATCGGCGGCATGGGAACCGACGGCCGTACGCTGGTCACCCGCACCTCCTTCCGCTTCCTGCAGACCCTCTACAACCTCGGCCCCGCCCCCGAGCCCAACCTGACCGTCCTGTGGTCACCGCGGCTGCCCGAGGGCTTCAAGCGGTTCTGCGCACAGGTCTCCATCGACACCAGTGCCATCCAGTACGAGTCGGACGAGCTGATGCGCCCGTGCACCGGCGACGACACCGCGATCGCCTGCTGCGTCTCGGCGATGGCGGTCGGCAGGCAGATGCAGTTCTTCGGGGCACGCGTCAACCTGGCCAAGGCGCTGCTGTACGCGGTCAACGGCGGCCGTGACGAGATGACCGGCGAACAGGTCACCCCCGAGATGCCGCCGCTGACCGGTGAGTACCTGGACCACGCGGAGCTGTCGGCCGCGTACGACCGCATGCTGGAGTGGCTGGCGGCGACGTACGTCAACGCGCTGAACGTCATCCACTACATGCACGACAAGTACGCCTACGAGCGCATCGAGATGGCGCTGCACGACTACCCGGTGCACCGCTTCATGGCGTGCGGCATCGCCGGCCTGTCCGTCGCCGTGGACAGCCTGTCCGCCGTCAAGCACGCGCGGGTCAAGGTGTTCCGCGACGCGACGGGGCTGGCCGTGGACTTCGAGACCGAAGGCGACTTCCCGGCCTACGGCAACAACGACGACCGAGCGGACACCATCGCCGTCGAGCTGGTGCGGTCGTTCATGGAGAAGGTGCGCAAGCACCCCACGTACCGGAACGCGGAGCACACGCAGTCGGTGCTCACCATCACCTCCAACGTGGTGTACGGCAAGCACACCGGCAACACCCCCGACGGCCGCCGGGCCGGCGCCCCGTTCGCCCCCGGCGCCAACCCGATGAACGGCCGTGACCGCCACGGCGTCGCCGCCTCCGCCCTCTCGGTGTCCAAGCTCCCGTACGAGCAGGCCCGCGACGGGATCTCACTGACCACCACGATCACCCCGGAGGGACTGGGCCACGATCCGGCCGAGCGGGCCGGCCACCTGGTCGGCATCCTGGACGCGTACACGGCCTCCGGCGGCTTCCACATGAACGTCAACGTCCTGGACCGGGCGACCCTGGAGGACGCCATGGAACACCCGGAGAAGTACCCGGAGCTGACGGTCCGGGTGTCCGGGTACGCCGTCAACTTCGTCCGGCTGACCCGCGAGCAGCAGCTCGACGTGATCGGCCGCACCTTCCACGGATCGCTGTGAACACCACGGCGGAGGCCGTCACGGGCCGGATCCACTCCTGGGACCTGTCCACCGGAGTGGACGGTCCCGGGACCCGGTTCGTCCTGTTCCTCAGCGGCTGCCCCCTGCGCTGCCTGTACTGCGCCAACCCGGACACCTGGCACATGCGGGACGGGAAGCCGACCACCGTCGACGAGGTGATGGCCGAGATCGAGAGGTACCGGCCGTTCCTCACCACGGCCGGTGGGGGAGTGACCCTCACCGGCGGTGAGGCCCTGCTGCAGCCCGCGTTCACGGCGGCGGTCTTCCGCCGCTGCAAGGAGCTCGGGCTGCACACCGCCCTCGACACCTCGGGATTCCTCGGCGCCCGTGCGAGCGACGAGCTGCTCGCCGACACCGACCTGGTGCTGCTGGACATCAAGTCCTTCGACGTCCGCACCTACCGCAGGCTGACCGGAGGCGACCTCGCCCCGACCCTCTCCTTCGCCACCCGCCTGGACCGGCTCGGCGTCCCGGTGTGGATCCGCTACGTCCTCGTCCCCGGATGGACCGACGACCCGGCCGCCGTCGACGGGCTCGGCGGCTTCCTCGCCGGGCTGGGCAACGTCGACCGGGTGGACGTCCTGCCCTTCCACAAACTCGGCGCCCACAAGTACGACGCGCTGGGTATCCCCTTCCCCCTGCGGGACAACCCCACCCCGGCTCCCGACCTGGTCGAGCGGGTGCGCGAACAGTTCCGGGAGCACGGCCTGCGGGCGCTGTGAGGTCACCGGCCACCTGCGGGGCCCGGGGCCAGGCCCCGCAGAGCGTGCGGGTCCCCGGCGGACGGGGCACGATGGGACGACGGGTGCGACACCCGCATGCCGAGTGGGTGCGTGCGACACCGCGCAGGACCCGGCCGCACGACAGAAGGGGCGTAGGACGCCGTGGTGGACCCGGACGACGATCCCGCCCGGTCGCAGCGGCGGATGGAGCGTCTGCTCAACGCCGTCCTGGCGGTCAGCCGCGAACTGGAACTGCCCGTCGTGCTGCGGCGCATCGTCAGTACGGCGATGGAACTGGTCGACGCCCGCTACGGTGCCCTGGGGGTGCTGGGCGACGACGGATCCGCGCTCGAGGAGTTCATCCCCCTCGGCCTGAGCGAGCGGGAGTACCAGGATCTCGCCGGCTCCGAGTTCCCGCACGGCCGGGGTCTGCTCGGCCACCTCATCCACCATCCCGAGCCCCTGCGCGTGCGGGACCTGACCCGCCACCCCGACTCGGTCGGTTTCCCGCAGGGCCACCCCCCGATGCGCGGACTGCTGGGGGTCGCCATCAGCGTGCGCGGCCGGATCTACGGCAACCTCTACCTGTGCGACCGGCGTGACGGCGAACCGTTCGACGGCCAGGACGAGGCGGTGGTGACCGCGCTCGCCGGAGCGGCCGGCATCGCCATCGAGAACGCCCGCCTTTTCGAGCAGACGCGTTCCTCCGCCGAGCACTTCCAGCGGCTGCTGCTGCCCACCCTGCCCGACCTGGCGCCGTTCGGCGCGGCCGCCGTCTACCGGCCGGCCACTGCCTCCGGCCACCACCTCGGGGGCGACTGGTACGACGCCCTGCTGCTGCCGGACGCGAGCTGCGCGGCCATCATCGGCGACGTGGTCGGACACGATCTGACCGCGGCGGCGGCCATGGCGCAGATCCGCAACATGCTGCGCGCACTGCTGTACGACCGTCGCACCCCGCCCAGCCTGGTCCTGCACCGCCTCGACCACACCCTGAACGCCGTCACGGAGGCCCCGGTCACCACCGCCTGTCTGGCCCGCATCAAGCGGGTGGGGGACGGCTGGCATCTGCTCTGGTCGACCGCAGGCCATCTGCCGCCCCTCGTCGTGACGGCGGACGGGCGCGCGGGTTACCTGGAGGCCGAACCCGGTGTCCCCCTCGGCGTGGACGAGGCACGGCCCCGTCCCGACCACACGCACCGGCTGGCGGCCGGGGACACGGTCCTGATGTTCACCGACGGCCTGGTCGAGCATCGCCGGCGGTCTCTGGACGCCGGCCTGACGGAACTCGCCGACCTGGCCGCCGCGCACAGCGCCCTGCCGCTCGACGACCTGTGCCGACTGCTGGCCGACCGGCACCCCAGCGACGGGCACGACGACCTCGCCATTCTCGCCGTGCGTCCGCCGTCCCGGTGATGTGCCCCGGTGCGTCCGGCCGGGGCACATCACCGCCGTCGGGACCTACCGCTCGGTGCGTCCGAAGTAGGCCGCCCGCATGATCTCCTGCATGTCGTCCAGCATCGGCATCCGCGGGTTGGCGGGTGCGCACTGGTCCTCGTAGGCGTTGAGGGCCTGCCGGGGCAGGGCGTCGAGGAAGCAGCGCTCGTCGACGCCGAGGGCCTGGAACGAGGACTCGATGCCCACGGCGTCGCGCAGGCGCTCCACGGCCCGGGCGAGCGACTCCACGCCCTCCTGGGGGGTGCCGGCCGGCAGGCCCAGGGTGCGGGAGATGTCCTGGAACCGCTCCGGGGCGCGGTAGTTCTCGTACTTGGGCCAGCCCGTGAGCTTCGTGGGCACGGTGCCGTTGTAGCGGATGACGTGCGGCAGCAGCACGGCGTTGGTGCGGCCGTGCGCGATGTGGAAGGTGGCGCCCAGCGTGTGCGACATGGCGTGGACGATCCCGAGGAAGGCGTTCCCGAAGGCCATGCCCGCGATGGTGCCGGCGTTGTGCATCTTCTCCCGCGCCTCGGGCGAGCGCGCGCGGTCCTTCACCGCCGCCTCGATGTTCTCGAAGATCAGCCGGATCGCGTGGAGCGCCGGCCCGTCGGTGAAGTCGTTGGCGTAGACGGACACGTACGCCTCGATGGCGTGTGTGAGTGCGTCGAAGCCGCTGTCGGCGGCCAGGGCCGGGGGCAGCCCGGTGGTCAGCAGCGGGTCGACGATCGCCACGCTGGGGGTGAGCGCGTAGTCGGCCAGCGGGTACTTCTTCCCCGTCGCCGGGTCGGAGATGACGGCGAACGGCGTCACCTCCGCGCCGGTGCCCGAGGTCGTGGGGACGCAGACCAGCCGGGCCCGCGCGCCCAGGACCGGGAAGCGGAAGGCACGCTTGCGGATGTCCGAGAACTTCTGCCGCATGTCCGCGAAATCGATGCCGGGCTGCTCGTACAGCAGCCACATCACCTTGGCCGCGTCCATGGGGGAGCCGCCGCCCAGGGCGATGATCGTGTCGGGGCGGAAGTCCCGCATCAGGTCGGCACCGCGCTGCACGGAGTCGATGCTCGGCTCGGGCTCCACGTTGTCGATGACCTGGAGGGTGACCGGCTCCCGCCGCCGCTGGAGGACACGTGAGACACGGTCGACGAAGCCGAGGCGGGTCATGGTCGCGTCCGTCACCACGGTGACGCGATGCACGTCCGGCATCGACGTCAGGTAGCGGAGGGCCTGCGGCTCGAAGTAGATCTTCGGCGGCACCTTGAACCACTGCAGGTTGTTGCGCCGCGTGGAGACACGCTTGACGTTGAGCAGCTGGGCGGCGGAGACGTTGTTGGACACGGATGTGCTCCCCCACGAGCCGCAGCCGAGCGTCAGCGACGGCAGCAGGTTGTTGTAGATGCCGCCGATCGCCCCCTGGGAGGACGGCGCGTTGACGATGACCCGTACCGTCTTCATACGCCTGCCGTACGCCTCCGCGAGTTCGCGGTCCTCGGTGTGGATGACGGCGCTGTGGCCCTGGCCGTGGAAGGCGACCATGTCGGCGGCCAGGTCGAAACCCTGCCGCGCGGAACCGGCGCGCAGTACGGCGAGCACGGGGCACAGCTTCTCGCGGGTCAACGGCTCGTCGGGGCCGACGTGTTCGGCTTCGACGAGGATGAGCGAGGTGCCGGCCGGCACGGTGAAGCCGGCCTTCTCGGCGATCCACTGAGGGCTCTGCCCGACGGCCGCCGCGTTGACCTTGGGCTCGCAGCCGCCGCCGGCCGTCCTGCCCGCCGGGAACAGGAAGGTCTCCAGCTTCGCCTTCTCCTCGGCGGTCGCCAGATGCGCGTGGAGGGTGCGGAACTCGGCCAGCGCCGCGTCGTGGATCTCGTCGTCCAGGATGACGGCCTGTTCGGAGGCGCAGATCATGCCGTTGTCGAAGGACTTGGACAGCACCAGGTCATGGACGGCACGTCCCAGCCTGGCGCTCTTGTGCACGTACGCGGGAACGTTCCCCGCGCCGACCCCCAGGGCGGGCTTGCCCGCCGAGTAGGCCGCCTTCACCATGGCGTTGCCTCCGGTGGCGAGGATCAGAGATACGCCCGGGTGGCGCATCAGCGTGCCGGTCGCCTCCACAGAAGGACTCTCGATCCACTGGACGCAGTCCTCGGGCGCTCCGGCCGCGACGGCGGCGTCACGCACGATCCGGGCCGCCTCGGTGCTGCACCGCTGCGCGGAGGGGTGGAAGGCGAAGATCACCGGGTTGCGGGTCTTCAGCGCCATCAGCGCCTTGAAGAGGGTGGTGGAGGTCGGGTTGGTGACGGGAGTGACGGCGCACACCACACCCACCGGTTCCGCGATCTCGACCATGTCCTCGATGTCGTCCCGGGCGATGACACCGACCGTCTTCATGTGGCCCATGCTGTGCGTGACGTGCTCGCACGCGAACATGTTCTTGGCGGCCTTGTCCTCGAAGACGCCGCGTCCGGTCTCCTCCACGGCGAGCCGCGCCAGCACGGTGTGCCGGTCCAGGGCGGCGACCGAGGCCTTCTTCACGATGTGGTCGACCTGGTCCTGGTCGAAGGCCTCGTAGTCGGCCAGTGCCTTGAGTCCGTTGGTCACCAACCGGTCGACGGCGACAGCGATGTCCGACGGTGCCTCGGCGGGGCCGGCGGCCGGGCTTGCGTCCTTGTGGCGGGCCATGGTGTGTGCCTCCGTGTGAGAGGTGGGCCGCGCGCCCGGCGGCTTGGGGGAGCGGCGCCGCGGGGGTCGGCACCGCTCCACTGCAAGCGTCCCGCCGGCACCGCCGGGTGAGCAGTTCCGCCCGGTACCCTTCGCCGGTCCGACGGTCCCCCCATTCCCGGGCCGTTCGGCCTCCTGCCGATTCCGAGGCGGGTCACCGCAGTTGGCGGCTCTGCCCCAGGGCGTGTGTGTCGTCGGCCCGGAAGGCCAGCCTGTTCACGACACCGAGCACGCCGTCCAGCCGCCAGGTCAGCCGGATGGCGAGAGGGATGTCGCTGCGCCGCTCCACCTGTCCCTCCAGGGAGACCATGCCGTCCCGGACCGAGACGGCCACCGCGTCGGCCGGCAGGTGCATGGCGCGGGTGAGGACATCGCCGATCACGTCCTGGCGGATCTCCTCGTCCGTTCGCACGAACACGCGCAGCAGATCCCTCCGGGTCGCGATGCCGATCAGCCGGTCCTCTTCGTCCACGACCGGGATCCGGTTGATGTGGCGGCGTTGCATGACACGGGCGGCGTATGCGACGCGTTGTTCGGGATGGACGGTGACGGCGGGCGCCGTCATGAGGGCCTGTGCCGTCGTGGTCCCACCGGGCCGGTCTGCCCGGTGGCGGGTCAGGTCGGTCTCGGAGACCACTCCCACGACCTTGTCGTCGTGGTCCACCACCGGTACACCGCTGACGCGTTGCCGTTCCAACAGCCCGGCCAACTCCTCGAACGAGGTGTCCGGGCGGACCGCGACCACCTCGCTGGTCATCACCTCGCCGACGGTGCGGGTCATTGCGCCTGCCTCCTCCTGCTGCCGTGTCCACCGCCCGCGATGCCGGATCGCGGCGGCCTCCTTCCCCCTCACCTGCTGTCGCTGACCTCCGTCCCGGACAGTGCGGCCCGACCCGCCTCGAGGCGGGCGACCGGCACGCGGAAGGGAGAACAGGAGACGTAGTCGAGCCCGGCGGCGTGGAAGAAGTGCACCGACTCCGGGTCGCCGCCGTGCTCGCCACAGACGCCGATCTTGAGGCCGGGCCGGGCGGCGCGGCCCTCGGCGACCGCGATCTCCACCAGGCGCCCCACGCCCTCGCGGTCGATCGTCTCGAACGGGGACACCTTGAAGATGCCCTTGTCGAGGTAGGCGGAGAAGAACGCCGCTTCGACGTCGTCGCGGGAGAATCCCCACGTGGTCTGGGTCAGGTCGTTGGTGCCGAAGGAGAAGAACTGTGCCTCCCCGGCGATACGGCCCGCGGTGAGCGCGGCCCTGGGCAGCTCGATCATCGTGCCGACCGGGCAGTCGACGGTCATCCCGGACTCCGCGGAGACGCCGGCCAGTACCCGCTCGACCTCCTGGCGCACCAGGCGCAGCTCCTCGACGGTGTCGATCAGGGGCACCATGATCTCCGCCCGCGGGTCTCCGCCGGCCCGCCTGCGTTCCACGACCGCCTCGGCGATCGCCCGCACCTGCATGGCCACCAGCCCCGGTGCCACGAGGCCGAGGCGTACACCACGCAGGCCCAGCATCGGGTTCTCCTCGTGCATGCGGTTGACGGCGTCGAGCAGTTCGGCGTCGTGTTCGCTGGGCGGGCTGCCGTGTGCCTCGGCGGCGGCGAGGCGCACGGCGAGTTCGGTGCGGTCGGGCAGGAACTCGTGCAGCGGCGGGTCGAGAAGACGAATGGTGACCGGCAGACCGTCCATCGCCTCCAGAATCCTCGCGAAATCCTGCCGTTGCAGCGGCAGCAGCGCGTCCAGGGCGCGCGTCCGCTCCGCGTCGGTGCGGGCGAGGATCATCGCCTCGACCAGTTGCCGCCGGTCGCCGAGGAACATGTGCTCCGTACGGCACAGGCCGATGCCCTCCGCCCCGAACCGGCGGGCCCGGGCGGCATCCTCGGGGGTGTCGGCGTTCGCCCTGACTCCCAGCCGGCGCACCCGGTCGGCGTGCTCCATGGCACGGGCCACGGCGTCCACCAGACCGTCCGTGTGCTCGCCGGTCTCGAAGTACCTCATGACGGCGGAGTCGCTCATCGGTGCCGCGCCGGGATACACGGCTCCTTCCGAGCCGTCCACGGAGATGACCGTGCCCTCCTCCACCGTGGTGCCGCCCGCGGTGAAGCGCCGTCGCCGCAGGTCGACGGTGATCTGCTCGGCACCGCACACGCAGACCTTGCCCATGCCGCGGGCGACGACGGCCGCATGACTGGTCTTACCGCCGCGGCTGGTGAGCACGGCGGTGGCGGCGACCATGCCGGGCAGGTCGTCCGGGTTGGTCTCCTCGCGCACGAGGACCACCTTCTCTCCGGCGGCGGCCCGCCGGACCGCCTCGGCCGAGTCGAACACCGCGGCGCCCACGGCGGCCCCGGGGGAGGCCGGGATGCCGCGCGCGAGCGGGTCACCGACCGCGGAGGCGTCGAACCGGGGGAACATCAGCCGGGCGAGTCCGTCCCCCGTGACTCGGGCCAGCGCCTCGTCGGCGGTGATGAGCCCTTCGTCGGCCACCTCGGCGGCGATGGTGAAGGCGGCTTCGGCGGTACGTTTGCCGACCCGGGTCTGCAGCATCCACAGCCGGCCCCGCTCCACGGTGAACTCGACGTCGCACAGGTCGCGGTAGTGGGCCTCCAACGTCGCCATGTGGTCGCTCAGCCGGTCGAACGCCTCGGGGTTCAACCGGCGGAGTTCGTCCAGCGGCAGTGCGTTGCGGATACCGGCGACCACATCCTCGCCCTGCGCGTTGGCCAGGTAGTCGCCGTACACACCGGTCCGGCCGGTGGCCGGGTCGCGGGTGAAGGCGACGCCGCTGCCGGAGTCGGGGCCGAGGTTGCCGAACACCATGATCTGCACGTTGACCGCGGTGCCGAGGTCGTCGGGGATGTGCTCACGGCGGCGGTACAGCCGTGCGCGTTCGCCGTTCCACGAATGGAAGACGCCCAGCACCGCGCGCTGCAGCTGCTCGGCCGGGGACTGCGGAAAGGCCTCGCCGGTCTCCCGGCGGATCAGCTCCTTGTACGTCTCGACCAGCGCGGACAGATCGGCTGCGTCCAGTCCCAGGTCGTCGGCCGCGCCGCGGGCCTGCTTGAGGCCCGCCATGGCCTCGTCGAACAGGGTGCCGTCCACGCCCATGACGGTGCTGCCGAACATCTGCAGCAGTCGTCGGTAGGAGTCCCAGGCGAAGCGCTCGTTGCCGGAGGACTTCGCCAGGCCCCGCACGGAGTCGTCGTTGAGACCGATGTCGAGGATCGTCTCCATCATGCCGGGCATGGAGAAGCGGGCGCCGGAGCGGACCGAGAGCAGCAGCGGGTCGTCCGGCTGCCCCAGGCGCCGCCCTGCGGCCTCCTCCAGCCCGGCCAGATGATCCGAGATCTCGCGAGCCAGACCGGCCGGCTCACTGCCGGTGCCGAGGAAGGCCCGGCAGGCCTCGGTGGTCACGGTGAAGCCGGGCGGCACCGGCAGACCCAGGCGGGTCATCTCGGCCAGATTGGCGCCCTTGCCGCCGAGCAGGTCGGCCATGTCCCGGCCGCCCTCGGTGAACGCGTACACGTAACGGACCATGGCGGTGTTTCCTTCCGGCTGCCTTGTCGGGTCACATCTCGAAGACGATGCGGGCCTTGATCTGTCCGTTCAGAACCTCGGCGATGGACTCGTTGACGGTGTGGAGGGGCCGCGTCTCGTAGATCACCCTGGTACGCCCGGCGGCGTGCAACTGGAACACCTCGTGCAGGTCCTGCCGGGTGCCCACGATGGAACCGATGACGCTCGTGCCGTTCAGCACGGTCTCGAAGATCGGCACCTGGATCGTGCCGCCGGCGGGAAGGGCGACCATGACCAGCTTGCCGCCGCGCCGGAGACCGCCGTACACGGCGGCGAACGCCTGTGCGTTCACGGCCAGCGCGACCGCCGCGTGGGCGCCGCCGTGTCGCTTGAGCACTTCGGCGGGGTCCTCCTCGCGCGCGTCGATCAGGATGTCCGCGCCCAGCTCACGCGCGAGTGCGAGCTTGTCGTCGGTGACGTCGATCGCGGCGACGGTGGCTCCGGCGATCTTCGCGTACTGCACGGCCAGATGACCGAGGCCGCCGACCCCGGAGATCGCCACCAGCTGGGTCGGGCGCACGCCGGCGACCTTCAGCGCCTTGTACGTCGTCACGCCGGCGCAGGTCAGCGGGGCCGCATCGCGCGGGTCGATGCCGTCGGGGACCGGTGCGGCGAAGTCGGCGGAGGCGAGCATCTTCTCGGCGTACCCTCCGTTCACGCTGTAGCCGGTGTTCTGCTGCTGCTCGCACAACGTCTCCCAGCCCGACAGACAGTGCTCGCACCGCCCGCAGGCCCAGCCCAGCCAGGGCACGGCCACCCGCTGCCCGGCGGACAGATGGGTCACTCCGTCCCCGAGTGCCTCGACGATGCCGACGCCCTCGTGACCGGGTACGAACGGCGGGCCGGGCTTGACCGGCCAGTCACCGTGCGCGGCGTGGATATCGGTGTGGCACAGCCCGGACGCCTCCAGGCGGAGGACCTGACCGGGGCCGGGCTCGGGGTCCGGACGGTCCTCGATCACCAGCGGCTCGCCGAAGGACCGGACGACTGCTGCCTTCATCGGATGCTCCTCATCCTCCATGCTCCGTCTGTACGGTGCATCACCAGCGTCGGCCGCCGCGCGGTGCGGCGGCAGGTGCTGTACGTCCTCAGAGGGAAGGCCGATCGGCCCAGGCACGGGGGCGTGCGGAACACGGCGCCGGGACGGTGGACCCGGCGGCCCTGGCCCTTCGGACCGGGATGACCGAAGATCTTCGGTGACAGACAGGGAATCCGGACAGTGCGGAAGAGGAGCATCACATGGCGGACGGCGAGCAGCTCGGCCCCGACAACCCGATTCGGGTCTTCCTGCTGGACGACCACGAGGTGGTCCGGCGCGGGGTGCGCGACCTGCTGAACGACGAGCCGGACATCACGGTGGTCGGGGAGGCCGCCACCGCCGAGCAGGCTCTGGTCCGCGTCCCCGCCCTGCGCCCGCGGGTGGCCGTGCTCGACGTCCGGCTCCCGGACGGGGACGGCGTGAGCGTGTGCCGCGAGCTGCGCTCGGGCATGCCCGAACTGGCCTGTCTGATGCTGACCTCGTTCGACGACGAGGAGGCCCTGCTGGACTCGATCATGGCCGGGGCGTCCGGATACGTGCTGAAGCAGATCCGGGGCTCGGACCTGGTGTCCGCCGTGCGTACGGTGGCCGGCGGACAGTCGCTGCTCGACCCGAGCGCCACGGCCCGCGTGATGGCCCGGCTGCGTCAGGAACAGCAGCCGGAACCCGAGCCGGAGGTCTTCCCGGGACTGACCGGGCGGGAGCAGGAGATCCTGGCCCTCATCGGCGAGGGCCTCACCAACCGCCAGATCGGCCAGAGGCTCTACCTTGCCGAGAAGACGGTGAAGAACCACATCTCCCGGCTGCTGGCCAAGCTCGGCGTGGAGCGTCGCATCCAGGCAGCCGTGATCGCCACGGAGGCGAAGGACCGGCTGAAGCACGAAAGCCGCTGAAGCCGTGCGGGGGGGGGGGGGGGGGGGGGGGGGGGGGGGGGGGGGGGAGGGGGGGGGGGCAGAGAACACCGCCACACCCCCCCCCCCCCCCCCTCCCCACCC